>JBEIQP010000110.1:0-8629 GCA_040376455.1 Planctomycetaceae bacterium | reverse complement strand
CTGGCCGATGCGGTTCGCGTAGGCCTCCGAAAGTTCCACACCCAGGAACCGACGGCCGAGCTTCTTGGCGACCGCCAACGTCGTGCCGCTGCCGCCGAAGGGATCGAGGACGACCTCCCCCTCGTGGCTGCACGCGCGGATGATCCGGCCCAGGAGCTGCTCCGGCATCTGGCAGCCGTGCCAGCCCGATCGCTCCTTGAACGTGCCGCAGACCCGCGGGAAGTACCAGGTATCCTCCTCCGCGGTGAAGCCCTCCGGCAGATCCTGCGGCCGCAGGATCCAGGTGTCGTCCGGCAGCCGCCCCTTGGCGTTCGCCCGCCGGTCGCCGTATACGAGCTCGCGGGCGCTCGGCACGCGGATCGCGTCGAGGTTGAACGTGTAGGTCACCGGATCCTTCACGAACTGAAAGAGATGCGCGTGCGAGCGGCTGAACTTGAACTTGCAGTTCACGCCGAACGTGTAATACCAGACCACCCAGCTGCGACAGGTGAGCCCCAGCTCCCGGGTCGCCATCACCTTCAGTTCGGCGGCGTATTCGTCGCCGATCGCGAGCCAGAACGTGCCGTCGGGACGCAGGGCCCGGACGATCTCCCCCATCCAACGCTTCGACCAGTCGAGGTAGTCGGTGGCGGTGCGGCGGTCGTCGTAGGCGTCGTAGTCGTAGCCGATGTTGAACGGCGGATCGGCGAACGCGAGATGCACGCTCCCGTCGGGAACGCGGGCGAGCAGGTCGAGGCAGTCGCCCTGATGCACCCGGTCGAGCGCGAGCGGCTTCCCGATGCCGGACGTCGCGGCCTTTCGCGGGCTTCGATTCCGTGTCATGCCGGGCAGTGTAGCAGACCGTGCGCGACGCGCCGTGTCAGCCGCCCGTCGCGAGCCGCAAGGCGACCTTGCAGGCGTTTTCGTACGCCGCGAGGTCGAGCTGCTCCTGCGTGGTGTGAATCTCCATCTGGCCGCAGCCGAGCGTGACGGTGGGAATCCCGTTGGCGGCCATCCAGTTGGCGTCGAGGCCGCCGTTCGAGATGTCGAGCCGGGGTGCGAGCCCGACGGCGCGGACCGCCTCCGTCGCGGCGACCACGCACGGCTCGTCGTCGGCCAGCCGGAACGCCTCGTAGTCGAGCCGCCCCTCGAACGTCACCGTGCCCGTTTTGCCATCGACGCTCCGCACCTGCTTCGCGGCGTCGGTGAACGCCTTTTCGATCGACTTCACGAGCTTCGCGCGAAACGCCGGATCGTGGCTGCGGGCCTCGGCGCGGAGGGCGGCGGCATCGGCCACCACGTTCGTCGCCGAGCCCGCCTGGATCACGCCGATGTTGCTCGTGCCCCGGCGGCCGTCCTTCTCGACCAGGCCGTGCAGCCCCTCCTTCACGAGCGCCGCGATCGCCAGCGACGCGATCGCGATCGCCGACACGCCCTTCTCCGGGGCCACGCCCGCGTGGCTGGGAACGCCCTGGATCGCGACATCCATCCGGTAGCCGCCAGTCGCCCCCACGGTGATCTTCTCGACCGCGCCGCCGTCGAAGTTGAAGGCGAGCTTCGGCCGGCCGAGGTCGGCCGCCTTCGCGAACCGGGCGCCATAGAGCCCCACCTCCTCCTGGATCGCGAAGAAGAGGGTCAGCGGCGGATGGGGCAGCCCGCGCCGCAGGATCTCGAGCGCCGTCGAGAGCACCACGGCGACGCCCGCGCGGTCGTCGCCCCCGAGGCCCGTCTTCGCGTCGGCGCTCTTCACGAACCGTCCGCTCACGACCGGCTTCGCCCCGAGGCAGACGGGCACGGTGTCCATGTGCGCCATCAGCAGCCGGCGCGGCCCCGCCACCGTGCCGGGCAGCTTCACGATCAGGTTGCCGACGTTGCCCTTGAGGGGCGTCTTCATGTGCGCCCGGTCGAACGCGATCGCCGCCGCGGGGCAGCCCGCCTCGCGCAGCCACTTCACGATCCGTTCAGCCACCTCCTTCTCCTGCCCCGACACGCCGGGAATCGCCAGCAGATCGAGCACGACGCGCCGGGCGGCGGCCAGATCGGGCGTCGCGGCGGCAGCCGCCTGCCGGCCGGCCGCGGCCGGCCTTACACTGCGGGCCCGGCCGGTCGCGACGGACGCGGACGGTTTCGGAGCCGGCACTTTTCGGGAGCGGGGCATGCGCATCTTTCTGGCAGGGATCATGCAAGGGTCGCACGTGGCGGCGCTCGTGCACGATCAGACCTATCGAAACACCCTTCGCGACCTGGTGCAGGCGCACTGGCCGGAGGCGGAAGTCTACGATCCCTTCGCCAACCATGCCACGTCCGTCGGCTACGACATGGGGCGGGCCCGGGAGGTGTTCCTCGGCCACATCGAGATGTGCCGCGCGTTCGACCTGATCGTGGCCTACATCCCCGAGGCGTCGATGGGCACGGCCATCGAGATCTGGGAGGCGCACCGGCACGCGCGGGCCGTGGTCACGATCACGCCGCTGGTCCACAACTGGGTGGTGCAGCTCGCGAGCCGCGCGGTCTACCGCGACTTCGACGCCTTCGCGTACGCCCTGCACGCCGGCGACATCGACCGCCTCCTGACCTGAGCCGCTCACCCCCTGCCGCGCCGCAGGATCAGCGCCTTGCGGCACGCGGCGGCGATCGCCGCGGCGCTGTCGGCCGCGAGCGGCCAGGTTTCCAGACGCACCGCGGCGTCGGCCGCGTCGTTCATCCACTGGCCCTGAAGCCGGTCGGCCGTCGCGGCGTCGGCGGCCACGACCACGTCGCACGATCCGATCGCCGCGGCCACCAGGCTTCGCAGCGAGGGACGCTCCGCCGCGACCGCGAGATCGGCCTCCGCCACGTGCACGAGCACCGGGGCGCCGGTCTCCACGGCCAGGTCGGCGAGGATGCCGGCATGCAGCACGAAGATCGCGTCGGGATAGAGCGCGTCGGCGGCCTCCGCGATCATCTGGCGGGCGGTCTCCCGGGCGAGCCCCAGCAGCCGTGAGCGCACGCCGGCGACGGCGGCGAGGAATGCCTCGGGGGAGCCGTCCTGCACCGCCGCGAGGAAGTCGCGCGATGCCGCCGCCACGTCGTGGAGGTGAATGCCGTACATGCCGGGGGGCTGCCACTCGAGACCGGGCACCGTCGAGGGCCCGCAGACGGCGGCCTTGATGCCGAGCGCTTCGAGACCTTCGCGCAGTCGATGCACCCGCGTGTGCGGATGGTCGCAACAGCCGTGATCGATCAACAGGATCCGCATCGCTGCTCGGTGCCCGGGGTGTGATCCGCTTGTCTCAGAGCCAGCCCTGCTGCCGGGCGAGCGTCAGCACCGCCGCGGCGTAGGCGGCGGCGGCCCAGTCGTCGGCCATGACGCCGAGCCCGCCCGGGAGCCGCTCCAGCCGGCGGCAGGGAAACGGCTTCCAGATGTCGAAGAGCCGAAAGAGCGCGAACCCGACCGCCAGCACCGCGGCGGACCGTGCCGCCGGAGGTACGACGAGCAGCGTGCCGGCCATCGCGGCCAGTTCGTCGAACACGATCGCTCCCGGATCCTTGCCGCGGCCGAGCAGGGCCGCCGCGCGGGAGCAGATCGGCACGCCGACCAGGCAGAGGCCGCCGACGAGCAGCGATTCGACCACCGTCGTCGCGGCCGACCCTGCGGACGGGAACCGCGCCGCCAGCCACGCCGCGGCTGCCCCCGCGGCCACCGAGAGGGCGACGCCGGCCGCCGCGCCGAGCGTGCCGGGCGCGAAGCCGGCCCTGCCGATGCCGCCGCAGGTGGCGATCCAGACGGCCGGGTCGCGCCACGCCGACGCGGCCCCCGGCGGTGCCGGCGCCGATCCTGCGGCCTCTGATTCGGACGTCGATCTCATGGCGTGTCATCGTAGCAGCCGCGCCGGGCCGGCGATCGCCGCATCCCCCGGCCCGAGCGGTATTGTATGATGCACGCGGTCGGGAAGTGAGCGTGCGCGTGCCGCCGCTCCGCACCCCGCGCCCTTCCTGGAACGCACTCGCATGGAGACAACGTCGCAGCCCACCGTGATCGGCCCGCTGCAGCTGGTGGAATATCCGCACCCCGCGCTGCTGCGGCGCACCCTGCCGCTCGCGCGAATCGACGGCGCGGTCTGCGACGCCGTCGGCCGGATGTTCGAGATCATGTACGAGGCCCAGGGCGTCGGCCTTGCCGCCAACCAGGTGGGCCTGCCCTACCGCCTGTTCATCGTGAACACGGCCGGCCGCCGGGGCGACGGCGAGGAGCTCGTGTTCATCAATCCCACCCTCAGCCGGCCGCGCGGCACGGCCGTCCAGGAGGAGGGCTGCCTGAGCCTGCCGGGCGTGCGCATGGACGTGCGGCGGCCCGAGCGGATCGTCGTCGATGCCTGGTCACTCGACGGCGAGCCGATCCACCTCGATCTCGACGGGCTCCTCTCCCGGGTCGTGCAGCATGAGTTCGACCACCTGGAAGGCAAGCTCTTCACCGATCGGCTGCCCGAGGCGGCGGCGCTCGAGGTGCGGCGGTCCCTGGAGAGCTTCCGCGAGGTGTTCCTCGGGAAGCAGTCGCGGGGCGAACTGCCGGGCCACGACCTGCTCGTCGCCGAACTGGACCGGCTCGAAGCGGCCAGGTGCGGCGCGTGAAGGGGCTGCGGATCGTCGTGATGGGCACGGGGCCGTTTGCGCTGCCGATGTTCGAGGCGCTCTGCGGCTCGGCCCATGAGGTGGTGGCCGTGGTCACGCGGCCCGACCATGCGCCACCGGGCAGGCGGCCGTCGCGGAATCCGATGCGCGAGGCGGCCGTCGCGGCCGGGATCCCGGTCCTCGATCCCGAGCGGGTCAACGAGCCGTCGTCGGTCGCGGCGTTGCGGCCGCTCGCGGCCGACCTGTTCGGCGTCTGCGACTCCGGGCAGCTCCTCTCCGCCGAACTCCTCGCGCTGCCGCCGTTTGGCGGCATCAACCTTCACGGCTCGCTCCTGCCGCGGCACCGGGGCGCGGCGCCAGTGCAGTGGGCGATCCTCGCGGGCGATGCCACCACCGGCGTGAGCGTGATCCACATGACGCCCGCGCTCGACGCGGGCAACGTGATCGCGGTGCGGCCCACGCCGATCGGCCCGCACGAGACGGCGGGCGAGCTCGAGCCGCGGCTCGCGCACCTCGGCGCGGAGGCGGTGCTCGAAGCGATCGACCGCCTGCGGGCCGAGGTGGACGGTGGCGTCCGGCAGGTCGGCACGCCGCAGGATGCCGCGCAGGCGACGAAGGCGCCCCGGCTCTCGAAGGCCGACGGGGTCGTCGATTGGTCGTGGCCGGCCGCGCGGATCGAGCGGCTGCGCCGCGCGCTCGATCCCTGGCCCCGCGCGACGACCTTCCTCGCCCGGGGCGACTGCCAGACGCAGCGGCTGGTGCTGGACGACGTCGCCGTCGTGCCGCCCGAGGCGGTCCCGCCGGCCGCGGCGGCGGCGCCGCCGGGCACCGTGCTCGAGGCCGGCGACCGGATCGTCGTGGCCTGTGGCGCCGGCACGGCGCTGGCGATCCTGCGGCTGGTGCCCGAGGGCCGCCGGAGCATGACGGCCGCCGAGTTTCTCCGCGGGAGCCCGCTGCACGCCGGTTCGCGGCTCGGCTGACGCCCCGGGGCGTTTGCTACACTCCTCACCATGAAGCGGCTCTGGATTGAAACCGTCGGCTGCCAGATGAACGTGCTCGACAGCGAGCTCGTGGTGGCGGCCCTGCGCCGCCAGGGATGGGAGATGGCGGCGTCGGGCAGCGAGGCCGACGCCATCTTCTACAACACCTGCAGCGTCCGCCAGCACGCGGAGGACAAGATCTACTCCGCCCTCGGCCGCGTCCGGATCGAGAAGGCGAAGCGGCCCGACCTCGTGGTCGGCGTGCTCGGGTGCATGGCGCAGAAGGACCAGGAACTGATCCGCAAGCGGGCCCCGTGGGTGGACCTCGTCGTCGGCCCGGGGCAGTTGCATCAGGTGCCGACGCTGGTCGATGCGGTGCGGGCCGGCGGCGGCCCGCGGTTGGAGGTGAGCCTCGATCGCAAGGGCGGCAGCCGCGAGGCCATCGCGCGGAGTTTCGAGAGCTACGATCCCGACCGCGATCCGGCGATGCGGCCCACCCCCTTCCAGGCGTTCATCCGCACGCAGACCGGCTGCGACAAGTTTTGCGCCTTCTGCGTGGTGCCGCACGTCCGCGGACCGGAGCAGGCGCGCGATCCCGACACGATCCTCGCCGAGGCCCGCAAGCTCGTCGCCGAAGGCTGCCGCGAGATCACGCTCATCGGCCAGACGGTCAACAGCTACCGGTGGTCGGCCGGCGGCCGCACGAGCCGGCTCTCCGACCTGCTCGCGCGGCTCGACGCCGTGGACGGACTCGACCGGATCAAGTTCGTCACCAATTACCCGCGGGACATGACGGACGACCTGATCGCGGCCGTCCGCGACCTCCCGAAGGTCTGCCAGTACCTGCACGTGCCCGCTCAGCACGGCTCCGACGCGGTGCTCGCCCGCATGAAGCGGGGCTACACGATCGGCGAATACATGGAGATGCTCGGGCGGGTTCGCGCGGCGCTGCCGCGGGCGGCCGTCACGAGCGACTTCATCGTCGGCTTCTGCGGCGAGACCGACGCCGAGTTCGAGACCACGCTCGAGCTCGTCCGCACGGCCGGCTTCAAGAACAGTTTCATCTTCAAATACAGCCCGCGGCCCGGCACGAAGGCCCACGAGCGGCTGCCGGACGACGTGCCGGAGGAGGTGAAGAAGGAGCGGAACCGGCTGCTGCTCGAGGCCCAGGAGCAGGTGAGCCTGGAGGGCAACCGCCGCTTCATCGGCACGCGGCAGCAGGTGCTCGTCGAGGGGCTCTCGACCCGCGACGAGAAGCGCGCGGTCGATCCGGGCCCGGACGGCACGGCCCAGCTCACGGGCCGCACGACGTGCGACCGGATCGTCGTGTTCGACGCCCCCACGCGGCTCGTGGGCCGGCTGGTGGACATCGACATCCTCGGGGCGGGCGCCTGGTCGCTCTCCGGCGTCGTGGCCGACGGCCTGGCCGACGCGGTGCCGCTCGAGGGCCTCGGCTTCACGGGCGACGCGCCGCCCCTCTATCAGATCACGCAGATCACGCAGACCGCGCCGCCGCGGGTGGCCGCCGACTCCCCGGAGGTGTGAGGTGCCGCCGCCCTCCGGACGCGACGCGGGGCGGCGGGCGAAGGCATCGGCCACGCCGGCCGGATCGGACGCCGCGCTCGGCGCCCGCGACGTGGAGCGGCTCCTCGACGATCCTGCCGCGGCCGCCGCGTGGGGCCGCGACGTCGGGCTCGCCGAGCCTCACGCCGCCCACCGGGCGCTGGTGGCATTCTCGGCCCATGGGCTCCCGCTCGACCTGCTGGCCCAGCTGGCCACGCGGCTCGCCCGGCTCCTGCCGGACGTGGCCGACCCCGACCGCGTGCTCGCCGCGCTCGAGCGCTTTTTCGCCGCCGTGCGGAGCCCCCTCGCGGCGGCGACGCTCTTCGAGCGGGATCCGCGGGCGCTCGACACGCTGCTCAAGCTCTTTTCCGCCAGCCCCCATCTGGCCGAGATCGTGATCGCGGATCCCGAGGCGTGGGAGCAGGTCCGCCTCGGCCAGGGTCGGCCCGAGAAGCGGGAGGCGCTCGGCGCGGCGCTCGCGGCGGAGCTGCGGCTGCTGCCCGACGCCGACGCGGTGATGCGGGCGCTGCGGCGGTTCAAGCGGCGGGAGACGCTGCGGATCGCCTACGGCGACATCGTGGCGGGGCAGCGGCTGGAGACGGTCGTGGCCCAGATTTCGCACGTCGCCGACTGCGTCGTGCAGGCGGCCTTGCAGGCGGCGACCGACCGGATCGAGAAGCAACGCGGCATCCCGCGCGGCCCCGGGGGCGAACGGGCGACGATCGCGGCGCTGGCCCTCGGCAAGCTCGGCGGCGGGGAGCTCAACTACTCAAGCGACATCGATCTCGTGTTCGTCCATTCCGCCGACGGCCGCGCGGAGGGCCCGAAGCCCTGCACCAATCAGGAGTTCTTCGATCGCGTCGTGCAGGAGACGGTGCGCCTGATCGCCGAGCCGACCGACCTGGGCAGCTGCTATCGCGTCGATCTCCGGCTCCGGCCGCACGGCACGTCCGGCGCCGCGTCGCTGGCGCTCGAGCCGATGCTGCAGTACTTCGACCAGGTCGGTCGCACCTGGGAGCGGCAGGCCTGGGTCAAGGCGCGGTGCGTGGGCGGCGACGAGGAACTGGGCGACCGGCTGCTCGCCGAGATGCAGCCCTGGGTGTATCGGCGCTGGCTCACCCGCGCCGACATCAGCGGCATCAAGGCGCTCAAGCGGCGGATGGAGAAGCGGTCGCAGACGGAGGGGACCGACGCCGCCGACGTGAAGCACGGCCGGGGCGGCATCCGCGACGTCGAGTTCACGATCCAGTTCCTGCAGATGCTCAACGGCGGCGACACGCCGCAGGTCCGCACCGGCAACACGCTGGAGGCGATCCGCCGGCTCGCGGAGACCGGGGGGCTCACCGACCAGGAACGCGAGATTCTCGAACGCACCTACACGCTCCTGCGCACCGTGGAACACCGGCTGCAGATCCTCTGCGACCGCCAGACCCACGTGCTGCCGGCCGGCGACGAGGCCTTCGCGGGGCTGGCCCTGCGGATGGGCTACGGGCCCG
>JBEIQP010000011.1:0-42411 GCA_040376455.1 Planctomycetaceae bacterium | reverse complement strand
GTTGAGCGACGAGAACGCGAGGCCCATGCCCTCCTCCTGGCCGGCCGCCGTCCGGACTCCGGGCACCAGACCGAGCGTTCCACGCCTCGGCTCCACGAGTTCCCAGCCGGTGACCGCGGCACTCCCGCGCGGCCCTCCGTCGCCCCCCAGTTCAAACCCCGGATTGTCGAGCCCTTCCATCGGGACCGGCATCTCGAGCACGGCCCGGCGGCGGCGCAGATCCTGAATTCGGGCCGCCACCTTCGCGGTCACGCCGGCGTCGTATTCCATGCGGGCGGCCCGCACGGCGACCCCGCCATCCACGATTAGCGACCGGACGGACCACGGGCCGATCGGCACCGCCACGACCCCGGCCTGGCCGACGGGCAGGTGCGAGCGGTCCACCGCATCGACCACCGCCGAGGCGGCTCCCTCGAGGCCGACCATGACGGTGCCGGCCGCGTCGGCCGCATTGACGACCTGCACCCGGGTGACGCCCTCGCTGCTCCGGGTGCGAATGGTCACGGGCACGGGCAGTCCCGGGACGGCAGCGCACTGCTGCGCGGGGAATGTCTCGAAAGCCAGCCGCGAGGGGGCCTCCTGGACCGCACCGCACAGGGCCAGGCGCATGTCGAAGACCACCTCCGCATCGGCGGCGGCGAGGGATTCCGCGAGGCCGCGATCCTCCCCGGCGCCGGTCGGCACGACGCGGACCTGACACCCGGCCGCCGCGGTGGCGTTGCCAAACGGTCCGTGCGGCACCATCGCCCGCGGATCGACCTCGAGCGGTTGCTCCACGATCGCGATGCCGCGCCTCCGTGCCTCCGTCGCGGCCCTGACCAGTGGCGACGACGCATTGGCGGCGGCGACGAGGCTGCGATCGACGGGGTTGTCCGATGCTTCGTGCACGTGCGGCGTCACGAACACCACCTGCGGATGGGCCGTGCTCCGCAGCGGGTCGAGGCCGGCCTCGCGCAAGCAGTCGGCCGCGGTCACCGGGCCGGCGGCGAGTTGCGGCCGCAGCCTGCCGGCCAGATCGCCCGCCGCGAACAGCGTCGTCGGCACGACGTGCAGGCTCCACCGCGGATCGTGCCGCGCCAGCGCGTTCGCCAGCCGCGCGTGCAGGGCGGCGACCTCGTCGGCCCGCCACTCGAGCCAGTGGTCGCGCAGCGGCCCCTCGACCATCTCCGCCCGGCGGGCGAAGCGGTCGCCGTCGGCGGCCGGCTCGCGGGCGCCGACCGACGCCAGGAACCGGGCGAACGTCGCGTCGTCGAGCCCCCACGCCACTCCCGGCAGATGCAGCCAGCCGTCGTGCGGAAGGAGCAGTGCGATGCCGTCCACCGCGGCCGCGCCGCGGAGCCGCGCCGCGAGCTCGACCACGTGCGCCTCCACCGCCTGCTGCACGCGGGGATCGAGGACGTTGTAGTGCGATCCACCGCGGCCTCCCTTGCGGGGCCGGCCATCGCGGCCGACGCACGCGACGCCGTCCGCCTCGGGGCCACCGCAGGCGAGGATCGCCTCCAGCGCCGGCAGCGGCGCATCGAACGCCATCGCCGGAACGAACCGCAGGCCCGCGCTGGCGTAGACGCGACAGAGCAGGTCCAGCAGGTCCTTGGGAACCGGATCGAGCCCGGACTCCGTCGTGGAGCCACTGCCCCAACGCGGCGCGTGCCGGGTGAGCGGCGAAGGCCAGAGCGCGGCGCCCTCCGCATACACCGGCACCAGCGCGCCGGCGACCGACTGCGAGGCGAGCCACTCGGCCGAATGCCGGATGCCGGCGAGGTGCGTCGCCCAATCGGCGAATGACCGGCCACCGGCTGGATCGACGCGTTCGGCCCCTCCCCACGCGGAGAACTCAGGCCCCGGAAAAAATGCGTAGACCCGCCGCGACGCCGGCGACGCCCCCACCTGGCCGCCGGCGCCGGGACGGGCGGCCGAGAGACGCTCCGGGCCGGCGAGGATTCGCACCCGGCCGAAGACCGCGGGACTTCGCGTCGATGGATTCGAGAGCAGCACGACCGGATTCCTGGTCGTGGGCCAGAAGACGAAGCGGTGCGTGGCCAGCCGCGGCCGGCCGTCGGAGTAGTGGTCCTTGCGAACCTCGAAGCCGCTGCCGTGCCGCGACTCGACGACGACACCCGCCGCATCGACCTCGAGCACGTTGACGCCGACGATCGCCTCCTGATCGAGTGGATACTCGATCTCGACCGCATGCGGCGTGCCGGGCTGCGCGCCGGCGATCACGATCCCCTCCCAGGTCGGCTGCCCGAAGGATCCCGCCGGCGGCAGCCGCAACATCGGCCCGAGCGGATGCGCTTCGACGAGGGAGTCGCCGCTGGCGAGCAGGCCGCTGAGCCGCGGCACCATCGCCGACACGGAGGGAATCGGCACGTTCGGCAGCTTGGGCAGCGGCATGCTGGGCCGGGTGATGCTCGGCAGGGGCATCGAGGGCAGCGGGATGGCGGGCATCGCGCCGCCCGACAGCCCGGGCAGCCGTCGCAGCCGCTCGTGCAACCGCGGACTGCCCGGATCCACCTCGTGAACGAGCTTCCACTCCGCCTCCGGCCGATCGGCGGCGGGCCGATCATCCACGACCGCGATCTGCACCGTCCGCGTGGCGAGCGGCTTCGTCCACCGCAGGCTGCCCCGCTCCACGGCCTCGATGCCGATGTCGCAGGCGCCCTCCTCCATGGGCAGCGTCGCGTCGAACACCACCGGCTCGAATCGAGTCAGCCGGCGTTCGCCGTCGGCCGCACCGGCCGCGCCGGCGTCGCGCGGCACGAGGGTCGTCGCCTGCACGTCCTGCACCTCGCCCTGCGACATCGACTTGAGGCGGAGCCGTAATTCGACCACCGCCTCGTGGGCGGGCTTCACCCAGAGCAGCGGCTCCACGCGAAACCGAACCCGCTCGCCGGGCCGGCGGATGGTGCCCCCGCGACGCACGCCGTCGGGCTCGGCGGCCCCTCCCTCCACCACGACGTGCAGCGCGGCTCCCGTCGGCCGGATGGTGATTCGGTTCCCTTCACCGTCGAGCGGCCGCTGCACCGGATTCGCGAGCAGTTCGCTGATCGGCACGTCGATCGTCGTCGCCGGCTGGCGACCGCCGGCGACCGCCAACTGCACGCGCAGCCTGCTGCGTCCCGCAGCGGCGACGAGAAGCTCCACGCCGTCGGAGGCGAGCGGTCGCGGCTCGTGCACGACGATGCCCGGTCCGTGCTCGTGCATCATCGTGGCGGCGTCCGGCTCCGTGCAGAGCGTCCGCCAGTCCGTCCAGGCGGCCGCTCGCGCCGACGCGTCACCCTCCTCGACGACCGCGATCGTGCCGGCCCACGCCTGGGGCTTGCCGCCCCCCCACTGCACGCGGATGGCAATCGGCTCGGCAGCGGCGACCGCAGCCGCCGTCATGGCCGACAGCGGCAACTCGCTCGCCGGCGCCGACCGCCAACCGCAGAGTCCGACCACGGCCGCGCAGACGGGCCAGAGGCGGGCGACACGGGCGGCAGTCAACGAGGGCATCGACGCGATCCAGGCGGTTCCCGACGATTCCATGTCCGTGCGCGGGGCCGCGGATGGTAGCGGGCGGCGGCGGGCCAGGCAAAGCGTGTTTGCCGCCGAAAACAGACCGTTTCACGGCCGCGGATCAGGGCTCGCCGCGGGCCTCGGGCGAGAGCGGCTCCAGCCAGCCCCGCTGCCCATCTCCGGCGCGGGCGGCCTCGAGGACGGCCTGCAACTCCTCCGCGACGGCGCCGCAGCGATTGGCCACGTCGCAGACCTCGAAAAAGTCGTCGGGCTTGTGGAAGAGTCGGGGGCCATCGGGACCGGTCACGAGATGCCACGCCGGCGTGACGATCGCCCCGCCGCCCGCGGTCGCCACGATCACGCGATCGCGGGGCGTGGACGACCACGCCGCGAAGAGCCCGGCCAGGCTCCTGCCACGCCACGGCTCGCCACCGGCCGCCGGCGCGGAGCCGCCCTGCATCAGTTCGGCGAGCGTCGCCCCGAGGTCGGCCGGGGTGACCAGGCCGCCATACCGCTGCGCCGCCATGCGGCCCCTGGCATCGACGAGCAGCGCCGGCACGTGGACGAGTTCGCCGTAGGGGGGAAGCGGACCACAGCCCACGCGGCCGTGCAGGCCGAGCGGCAGCCCGCGCACGCCTGCGAACAGCACCGTCCAGCCCGCGGCATCCGCCGCCGGCAGCGAGTCGAGCAACAGGCCCAGGCAGCGATCGAGCAACGTCAACTGTCCTGCGAACGCCTGCCGAATGCCCATGATCCGATCGGGATCGGTGTCGGCGGCGACGGCGAAGTCGGGCACCGCCGCGCCGGCAGGAGGCGGGGGATCTTCGGGATCGACGTACGCATCGCGAAATTCCGCCGGCGCATCCCACGCGACGCCCAGGCTGCCGGCGTGGCACCAGACGAGTCGGTGGCCGCCGGCGGCCACGGCTTCGGCCGCGGCGGTGAAGAGCCTCGCGAGGTTCGTGTCTTCGGCGTCGGCTTCGACGTCGGCCTTCGCGACCGCCTCGACCAGCCGCACGGTCGCGGCCCCGGCCAGGCCCGATGCGGCGATCGCGCGGTCGTCCGTCACGACGACCGCCTCCCGCGCCGCCGCCTGCACCACGCCCGGGCGGCCATCCTCCGCGCCGAGCAGATCGCGGAGCAGCGGCTGCGTTTCGTCTCCGGTCGCGATCACCCGGTCCAGCACCACCCCCCGGCCCGCCAGGGCGTCGAGCGCGGGCATCGCCACCCAGGTCGCGCCGTAGGCGGGGAGGATCCAGGCCGGCAACCGATCGATGGTGACGACGAGAAGAGAGGGGGTCATGCGTGGCTCCAGGTTGCCTTTATGCCGCACCATCGTCCATGCTGTCACTCCCAGCCCGCTCCAAAGCGTCTCCCGACTGGCATCGCATGGCCGCCACGCCCTCCCGCACCGTCGCTTCCGCCGCCGACCGCCGGGGCTCCGCCTACCGCACGCAGCCGGCCGCCACCGAGGGGATGCCGCCGGGCATTCCCTACATCGTGGGCAACGAGGCGGCGGAACGGTTCTCGTTCTACGGCATGAAGACGATTCTCGTCGTCTTCATGACCCGCTACCTGTCGTCCGCGGCCGGCACGCCCGACGTCATGACGGAGACGGAGTCGCGGAAGTGGATGCACCTCTTCGTGGCGAGCGCCTATTTCTTCCCGGTCGTCGGCGGCATCATGGCCGACGCCTTCCTCGGGAAGTATCTGACGATCCTGCTGCTCTCGGTCGTGTACTGCATCGGCCACCTCTGCCTCGCGTTCATGGACATGCCGGCGCCGTTCCTGGCGGCGACGCTCGAACCGCGGGGCTGGCTGCTGGCCGGGCTGGCCCTGGTCGCGATCGGCTCCGGCGGCATCAAGCCCTGCGTGTCGGCGCACGTCGGCGACCAGTTCGGCCGGTCGAACCGCCACCTGCTCGAGCGGGTGTTCGGCTGGTTCTACTTCGCGATCAACTTCGGCTCGTTCTTTTCCACCCTCCTCACCCCGTGGCTGCTCGAGCATTACGGCTCGGGCTGGGCCTTCGGCGTGCCGGGAATCCTCATGGCGGTGGCCACGGTCGTCTTCTGGCTGGGGCGAAACCGGTTCGTCCACGTGCCGCCGCGCGGCGCCGCCTACTTCCGCGAGACGTTCGGCCCGGAGGGGCTCACCGCGATCGCCTCTCTGGTCCCGCTCTACCTGCTCGTCGCCGTCTTCTGGTCCCTCTACGACCAGACCGGGAGCGCCTGGGTGCAGCAGGCGCAGCAGATGAACCGCCGGCTCCTCGGCATCGACTGGCTCGAGAGCCAGATCCAGGCGGTCAACCCGCTGCTCGTGCTCCTCTTCATTCCGCTGTTCGGGTTCGTGATCTACCCCGCGGTCGGCCGCGTGCTCGACTTCACGCCGCTGCGGCGGATTCTCGTCGGCTTCGTGCTGGCGATCGCGGCCTTCGCGATCTCGGCGCATGCCCAGGGGCTGATCGACGCCGAGTCGGCCCGGCTGACGGCGGCGAGCCTGGGTCCGGAGGCGGCCCGGTGGCCGTCGGTGGTCTGGCAACTGGCCGCCTACGTGGTGATCACGGCGGCCGAGGTGCTGGTGTCGATCACCTGCCTCGAATTCAGCTACACGCAGGCGCCGCCGCAGATGAAGTCGCTCGTCATGAGCCTCTATCTCCTGAGCGTGTCGCTCGGCAACCTGTTCACGGCGCTGGTGAACTCGGTCACGAAGGACGCCGCCGGCAACTCCACGCTCACGGGCTCGGCCTATTACTGGTTCTTCACCGGCTGCATGGCGGTGGCCACCGTGCTGCTCGTGCCGGTCGTCTGGCTCTACCGGCCGCGGGAATACCTGCAGCAGGAAGCCGACGGTCACGGCTGACGGCCCGCGGCGGGGCACGGTCGCCGGGCGCGGCGCGAGACCGTCACGGACGGGGCGGAGCCGCCCCCTGCCCGACCGCCTGGAGGTCGATGTCCACCACCACCGGAAAGTGGTCGGAGACATCGAGGTCGATCGCATGGCAGATGAAGGCGCGGCGGATCGCGGGCTCCAGTTCCCGGGGCACGAGCACGTGGTCGATCATCGAGAACACGTCGTCGGAATCGGCGGTTCCATTCTCGTTGAAATCCCAGTGCGAGGTGTAGCGGTCGGCCACGCGCGGGATGAACTGCGCCGCATTGACGAGTTCCGGCCCCGCCTTCCCGGGATCGAAGTCCTTGAGATCGCGGAGCACCGTCGTCTGCGTCGTGCGCCTGCCGTCGGCCATCGGCACGTCCGGGTCGTAATCGTTCAAGTCCCCGAGCACGATCGGCAGGTAGCCCTTGTCCACGATCTTCCGGCGGATGATCTCCCGCGCGATCCGCGTCTCGGCGGTTCGCTGGGCGTTGCTGTTCCTGTCGGAGGGATTGCTCTTCAGGTGCAGGCCGAGGACGCCGATCTTGCGACCGCAGACCGTGAAGTAGGCGACGGCGTGTCGCTGGAGGACCGCCTCCTCGCTCCGCTCCTCGCCCCGCCCGTCGAAGCTCGTGAACGACTGCCGCAGCCAGGCGTCTTCGGCCGGCGGGTCGGCCGGGGCCTCGCCCTTCGGCCTCGACGCCCGTGCCGGCACGTGGATCGCGATCCGCCGCCCCTCGACCTCGTCGGGCACGATCCGCGCGAAGATCGCCACGTCAAACCCCGAGAAGGAGTCCGCGCCCTCGACGTGATAGCCGCGCAGGTCCGCCATCCCCTTTTTCTCGAGGATGGCCGCCACCGCCTCCACGCTCTCCCGGGAAACGATCTCGGGCATCACGAGGATGTCGGGGGCGAGTGTCTCGATCACCGCGGCGATCCGTTCCAGGTGCCGCCGGCGTGCCGGCTCGAACCGAAACCGCGTCAGCCGGGTCTGGTCGCCGGGGGCGGCGAGGTTCTCGGCATTGAAGCAGGCGATCCGCAGGCGGCAGGCGTCGCCGCGCGTGGCGCCGGCCGAATCATCGGCACGGCAGGCGAGTGTCGCCGCCACGATCACGAACGGGGCCGCCGCCCGGAGCATCGCCCTGCGGGGCAATCGTGGCAGCGGGGCATGCGGTGGTTGACCGGTTCCGTTCATGATCGCTAGAGTTCCAGACTCTCCGTCTCGCCCCGTCCGCGCCACGTCGTGTATGCCCCACCAAGATACCTCAATCGGTCGTCCCCGCCCGACGAAACTCGAGCGTCTGATTCGCGTCGGTGAAACCCACGTCGGCAGGGGCGTTTTCGCCCGCCGCCGGATCACGGCGGGAGCCGTGCTGGGCGAGATCGACGGCGACGTGCTCGACGAGCATCCCGAGGATTCCAGCTACGTGATGGAGCTGCCGAGCGGCCGATTGCTGGAGCCGGCCGCGCCGCTGCGATTTCTGAACCATAGTTGCGATCCGAACTGCGAACTTTTCTACTGGTTCGACGAGAACGAGAGCATCCAGGAAGACCGCCTGTGGCTGCAGACGATCCGACCGATCGAAACGGGCGAGGAGCTTCTGATCGACTACAGTTGGCCGGCCGACGCGGCGATCTCCTGCAAGTGCGGGGCGGCCAACTGCCGGGGCTGGATCGTGGATCCGGCGGAGCTCCACCTGATGCCGCCGGGCAGCCAGGCGGACGAGGAGAGCCCGGACCGTTGATGCCGGCCGGGACTGAGCCTCCGGCCGCTCGCCGCCCGCCGTCGCTGGTCGGTGCCGGCTCTTCCTGGCAGCGGCGGGGTTGGATCGCGGTGCTGGCCCTGTCCGCGATCGCGGTCGTGGGGCTCTCGAGGCTGCGGATCGACGACGACCTCAGGTCGCTGGTTCGGAATACGAGCACCGACTTCCGCCTCGCGGACGAGGTGGCCGCCCTGTTCGGCCCCCCGGACCGCGACTGCATCATCCTGGCCCGCGCCCGATCGGGCGACTTGTTCGACGCGGGATCGATCGCCGAGCTTCGGCGGTTGGAGGACCGGCTGGAATCGATCGAGGGCGTCGCGCAGGTGCGGTCGATCTTCGATGTCCGCCGCCAGGGCGTCGCCAGCGGCCTGCTGCCCGTGATCCCGCGCACCGACGGCCCGCTCGGCGCCGAGGCCCGCGAAGCGGCCAAGGCCCGGGCCACCCGGCATCCGCTCGTCGCCGGCCATCTGCTCTCGCCCGACGCCGCCGCCTCGCTGCTGCTCGTGCGGCTCACCCCGGAGGCGGATCGGCCGCCGCTCCTGCCGCGGGTGATCTCGCAGATCGAGGCCGCGCTCGCCGCCTTCCAGTCGGGCACCGCGGCGCTCGACCTCGAGTTCACCGGCCTTCCGGCGCTGCGCGAGCAGGCGTCTCGCGCGTTGCGGCGCGACATGCTCGTGTTCAATTCGCTGGGGCTGTCGCTGGCGGTGATCCTCTCGGCCAGCGTCGCCCGCAGCCTGCGGTCGACGGTGGTGGCCTGCGTGCCCCCCTTCGTCGGTGCGGTCTGGGCGATGGGCATCCTCGGGCTCTTCGGCGCTCCCGTGAACATGCTCACCAGCGTCGTGCCGTCGCTGGCGCTCGTGGTGGGCACCTGCGACTCGATCCATTTCATCGAGGACATGCGGCGGAGCGTGCGGCGCGGTCTCGGGCCGCTGGCGGCCTCGTCGGGGGCGGTCCAGCGGGTGGGGGCCGCCTGCGGGCTCACGAGCCTCGTCACGGCGATCGGGTTCGCCTCGCTCGCGGCGGCGCAGGTCGACGCGGTCCGCACGTTCGGGATCACGGCGGCGGTCGGCGCCCTGGCGAGTTTTCTGGCCGTCACGCTCCTCACCCCGCTGCTCGCATCGACCGGCTTCTGCAGCGGACGGCGGCTGGGCCGCTCGTCGCGGGCCGCCGGCCGGCTCGCGAACCGGCTGGCGGCGTTCTCCGTACGGCACGCGCGGCCGATCGTCGCCTTCGGTTGCCTCGCCACGGTGGCCCTCGGGCTCGTCGCGACGAAACTCGACGCCGACAACCGCGTCGTCGATTCGCTCCCCCGGAATGCGCCCGCCTCCCGGGCGCTGGCATCCGTGGACGCCGCTTTCGGCGGCGCGTTGGGGGTGGACGTGGTCGTCCGCTGGCCGGCCGATGTCGAGTGGCGCGATGCCGCGGTGCTGGCGGCGCTCGACGAGGTGCACGGCGTTCTCGAATCCGCGGAGGGCATCTCGCGCGGCCTTTCGCTCGCCACCGTCGCCGAGTCGCTGCCGGACGCGGCCCGACGCCGACTCGACGCCGAGCAGGTTCGCGAACTCGTCGCGCCCGAGGCGCGGACCGCGATCGTCAGGGCCCGCGTCGCCGACCTGGGATCGCGGAGGCTGGAACGCGTCTACGACCGGCTCGACGAGGATCTCACCACGCTGCAGGCCGCGCACCCCGGCTGGACGTTCGAACTGGCGGGCATGTCCGTCGTTTCCGCCCGCAACATCCGCCAACTCGTCCGCGACCTCGGTTCGAGCCTGCTGCTCGAGGTCGCGGTGATCGGCGGCATCCTGGCCCTCGCCTTCCGCTCCGTGCTCGCGGGGATCGTGAGCCTCGTCCCCAACGTGTTTCCGCTGGCGGTCATCGCCGCGTTGCTCGTCATCACCGGTCGTTCACTCGACCCGGCGACGGTGATCGTGTTCAACGTCTGTCTCGGCCTCGCGGTGGACGACACGGTGCATGTGCTTTCGGCCCTCTCGCGGCACCGTCGAGGCGGGCTGTCGATCGCCACCTCCGTCCGCCGCGCGATCGCCGAAACGGGCAACCCGGTCGTGATCGGCGGCGTCGTGCTCGCGGTCGGCTTCGCCACCGTCACGGCCAGCAGCGTTCCGTCGCTGGCTCGCTTCGGGATGCTGGCCTGCGCCGCCGTGGCTGCGGCCACGGTTGCGGAACTGATCTTCCTGCCCGCCCTGCTCGTGCTCACCGACGGGCTCGTGCAACGTCGCTGGCCCGCATTCCGCGACGGCATCTTCGGCGCGGCCCGGCGGCCTCAGGTGGCCGCCATGACGTCGGCGAGCGTCTCCACCGTCTCCACGATCTGGTCCTCGGTGTGCTCGCACGTGAGGAAGAAGCGAACCCGCGCGGCCGATTCGCGGACGGCCGGATAGAGGATCGGCCGGGCGTTGATGCCGCGTTCGAGGAGCATCTGGGAAACCAGGATCGCGCGGGACGAGCTGCCCACGATCACCGGAATCACCGGCGTGTCGCCGCTCTCTCCCGTGTCGAGCCCGGCGTCGATGGCGAGTTTCAGGAACAGTTCCGACCGCTCCCGCAGCCGCGTCACGCGCCAGGGCTCCCGCTGGATCACCCGGACCGCCTCGAGCGCCGCGGCCGCGTTGGGGGGCGAACACGCCGTCGAGAACACGAACGCCGGCGTGGTGAACCCGAGATACCGGATCAGCCGATCCGAACCGGCGAGATACCCGCCGCCCGATCCGAGCGCCTTGCTGATGGTTCCCATCCAGAGGTCGCCCTCGGACGGATCGACGTCGAAGTAATCGCAGATGCCGCGTCCCTCGGGCCCCATGGTGCCGATCGAGTGCGCTTCGTCTACGTAGAGCATCGCGTCGTGGCGCCGCTTCACCTCGATGAACCGGGGCAGATCCGGGTAATCACCGTCCATGCTGTAGACGCCCTCGATCGCCACGACCACGCGGCGATACTGGCCGCGCAGATCCCGTAGCAGCCCGTCGAGTTGCTCGTGATCGTTGTGGCGGAACGAACGCTTGCCCGCCTTCGACGCCCCCGTCCCCTGCATGATGCTGTTGTGGGCGAGTTCGTCGTAGAGGATCAGATCGCCGGCGCCGAAGAGATGCTGAAGGACCGAGGCGTTCGTGCCGTAGCCACACGGAAAGACGACGGCCCGCTCCGTGCCGATGAAGTCGGCGAGCGCCGCATCGAGATCGTCGAGAATCGTGTTGTTGCCGCCCACCATCCGGCTCGCCGAGGCGCTGCAGCCGAACCGCTCGATCGCCGTCATCGCGGCGCGTTTCACTTCCGGATGGCCGGCGAGCCCCAGGTAATCGAAACTGGTGTAGCTGACGCAATCACGGCCGCCGATCCGCGCGGTTCGCCCGGTCACCCGCTCGTTGGCCAGCAGGAAGGGATTCGCGAGCCCGGCCTCCTGGAGCCCCTGCAACCGGTCCTCGAGCGCCCGACACTCGGGAAACGGATCCCCTTCGTGCTGCGGTTTGGCGGGGGGCTTCGGCGCCGCCGCACGCCTGGCCTCGCGGCCGCGGGTGACCCGATCGGCCGCGTCGAACATCCGGGCTTCCACGCAGTCCACCAGATCGCCGCAGGTGCGGATGTCGCGCAGCCAATCGTCGTGGAACCGCATCTGATAGCGGCCCTCGATCCGGCTCACGGCGTCGAGAAACCGCCCGGCGTCGATCCCCGATCCGGCGAGATCCGACCCGACATCGAGCCGGCTCGGGGCGGCCAGGGTTCGCTCCAACTCCTCGATGACGACTTGCGTGATCGCCGTCCGCGAATGGGAGTCGGGCCGCGTCCGATCCACGACGTCCGCCGACTGCTCCACTCGCCCCATGAAGGAGCCGCTCTCGACCAGTTCCACGATAGTCTCTCCCACGAACGCACCCTGCTCGGTGAACGGCCTCGTACCCGCCGCCACGTCCGCCCGGCGACGACGCGACACTATACGGGAAATCAGACCCCGGCGTGAGCACCCGCGCGCAGGATTCGTGCCCGTCATCGACCGGCGGCGCGGACGCGAGCCGCGTTTGGCGGCTGAAATGCAGGCATTGTCAATCCATGCCGGCGCCGCAAAGGCTGACGATCACGACGATCGCCCGATCCGGCGTTGGTGACACGCTGTTGAAAACCCGCCGTCGGCGTCGTCGGGAAACGGGCCGCGGATCGCCTGCTCCCCCGCCATTCACCCGAGCAATTTTCGCAGCACGAACGGAAGGATGCCGCCCGAACGGAACTGGTCGAGTTCGACCGGCGTGTCGATCCGCACGAGGCAGGGAATCTCCCGCACGGTGCCGTCGGGGGCCGTGGCCCGCACGAGCACGGTCGAGCGCGGGGCCAGGCCATCGAACGGAATGTCGAACGTCTCCTCGCCGGTCAGCCCGAGTTGCTGCCACGACTCGGGCAGCACGAGCGGCAACACGCCCATGCCGACCAGGTTCGACCGGTGGATGCGTTCGAAGCTCGCGGCCAGCACCGCGCGGACGCCGAGGAACATCGTTCCCTTGGCAGCCCAGTCGCGCGAACTGCCCGTGCCATATTCGGTGCCGGCCAGCACCACCAGCGGCGTGCCCTGCTCCCGGTACTTCATCGCCGCGTCGTACACCGGCAGCACGTCGGTGCCCGGCAACAGGCGGGTCACGCCCCCTTCCGTGCCCGGCACCAGCAGGTTGCGGATGCGGATGTTCGCGAACGTGCCCCGGGTCATCACCCGGTCGTTGCCGCGGCGGGCGCCGTAACTGTTGAAATCGACCGGCTGCACGCCGTGCTCGATCAGATACGCGCCTGCCGGGCTCGCCTTCGCGATGCTGCCGGCGGGGGAGATGTGGTCCGTCGTCACGCTGTCACCGAGCGCCAGGAGCACCCGCGCCCCGCGAACGCTCTCGGGAGCCTTCGGCTCGCGCGAGATCTCCGCGAGGAACGGCGGCTCCTGGATGTAGGTGCTCGCGGCGTCCCAGTCGTAGAGCTCGCCCGCGCTCGTCGGCACGGCATTCCACCGCGGATTCGACTGCCAGACGTTGCCGTACCGCGATTGGAACTGCTGCGGCACCACCGCCTGCTCGACGGTGCGGCGAACCTCCTCGGCCGTCGGCCAGATGTCGCGCAGGAACACCGGCTTGCCATCCTTGCCCGTGCCCAGCGGCTCGCGGTCCATGTCGATGTCGGTGCTGCCCGCGAGGGCATACGCCACGACGAGCGGCGGGCTGGCCAACCAGTTCGCCTTGACGAGCGGGTTGACGCGGCCCTCGAAGTTGCGGTTGCCGGAGAGCACGGCGGCGGCCACGAGGTCTCCTTCGGTGACCGCCTTCGCGACGGCGTCGGGCAGCGGTCCGGAGTTGCCGATGCAGGTGGTGCAGCCGTAGCCCACGGTCTCGAAGCCGAGCGCGTCGAGGTCCTTCGCCAGCCCGGACCGCTCCAGGTAGTCGGTCACCACGCGCGATCCGGGGGCCAGACTCGTCTTCACCCACGGCTTGGTCGTGAGCCCCTTCTCGACCGCCTTTCGGGCGACGAGGCCGGCGGCCATCATCACGCTGGGGTTGCTCGTATTGGTGCAGCTGGTGATGGCCGCGATCACCACGGCACCGTGGTGGATCGTCGATTCCTGGCCGTCTTCCCGGACGGTGCCGGTGTGTGCGAGGGCCGGCCCCTCGAGGGCAAAGCCCCGCTTGGCGGTGGGCGCCGTCAGCGACTCGGCGAAGGTCCGCTTGACGGCACCGAGGGGCACGCGATCCTGCGGCCGCTTGGGACCGGCGAGACTCGGCACCACGCTGCCGAGATCGAGAGCGAGCCGCTTCGTGAACTCCGGCACCGGCGCCGACTCGGTGCGGAACATGCCCTGTTCCTTCATGTAGCGTTCCACGAGCGTCACCTGCTCCGCCGGCCGGCCGGTGAGCCGCAGGTAAGCGAGCGTCTCGTCGTCAATCGGGAAGAATCCCATCGTGGCGCCGTACTCGGGCGCCATGTTGGCGATCGTGGCCCGGTCGGCCAGCGGCATGCCCGACAGCCCCGCGCCGAAGAACTCGACGAACTTCCCGACGACCCCTTCCTTGCGCAGGATCTCGGTGACGGTGAGCACGAGATCGGTGGCGGTGGCGCCCGGCGGCAGCTTGCCGGTCAACTCGAAGCCCACGACCTCCGGCAGGAGCAGCGAGAGCGCCTGGCCGAGCATGACGGCCTCCGCCTCGATGCCCCCGACGCCCCACCCGACGACGCCGAGGCCATTGATCATCGTGGTGTGGCTGTCGGTGCCGACGAGGGTGTCGGGCACGGCCACGGGCAGGGTCCGCTTGCCGCCGGCGGCACGCGCATCGGGATCGCGCAGAAAGACGCAGCCGGCGAGGTATTCGAGGTTCACCTGATGCACGATGCCGATCGCGGGGGGCACCACGCGGAAATTCTGAAACGCCTGCTGCCCCCAGCGGAGAAAGGCGTAGCGTTCGGCGTTGCGCTCGAACTCGATCGCGACGTTCTTCTCGAGCGAGTCGGCCGCACCGAAGTAGTCCACCTGCACGGAATGATCGATCACGAGATCGACCGGCACGAGCGGATTGATCTTGCGCGGATCGCCGCCGAGCCGCCGCATCGCCGCCCGCATGGCGGCGAGATCGACGACGCACGGCACCCCGGTGAAGTCCTGCAGGACGACGCGGGCCGGCTTGAACGGAATCTCTACTTCGGCCGGTTTGGCGGCGTTCCACGTGGCCAGCGCCCGAATGTCGGCCTCGGTCACCTCGTAGTCGTCGCACGTCCGCAGCAGCGCCTCGAGCACCATCCGGATCGAGTACGGGAGCCGTGACGTGTTGGTCACGCCGGCATCGTCGAGGGCTCGGAGCCGGTAGAACGTGGCCGGCCCGGAGCCGGTTTCAAAGGTGGAGCGGGCGGAAAACGGATCGGCTGCGGAGGCTGCCATAAGGGGGGTGCGTCTGCGGGAATTGGGGTGTGAAGAAAGGACGATCGCAACGGGCGTAGCGTAGCCGAAGGGCCTTCCGCGGCCCACTGACCACGCGGAAAAGGGCGGAAATCCGCCCAAATGATTCGGCTCCGGCGAGCCCCGAGGCAGCGCCCCAAAAAAGGATTCGACACGTGCTCGATCCGTCGTGTATAGTTTTGCCAGCGACGGCTCATCCGCCGCCACCCAACCGAACACTTGATTCTCGTCAGCGGCTGTTCCCCCCCCAAAGACCCACACCTCGATAGCCGCTACCGGACCCGTGGTTCCCCAACCACGGGTCCTTTTCTTTTAGTGCTTCAGAAATGCCCCCGCGGGCCGCCTCCGCCCCCCGGCGACGAGCGGCAACGGCCTCGAACGCGATGCCCGCGGCCGCACGGCCGCCACCCCTTGCATTGAGGGGGTCGCATCCCTTCAATGGTGGCTCACCCCCGCCACCCCACCCGCCCGAAGCAGCCGCACGGACCCGCGGCCGCTGTTCCCCGCCATGTGCCCCGCCGTTCCTCCGCCACCGGGCCGCTCCCGCGTCGGCTTCAGTCTCGTCGAATTGCTCGTTGTGATCGCGATCATGGCCCTGCTCGTCGCGCTGCTGCTCCCAGCCGTTCACTCGGCCCGGGAGGCAGCCCGCCGGATCGGCTGCGCCAACAACCTCAAGCAGATTGCCACCGCCCTGTTGATCCACGAATGCCAGCAGGGCTGCTTCCCGCCGGCGGCGGTCGTGAGCGACAAGGCCGCCTGCGACTCGTGCTTCGACCCGTGGGGCGAGGCGCGCCGCACCGGCACGGCGGCGATCATCGGCAAGCAGGGCACCAGTTGGCTGCTCGAACTGCTCCCCTACCTGGAGCAGACGGGAGTCTTCAACGCGTGGAACCGCCAGACGAACGTCCTCGGCAACGCGGCCCTCGCCCAGACGGACATCGCCGGCTTCTACTGTCCCACGAGGCGGTCCGGGATTCGCATCGGCCGCGGCGACCACCTCAACCTGCCCGACGCCTCGTGGCGCGGCGGCGGCACCGACTACGGCGGCTGCTACGGCAGGCTCGACGGCTTCGTCAACGACACGGCCGAGCGGCACCGATTCTGTGACATGTCGGCGAGCACGCTCACGCCTCGCACCGCCACGCCCACCGCTCCCCGGGTCGGCCACCAGTCGGGATTGCTCGACGGCGTCTTCGCCGCGACCCGGCGCCGGCCCGCCTCGAGCATCAGTGACGGCCAGACCCACGTGATCGTGATCGGGGAACTCCAGCGGCTCCGACCGCTGCCGGGCGCCGCCAATGCGGCCGCCTACAACCGCACCAGCTACGACGGCTGGGCGGCTGGCGGCGTGGCGACGCTGTTTGACGTGGCGACCGATCCCGGCCGCGGCAATCCGGGCGGGATGAACAACGAGTTCTTCGAATCTCCCGGCAGCGACCATCCGGGCGGCGCCCTCTTCGCCATGGCCGACGGCTCCGTCCACTTCATCAGCGAATTCATCGACGCGAAGGACAACGGCGCGATGTTTCCGCTGCTCGGTTCGATCCGCGACGGCCGCGTCACTCTCCTCGAGGAGGCAGTCGACTGACATGCGAACACGGAAGCGCACCATGCCCGTCGGCCGGGTGGCACGCGGGCTCTGTCTGCTCGGCGCGTTGCTCGCGTCGGGCTGCGAGCCGGCGAAGCGGCCCGCCCTCGGCACCGTGACCGGAACGGTGACGCTCGACGGCAGGCCGCTTCCAGACGCGCTGGTGCTCTTCACGCCGGAGGGGCCGGGCCGGACGGCGCAGGGCCGGACCGACGCCGACGGCCGCTATGCCCTCGTCTACCTGCGCGACATCGCCGGCGCCACGCTCGGCCCGCACACCGTGCAAATCATCACGGCCGACGACGAGGAAGCCGGCGCTGAACCGCTCCCCGACCGCTACCACGCGAAGAGCGAGCTCTCGGCCGCGGTTCAGCCGGGCGGCAACGCGTTTGACTTCGACCTCTCGTCGCGATGAGTCGCCTCTCATCCGGATCGCGCGGGAGCCGGCTCAGAGCCCCGTCTCGCCCAGATGCTGCATCAGGATTCGCTCCAGTTCGGCGATCGCACGCGGATGATGATGCACCTTCGTATGGCTGGCCGGCACCATGATCTCGCTCACCGCGCCGTTCGTGTGGGCGCTCTCGACGGGCACCACGCAGTCGTCGCGGCCGCCGGTGATCGACGGGTGCACGTCTCCGACGATGCTGTGCGTCGTCACCCAGCAGGGCACCCGCAAGCCCTCGACGGCCTGAAGAATCCCCGAGTCGGGCTGGAGCACGTCGACCGTGGTGGGGAGGCGGCGTTCGTACTCCGGGCGAAAATCGCCGGGATTCAACCGCACGACCTCGTCGTGGATCGCCTGCATCTCCGGCGGCTGCCGGACCGTGAGCGACGCCAGCCGACCGACCCCCAGCGATGCCAACGACGACCCGCGGTGCGGCGTGGCGATGAACACCACGCGCTTCACGAACGGCAGCGGCTCGAAGAAATAGGCAGGGGCGACGGCCCGCTTGAGCTCGGGGCGTAGTCGGATCTCGTCGAAGGGTCGCTCGGCGATCGCATTCCAGACCGCGGTGCCCGACGCGACGACCTGCAGCTTGGAGTGCAGGCCGCCCATGCTGTGGCCGACCAGCACCATGTTCTGCACGGCCCGATCCGTGCCCCGGGGATCGATCGCCCGGACCGCCGCCGTCAGTTGCCGGCGCAGCACGGCCGCCGACTGCAGAAACGAGGCCCCGGTCGGATAGTTGTAGACCCAGGGCTCGAACTTCCGGTGAAACACGGGCCACGCCCGCAGTTCGTTGAGCATGTCGTACCACGTGCCCTGATCGCTCGCGAGGCCGTGGATGAAGACCACCGGAATCCGTCCCGGCTGGTGGGGCTCCAGCATCTCGAGCCGCGGCTGGGTGTCGCCCGGACCGAACGGCTGCAGGAAGCCCTCGATTCCCGATCGCGGCATGCCTTCGAGCATGTCGAGCAGCGGGGCGGTGAGATCCGCCGCCAAGTGGGGCCGGGCCGGGCCGATGTGCACCGCGGCGATCTCCACGGGATTGGCCAGGTCGAGCACCGCGGCGGCGTGATCCCGCGACGTCGGCCCCGCAAACTGCTCGAGGAAGTTCTCGTCGCCCGGCATGCGAAACCGCAGCACGGCCGTGGCGGCGATCGACTGCCTGTCGGGCGCGAAGGTGCGGGCCGGCTGGTCCGGCGCATCCGCGGCGACGCGGACCACGACGGGCAGGCCGAATCCCGCGCGGACGTGCCGGCGCGAGATGCGGCGGTCGGCCGGCTGCCCCTCCGGCTCGATCGACGCGATCTCGGCCACGTCGATCGGCAGCGCCTTCGGCTGAAATGGCACGAGGATCCGCCGGCCCGGCGGCCCGATCCACAGTCCCTCGGACGTCATTCGGCCGTGCCGCCGCGCCGCTTCGAACAGGCCGGCCAGCGCGTCGGCGTAGACCTCGGCCGCGGCGGCGAGGATCTCCGGGGAGCCCGGGCATGTCCACACCGCGTTCCAGGCCTCCTCGCACGACGTGTAGTAGCCGTCCACGGCGTGGCGGTCACCCCGCGCGAGCATCTCGCACGAGGCGGCACGATACTCCTGCGCCTTCCGCAGGTGCCGCTGCGCCACCGGCAGCGGCGACTCGGTGGCCGCCGGCACGGCTGTCCCGGCGTCCACGGGAACCGCCGCCGCCCGCGCCGCGAACAGCACGACGGTCACCACCGCCCCGACAAGTAGCACCCGTGGCCGCGACACGCCCGCCTTCCCTCCGCGCCCGCCGCTCTTCGCGCAGCATCGCCCCGCCCTCCATCGTCGGCGCGGCCCCCGCATCCGCGGTATTTTCCGGGCAACCGGTAGATCTTGACCAGTTTCTCGGGGCGCCTCGACCCGGTTCGATCCGGGCGGACGTCAGCCCCGGTCGGCGGCGTGTTCCTCGGCGACCAGTTCCAGGTCGGTGGCGAGGTATTTCACCGTCGCGGACGGTGCGAGATTGAAGTACACCCGCCCGTCGGTGCCCCAGCGGGTGCCGTCGTAGAGGAACTCGGCCGTCGCGGCCCGCACGTTGGAGACGGCCTCCACCTCCTCCATGCCGCCCCCCTCGATCGCTTCGAAACTGACTTCGATCGCGACGAGCGCCTTGAGCCGACGGCTGCGTCGATCCCGCGCATAGATCACGTCGTCGTCGAAATCGACATCCGTCCAACGCAAGCCGCGCGGCTTGCCGCTGGCGGCCGCCCGCTCGATGAACTTCGCCTCCAGCAACTCCCGCTGGCGGTGAAAATCCCGCTGGGCGCGGGCGAGTTGTTCCGCGGTGCGGGCGGCCCGCAGCGGCCGCAAGGCCATGGCGATCGCCACGCCCGCGACGGCGGCCAGGCAGAACGTGACGATGAGTTGCACGAGATCGACCATCACTCCGCTCCCCGGCGCTCTGGGCCCGACGGAACCACCCGCACACGCCCCGGCTCGTCTCGTGCCGCGCGATGGCAGCGGGAACACCGCTGATCCGCCCGGTCGTCCGGCAATCCGGGCCGGCGCCGTGATCAGCCTCCGCCACACGCCAAGTGTAGGGTCTCGGGACGATCGGGCAAAACGTTCCTCCGGCGACCGCTACACTCGGGGCGTTTTTCGACGAGGAAGAGGATGCCAACGAAGCGAAAGCCCGCCGCCCCGACACTTCTCGGGGCCCATCAATCCATCGCCGGCGGATTCCCCAAGGCGGTCGAGCGGGCCGTCGAGACCGGTTGCACCTGCCTGCAGATTTTCACCCGCAACATCAACCGGTGGGATGTCGCCCCGATCGACCCCGCCGCCGCGGAGGCCTTCAAGGCGGCGGTCCGCACCGCCGGACTCGGCCTGGTGGTGGCCCACGATTCCTACCTGATCAATCCCGCGGCGGAAGATGCGCCGTTGCGGGCCAAGTCGATCGCGGGGCTGGTCGTGGAGTTGGAACGGGCCGAACAGCTCGGCATCCCCTGGGTCGTCGCCCATCCCGGCGCGGCCGGCAGCCAGCCGGTGGCCCACGCCGTCCAGGCCGCCGCCGACGGCATCGCCGCGGCGCTCGACCGCACCCGCGACCTCGCGGCGGGCATCCTCATCGAGACCACGGCCGGCCAGGGCTCCTGCCTCGGCGCCGCCTTCGAGGAGATCGGCGCGATGCTCGACCGCATCGACGTCGATCGCGGACGCCGGAAGCGGGTGGGCGTTTGCCTCGACACCTGCCACGTGTTCGCCGCCGGCTACGCCCTGGCGCCGCGAAAGGCCCTCGACGACACGCTCGCCGAGTTCGACCGTCACATCGGCCTCGAGCGGCTGCATCTGATCCACGCCAACGACTCGAAGCGCGACCGTGGCTCGCGGGTTGATCGCCACGAGGAGATCGGCAAGGGCATGATCGGACGCGCCGCCTTCAAGCTGATCATGACGCACCCCGACCTCGCGGGCATCCCGCTCGTCCTCGAAACGCCCAAGGAGGGCCCGGATGGGAAGCCCTCCCCGCGAAACGACATCCGCAACCTCACCCTGCTGCGTCGCCTGGCGACGGAGCGGCGGTAGCCACGCGACCGCGGGGCCGGTGATTCGCGGCCGTCACGCTTCGGGCGGGATCTCGCGGCCATGCGGATCGCTCTCGCCCGAGCCCAATTCCGCCTCGATCCGCTGCCGGACCGCCGCGCCCAGATGGTGCTCCACCCACTCCGCGGGCGGATGCAGATGGTCGAGCGGCAGTTCGGCGTGCCTGCCCAACCACGCCTCCCAGAGTCGGTGCGAGCGAACCACCATCTCCGCCGCCCGGCGGCCGCGCGGCGAGAGCCGTTCACCGCCCGATCGGCCGTCGATGCTGCCGCCGGCCCTCAACCAGGCCGCCGCCAGCCACTCCACCACGGACCGCGGCCGCAGCGCCGCGCCCCCCGCCTCCTCCGCCCGCCACAGCACAGCGAGCCGGTCTTCGCAGGCCACCCGCCACGCCAGGCGGAGCCGGCCCGCCACCCTGGACACCACCCCGTCTCCCGGCGCGAGCAGCGCGGCCACGAGGTACTCCAGCCCGAGCACCACGGCGATCATGCCGGCGTCGTTCGTGTTCCAGCGCCAGGCGGCGAGGTAGCCGAGCCACGCTCCCACGACCGCCAGCAGGATCGCCACCAGCACCATGTGATGCAGCCGCCGCACGAGCAGTTGCGCCGCCGCGGCCGGCACGACGAGCATCGCCACCACGAGGATCACCCCGACGGCGTCGAAACTCGCGACCGTGGCCAGCGCCGTGGCAGCGAGCAGTCCGGCGGTGACCGCCGCCACCGGCACGCCCGCGGCGGCGGCCGCTGCCGGGTCGAACGCGGTGTAGACCTGCAGCTTCCAGGTGAGCAGGGCGGCGGCGGCGAGCAGGCCGAACACGGCCCCGCCCGCGACGAACGCGCGGGGCAGTTCCCAGCCCCCGACCGACATCGTGTCGAACGCGACGTAGGCCAGGTTTCCGGACAGCACGCACGCGGCATCGAGATGCACGCCGGAGCCCCAGAGGGTGACGATCACGACGCCGACCGCGAACAACGACGTGTAGACGACGCCCGCGCCCGCGTCCTCGGCCAGCCCGCCGGCGTCCCGCAGGCCCTGCGTGAGCCACACGGTGAGGAGCGCCGCCGCCACCGCGCCCGCGAAGACCAGCGGCCCGCCCGGACGGCCGCCGGCCAGCACGGCCAGCGCGATGCCCGGCAGCACGGCATGGCTGATCGCGTCGCCGAAGAGGCTCATCCTGCGCACGACCAGCAGCGTGCCCACCAACGCGCACGAGGCCGACACGACGACGGCCGTGGCGATGTTCCAGCCATGCATCGGTGTCACGCCGCCCCACCACGCCGCTGCGCCGAGGATCGTGCTCATCCGTTGTTCCCACCGCTCCGCATGTCAGTCGTCCGCCGCGCCGAGCACCGACTCGGGCGCCGGCAGATCGATCGTCAGCCCCGCACGCACGTCGTCGGGAGCGCGGTCGAACGCCCGGTCCCAGACCTCCAGCCGCCGCCGCCGCTCGCGGGCCGCCGCCGCGCCGTCCGGCGTGAGCCGCCATCGGTCGCCGCCCGCGGCGGGCGCGAGCGTTCCTTCGTGCACGAGGGAATCCCAGGCCCGGGACGTCGCCCGGCTCCCGCCCCGCCGGTCGCCCGCCGCCGCCGCCTCGACCTCTTGCCGCGTGAAGCCGGCGTCGGCGGCGGCGTCGGCCTCCCGCAGGCAGCGGTCGAGAACCCGCCCCTTCGTCCACTCGCGTTCCAGTCTGGCGGCCCGCAGCCGCCGCGCGATCCAGCCCCGCTCCGGCGCCGCGAGAAACGACGCCGCGAAGATCGCGGCCGCCGCCAAGACCACCAGCGGCCCGGTTGGGAGGCGGGGAACGGCCGCGCTCGCGGCGACGCCTACGAGCGCGGCGGTGAGCCCGATCGCCCCGGCCAGGAGGAGCATCGGGCCGACGCGTTCGGTCCATTGGCGGGCCGCGACCGGCGGGATCACGAGCAACGCGGTCACGAGCACCGCCCCCGCGGCGGGCAGGCCGACCACGACCATCGTCGCGACCAGCGCCACGACCAGGGAGTCGATCAGCGTGACGGGCCAGCCCGTCGCGGCCGCGAAGGCGGCGTCGAACGCAACCAGCGTCGCCTCCTTCAGGGCGAGCCCCACGAGCGCCGCCGATCCGACCGAGACCGCCGCCAGCAGCGCGGCGTCGCGAACGGTCAGGGCGGCGGTGTGGCCGAGAAGAAACTGCTCGAGCCCCGCGCTGCCGGGAAAGCCCCAGCGCGGGATGCCCGAGACGAGCGCGATCCCGAGTCCGAACGACACGCTGATCACGATGGCGATGGCCGCATCGTCACGGGTGCGGGTGAACCGGCGGACGAGCACCAGCGCCCCCATGGCGACGATCGCCGACGCGAGCGCCCCGAGCAGGAGCGTCGCGAGATCCCGGCGACCGGTGGCGAGAAAGGCGCAGGCAACACCGGCGAGCGTGGCATGCGCGGCGGCATCGCCCACCAGCGCCCGCTTGCGCAGCACGGCGAGGCTGCCCACCACGCCCGCCGCGAAGCCCACCGCCGCGACCCCGGCGGCCACCACGAGCGTGTTGTGGGGAATGCCGGCGAACGTCATGGCGTCCGGCCCCGGTCCGCGACCGCCCGCCCGAGTTCGTCGAGCACCTCCATCTGTCCGGCATAGGTTCGCCGCAGGTTGTCGGGCGTGAGCACCGCTGCCGTCGGCCCCGCAGCCACGAGCCGCATATCGACGAGCGCCACGCCGTCGAACCAGGCGGCGGCGGTCCGCAGGTCGTGGTGGACGACGACCACCAGCCGGCCCTCCGCACGGAGGTCGGCCAGAACCTGGAAAATCCGCTCCTGCGACCGGGCATCGACGCCCGCCATCGGCTCGTCGAGCAGGTAGACGTCGGCCCGCTGTGCCAGCGCCCGCGCGAGAAACACCCGCTGCTGCTGGCCGCCGGAGAGCCTGCCGATCTGCCGGTCGGCGAAGTCGGCCAGCCCGACGCGGTCGAGGCATTCGCGCGCCTGCTCTCGGTGACGGGCGGCCGGGCGGCGAAACCAACCCAACTCCCCGTAGGTGCCCATCAGCACCACGTCCATCACGCTCACGGGAAAGTCCCAATCGACCGTCTCCCGCTGCGGCACGTAGCCGACGCGATTGTGGACGCGGTCGAGCGGCTCGCCGAAAAACCGGACGTAGCCCCCGACCGTGGGCACGAGGCCGAGCGCCGCCTTGAGCAGCGTGCTCTTGCCCGCGCCGTTCGGGCCGATCACGCCAAACAGGCAGGGGTCGTCGATCGTCAGATCGATGTTCCAGAGGACGGGCCGCCGGCCGTAGGCGACGGTGACGTCGTGAAATTCGATCAGCGGTGGTCGATGCCGCGACGGCGGGACGGGGTCCATGTCATGGCCCTCTCGGCGCCGGCTGCGCAGCGCCGCCCCCGGCGAGCGCCGACGCGATCGTTTCCACGTTCGCCACCAGCGCCTGCTCGAGCGTTTCCGCGCCGCTGCCCGGCTCCCCCAGCGAATCGGAATAGAGCCTGCCGCCCAGAGCGACCGCATGGCCGCGGGCCTTCGCCCCCTCGATGAGGGCCGCGACGTTGCGATCCGACACGCTCGTCTCCACGAACACCGCCGGGATGCCCTGCGACACGATGCGCTCGACGAGCGCGTTGATGTCGCTCAAGCCCGCCTCGCTCTCCGTGCTCGTGCCCTGCACGCCGACCACCTCGATCGCGTAGGCCCGGCCGAAGTAGCGGAAGGCATCGTGGGCGGTGACGAGCACGCGACGGTCCACCGGGATGGCCGAGATCCGCTCGCGCAGGCGGACGTCGAGCGCCCGCAGCCTCGCGGCATAGGCCGCGGCCCGCGCCCGATAGCCGTCGCCGTGCTGCGGGTCGATCCGCGCCAGCGCCTCGGCGACCGGCGCGGCGCAGCGGCTCCAGAGCGCGGCGTCGAACCAGACGTGGGGATCGGGCAGGTCGGGCGTCACGGAGAGGAGCAGGTCCCGCGGCAGCGTGTCGCCCACGGCGACCACCGGCACGCGGCTGCCGAGGCGGGAGAGCAGATCGGACAGCTTCCCCTCGAGGTGCAGGCCCGAGGCCACGACGAGGCCGGCACTGGCGAGCCGGTCGGCGTCGCGCGGCGTCGCTTTGTAGGAATGGGGATCGATGCCCGCGCCCATCAGGCAATCGACGGTGGCGAAGTCCCCCGCCACCTCGCGAACGAGATCGGCCACCACCGTGGTCGTGGCCACCACGTGCGGCCGGCCGGCGGCCGCGGACGGAAGGCCCTCGGAACTCCGGCCACACCCGGCCGGCAGACAGGCGACGAGCGCGGCACACGCCCGCAAAACCCGCGCGACGAGTGGTTTTGGAAGTTCAAAAAACATTTTTTGAGCCCCCAAAATCATACCTCCCGGCCGTTGCGACCCGCAATATCGGGCCGGTGCCACGGCTGACCGGCGCGTTGACCAAACCAGAGCGCATTCTTAAGGTCAGGGAATCCGCGTGGGTTCCGAAACCGGAGCGATGCCGTGAATTCGACCTATTTCAAGCGGTTTCGCATGGAGGCCGACCTCACGGCCCCCGTCCGGCGGCCCTCCCTGCCGCCCGGCTACCGGTTCATGGCCTGGAACGAGGGCGTCCTCGACGTCCATGCCCGCACGAAATTCCGCTCGTTCCGCGACGAGATCGACGCCGTGGTCTTTCCCTGCCTCGGAAGCCTCGAAGGCTGCCGGCGGCTGATGCGGGAAATCCGCAACAAGCCCGGGTTTCTCCCCGCCGCCACCTGGCTGATCGCCCGCGGCCAGTCGCCGGAGGATTTGCTCTGGTGCGGCACGATCCAGGGCGTCATCGACCGCGGCGGCGTGGGGATGATCCAAAACATCGGCATCGTGCCGGAGCATCGGGGTCTGGGGCTCGGCACCTGCCTGATCGAGCAGGCGCTGGCGGAGTTCAGGACGCACGGCCTACGGGTCGCGTCGCTGGAGGTGACGGCCGACAACTCCGGGGCCGTGCGGCTCTACCAGCGGCTCGGCTTCCGGCGGACGAAAACCGTGTACAAAGTGGTCGATGCCGTCGCGGCCGAGCCGGCCCTGGCGGAGCCCGTCCTGCTCTAGTCCCTTGGGATCGACCGCGTCCCGCAGGCCATCCTCCTTCGCCCCGATCCCGCCCCACCGCGCCCGACTCTTGAAGCAGACACTCCTCTCCGCGACGCTCGACAACGGCATCACGCTCCTCGGGGAGCATTTGCCCGACCTGGAGTCGGTCGCCGTCGCCTTCCACGCTCCCGCGGGCGCCATCCACGACGGGCCCGGCCGATCGGGGCTCGCCGCGCTCTCCGGGGAGATGTGTCTCCGCGGCGCCGGCGATCGGACGGGGCGGCAGATCGTCGAGGCCCTCGAGGGAGCCGGCGTGCAATGGGCGCAGGCGGTCTCCACGAGCCACGCGAGTTTTTCCGGCGCGATGGTCGCGCGGCAGTTGCCGACGGCGTTGCCCGTCTACGCGGACATCCTCCGCCGCCCGCTTCTGCCCGACGACCAGTTCGAAAACGCCCGGCAGATGATCCTGCAGAACCTGGCCGGCACCGAGGACGATCCGGCCCATCGGGCGATGTCCACGCTGCGGCAGATCCACTATCCCGCACCGTGGGGCCAGCCCTCGGAGGGCGTGTCGGCCGATGTCGAGGGGCTCACGATCGAGCAGGCCCGCGACTTCGTCGGCGCCCACTTCCGGCCCGACGGCATGATCATCGCCGTCGCCGGACGGATCGACTGGGACGACTTCCGCGACCGCAGCGAGCGGCTTTTCGGCGACTGGCAGCCGGGTTCGGCGGCACCCGTCGCCATCGGCCCGCGCGGCCCGCGGTTGCGTCACGTGCCGCACGAATCGCAGCAGACGCACATCGCCCTGGCGTGGTCGGAGCCCCCCTATCGCAGCGACGATTCCTACGAGGCGACGGCGGCGCTGGCGATCCTCGGCGGCGGTTCGAGTTCGCGGCTGTTCACGGAGGTGCGCGAGCGCCGCGGTCTCTGCTACAGCGTCTCGGCCGGGTATCAGACCCACCGCGAGTTCGCCATGGCGATCTGCTACTCGGGCACCACCGCCGCCCGCGCCCAGGAGACGCTCGACGTGATGCTCGCCGAAATCGACCGGTTGCCAGGCACGATCACCGCCGACGAGGTCGATCGCGTCAAGGCGCGGGCGAAGAGCGGGCTGGTGATGCAACAGGAATCGAGCGCGGCGCGGGCCGGGGCGATCGCGCGGCAGTGGTATCACCTCGGCAGCGTGCGGACGCTGGCCGAGGAACTCGCCCGCTACGACCGGCTGAGCGTCGGCTCGATCGAGTCGTGGCTGGCATCCCGTCCGCCCCGCGACCTGTCGGTCGTCTCCCTGGGCCGGGAACCGCTGGAGGTGCCGAGTGCCGTTTCTGCATGAGCGACTCGCCAACGGCCTCGACGTGATCGCCGAGATCACGCCCGGCGCGCTCTCCACGAGCGTCGGGTTTTTCGTGAAGACCGGCTCGCGCGACGAGGACGACGCCCTCTGGGGGGCCAGCCACTTCCTGGAGCACATGGTCTTCAAGGGCACGCACGACCTGTCGGGCGACGAGATCAACCGCCGGTTCGACGGCATGGGCGCCAGCGCCAACGCGTTCACGAGCGAGGAAGACACCGTCTACTACGCCGTGGTCCTGCCCGAGCAGCAGCAGGACGTGGTGGAACTGCTGGCCCGCATGATGTGGCCGGCCCTGCGGGCGGAGGACTTCGCGACCGAGAAACTCGTCATCCTGGAGGAAATCCGGATGTACGACGACCAGCCGCCATTCGGCGCCGACGACCACTGTCGGGCGGCCTTCTTCGGCGGCCATCCGCTGACGCGGAGCGTGCTCGGCACGGTGGAGTCGATCCAGGCGCTGCCCGTCGAGGCGATGCGGGACTACCACCGGCGTCGGTACGCGCCCGGCACGATGGTGCTCGCCGCCACCGGCGCGGTCGATTTCCCCGCGCTGGTCGCCGCGGCCCGGAGGCTGTGCGGCGATTGGGAGCCGCAGCCGGCGACCGAGCGGCTCGTGGCACCGCAGCCGCGCGCCGCGGCCGACGCATCGGTCGGCCGCATCGTCCGCCCCGCCGCCGCCTTGGAGTATGCGGTGCGGATGTCGGCCGGCCCCGACGAGCGCAGCGGCGACCGCTATGCCGCGAAACTGCTCGCCACCGTGCTCGGCGACTCCTCCGGGAGCCGGCTCTACTGGTCGCTCGTCGATCCGGGGGCGGCCGAGCAGGCGGCGCTCCACCACCACGAATTTCTCGACGCCGGGTTGTTCGTCACGCAACTTTCCTGCGACGCGGACGACGTGGACGACCTGCTGTCACGCATCCTCGACATCTACGGCGAGGCCACGGCCCGGGGAATCACCGCCGCGGAATTCGAGCAGGCCCGCAACAAGGTGGCCAGCCGCGTGGTGCTTTCGGGCGAGCGGCCGCGGCGTCGGCTGTTCGAGGTGGGAGGCGAGTGGTCCCACTCGGGCCTCTACCGCTCGGTGGCCGACACCCTGCGGATCGTCGAGGACCTCTCGATCGACGACCTGCACCGGGTGCTGGCCCACTGGCCGCTCGAGGGCTCCGCGGCCACGGTGCTCGCCGGCCCGGGGGCCTGAGGGCCGCCGGCGCGGCTTTTCCGACCCGGGATCGAGCGATCCTTCCGGAGCGGCGTCGATCCCGTCATACTGGGTCCCGATCCCGCGCCGGAACCACGCCATGATCCCGCTGCTCGCAAACCGCTGGCTGATCGCCCTGCCTCCGATCTGGATGCTCGGCGTGGCCGCGCTGGCAACGCTGGCGATGCTGGGATTGGTCTACGGCCTGTTCGCGGCGGTCTGGCCGCGTGGCGCGGCGGAGGCCCGCAGCAGCCTGCGGGATGGATTCTTCGGGCCGCTCCTCTGGCTCCTGCTCGCCTTCTCGGCGGTGGCGATCGCCTTCACGCCGCTCGTGCCGCTCGGCCAGATCGGCCGCTCCTTGCAGCGTCTGGTGCTGCCGGGAGAGGGAGTCCTCACCGTGACGGTGCCGCCGGGCGGGACCGTGCAGGAGATTCCGCTCGGGTTTCGGCCCCAGGAACTGGCGACCCTCGAACTCCGGAGCGATGCCGGCCTCCTCGTCCGGACGCAGCAGCCGATCGAGGGCTTCGCCCTCTCCAAGACGCCCGACGTGGAGCTCGCCGCGGCCGTGCCCTGGACCTGGCGGCGCACCGAGGGGGCGACCAGCCCCTTCATCGGCCAACGCGCCACCGTGGAGGCGAGCAACGCCTCCGACAAGCCGGTGCAACTCACGGCCCGCTGGTCGCTGACGCCGGAGTTTCCCCAGGCGGCCATCCTGCCCTGGGCCTTCGCGGTGCTCGTGGCGATCGCCGCGGCCTACATCCTCTTCCGGCTGGGCGCCCGCCGCGTGGCCGCCGTCGCCTCGGCCACGACGAAGGAGGCCATCGGCCAGCCGGTGTTCGCCGTCTCGATCATCGCCGGCATGGTGCTGCTCGCCGTGTTCATCGTGATTCCATACAACACCTTCGGCGAAGACGTGAAGATGCTCAAGGACAGCGGGCTCACGCTCATCAAGGTGCTCGCCCTGCTCGTCGTGGTCTGGACGGCGAGCGTCGCCGTGGCGGACGAGATCGAGGGGCGGACGGCGCTGACCGTGCTCTCCAAGCCGCTCACACGCTGGCAGTTCGTGATCGGCAAGTTCGCCGGGCTGGTGCTCGTGGCGCTCCTCGTGTTCCTGATCCTCGGCGGGGTGCTCCTGGCGACCACCAGTCTCAAGGTCGTCTACGACGCCCGGGAGGGGGCGAAGCTCGATCCGATCTGGCGCGACTGCGCCGAGGAGATGATCACGGTCGTCCCCGGGCTGGCCCTCGCCCTCCTGGAGACGATCCTGCTCGCCGCCGTCAGCCTCGCGGTTTCGACCCGGCTGGGCATGGTGCCGAACCTCATCATCTGCTTCACGGTCTACGTGCTGGGCCACCTCGTGCCGATGATCGTCCAATCGAGCGTGGGCAAGTTCGCGATCGTGCGCTTCGTCGGCAAACTGTTCGCCACGGTGCTGCCCGTGCTCGAACATTTCACGATCGAGGCCGCCGTGATGGGCGGCGAGCCGGTGCCGTGGATCTACCTGGGCTGGGCCGCGCTCTATGCGGCGCTCTATTCGGCGGTGGCGCTCCTGGTCGCCCTCGTCCTCTTCCAGGACCGCGACCTGGCCTAGCCGGCCGTGGCCCAAGCGGGCGATCCGCTCACCGCACGAGGCCGGTGCGGGCCGCCACTCCGACCATCGACGATCCGTCGGTCGCACCGCCCGGCAGCGACCACCAGCCCGTCTCGACCGAGCGAGCGGCCTGGGCCTCCGCCTTGCCGTCGAGGAAGAAGGTGACGCCGCGGCCGAGCCGCCGTTCGACCCGCGGCCCGACCTCGACGCCGAGGATCCCGCCCTCGCCGCGCCGGCCGAGCGTGGTTCGCAGCTCGAGCGCCTCGCGGCCCTCGTCGCGGTTGGACGACACCCCGATCCGCCCCACCCACTGCGACGGCCCTTCCGCCGCCAGGTCTTGACCGGTCTGCAGGCCGGCCGCGACGTCGAAGCGTTCGATCCGGCTGCGGAGCTCGGCGGTCAACGGCAACTGGTCGTTGCGGCCGCTTGGCCCCTGCACCGCGACTCCCTGCAGCGTGATGCCCGGCAGCCGCAATCCCTCGGCGGCGGACCGCTCCTCGGCGTCGATCTGCCGCAGGGCGGCCGCGATCGAGCCGGTGCCGCTGAAGTCACCGAGCCCAAAGCCGTCGAACACGACCGGCGGCGGCGGCGCCTGCTGCGGCTGGTCGGCGGCGCAGGGCCGCACTCCCGCGCCGACGACCGCGCACAGGAGCAGGCATCGGAAGAAACCGCCGAGGGTGTGCGGCATGGTGTCGCGTGGCTCCGAAACAGGCGCGCCGAAATCCCGTCGTTCCTGGTATCGGCGCGCGGCGACCGGCGTCTCCTGCCCGACCGTGCTGATCGGGCGGGCCGGATCGATTCAACCGGTTTTGCGGCGCGGGAAGATCGGGATCGTGCCGCGAACGCGAGCCCCGCCGGCCGCGCCGAACCGCGTGCACTCGATCGCATCGAGCACCCGGGCCGCGATCTCGACCGCCGCGGCACCGGCTGCGGCCGTCACCAGCGGCGGGCGGCCCGTGCGGATCGCCTCCAGGAAGTCGTCGTGCTCGCAGGCGATCGCATTGGCATCCCCGACGGTCACGGTTGCGAGCGGGAGAACGTCGGTGAAGAAACGGTCCTTGAGCCCGGCGCGGTCGCATCCCGGCACGTGCGCCGCCACGAACGCGCCGCTGCGGACCGACTCCGAGGGCGACACCACCTCGACCGTCTTGGCGTTGAAGTCAACCGAGACGATGCCTTCGGCCGACCAGATCGAAAGCGCGCGACGCAGGACCGGGCTGATCCGCGACGCATGCAGGTCGGCGACGAGGCCGGACGAAAACGTGAGCCGCGCCCGGACCGCGTCCTCGAAGCCGCCGGTCGCGGTGATTCCCTGCGCCTCGACCCGCTCGAGCTTTCCGGGCTCGAGCGAGAGCACGAGATCGATGTCGTGGATCATGAGATCGTGCACGACGCCCACGTCGAGCGACCGAAACGTGAACGGCGCCTGCCGGCCGGCCTCGACGTGGGTCGGGCGACCGGCCCGCTCCATCGCGGCCCGCCAGGCGGGATTGAATCGCTCCACGTGCCCCACCGCCACCGTCCGGCCATGCCGCCGCGCGGCGATGACGATCGCCCGGGCATCCTCCACCGTGGCGGCCAACGGCTTTTCGACGAGCAGATCGAGCCCCGCTTCGAGCAACGGCACGGCGACGGCCGCGTGGAGCCCGGTCGGCGCCGCCACCACCGCGGCGTCCGCCAGACCGACGAGTTCGCGGGGTTCCGCGAGCGCCCGACAGCCGTGCGCGTCGGCCACCCGCTGCCGCGAATCCGCGGCGGGATCGACCACCGCGACCAGTTCGGCATCCGCGCGGGCCGCGAGGAGCCGGGCGTGGATCGCCCCCAGATGACCGCATCCCACCACCGCCATCCGTCGCCGCGTCATGCCGCCCTCCGTCGTTCGCGGGCGCGGCCGTGCCGCCCCTCTTGCTGCAGGGAAAGAAAATCGAGCAATTGCATCACGTGGGGCCCGAGCATCCCCTGCTGCCGCAGGAGCTCGCGGGCCGGCTCCAACCCGACCTTCGCCCGATAGATGAGGCGGTGGGCCTCGGAGATCGCCTCGATCGAGTCGTGATCGAAACCGCCCCGCCGCATCGCCACCACGTTGATGCAGCGCGGCCGGGCCGGCAGCCCCTCGCAGAGCATGAACGGCGGCACGTCGTGCAGCACCCGCGACAGGCCGGCCACGAACGACCAGCCGCCGATCGTGGCCCAGTGATGGACGGCCACGGCCCCCGAGAGGGAGGCGCGCGACTGCACGCGCACGTGGCCGCCGAGCAGCGTGCCGTTGGCGATGATCACGTGGTCGCCGATCCGGCAGTCGTGGGCGATGTGGCAGCACGCCATGAGGAAGTTCGCGTTGCCGATCGAGGTCAGCCCTTCCTCCTTCTCGGAGGCGCGGTTGATCGTGACGCCCTCGCGGATCACGTTGTCATCGCCGATCTCCACCCGCGTGGACGTGCCGCGGTAACTGATGTCCTGGGGCTCGCCGCCGATCACGCAATTCGGGAAGATCCGGTTCCGCTCGCCGATCCGCACCTCGCCCATGATCGTGACGTTATTCTCGAGCACGGTCCCCCTGCCGATCTCGGCGCCGGCCGAGACCACGCAGTGCGGACCGATCCGCACGCCGGGCCCGATGCGGGCCCCGGATTCGACGACCGCCGTGGGATGCACGACCGTCGCCTCGGTGACGAGGGGCACGGTGTCGAGACGGACGGTGGGGTCGCGAGGCTCCATGGTGTGTGCGTCAGGCCGAAGCCCGCCTCCCCTCCGCCGCCAGCAGCCGGGCCGCCAGGGCCCCGTTGAGCCGGTGGCCGCTGCGACTCGCCCGCACGTGGGCATGAATCGGTCGCCCGGCGAGGGCGAGATCGCCCACCAGATCGAGCACCTTGTGCCGCACGCATTCGTCGGGCCAGCGGAGCGGATTGTCGATCGGCCCGCGCTCGCCGAACACGAGCAGATCCCGCGGCGTGACGTGGAGCCCCCGCCCAGCGGCACGCAGCGCGGCGGCGTCGTCGGCGGAGATGAAGGTTCGCGCCGCGGCGAGGCCCTCGCGGTAGGAGTCGGGCGTCACGCGCAGCGACAGCGTCTGCCGCCCGATCGGCCCCGGACCGTAGTCGAGCTCGTACTCCACCGAGAGGCCGGCAAAACGGGGCGGCGACGCCTCGACCCAGGACGTCTCGTCCCCGACGCGGATCGTCTCCTCGACGACGAGGGGAACGCTCGGCGCCGCCAGATCCTCGACCCCGGCGGCATCCAGCGCCTCGACGAACGCCTGCGCCGAGCCGTCGAGGCCGGGCAACTCCTCGGCCGACACACGCACCACGCAGCAATCGATGCCGAGGCCCGCAAGCGCGCTGAGGCAGTGCTCCACCATCTGCACCCGCACCCCGCCGACGGCGAGGTTGGTGCGACTCGTGGCCTCCACGCGATGCTCCACCGAGGCGGCGATCCTCACGGGCACGGCGACGTCGGTGCGAACGAACACCACGCCGGCTCCGGCGGGAGCGGGAAGCAACTCGACCGTGTTGTCGCGACCGGACCAGTAGCCGGCGCCGGAGACGGCGACGGCGTGACGGAGCGTTCGCTGCGACCTTGGACGCATGGCACCCGACCAAAGGAAAGAAAGGGCCGGGCACCCCGCCTCCGGGGCGCCCGGCAAATCGGCGAAACGACCCGGATCAGCGCCGCGGCTGGCCCGCCTGCGGCTGCGCCGCGACACCGGCGCCGTTGAGCATCTTGAGGATGTCGGGCGTGATGTCGATCTGGGGATCGTAGTAGACGATCGGCCTGGTGATGTTCCCCAGGATCCGGTTGCGATCGGTGCCATCGACCGGATCGCCGTCGAAGCGGTGCACGACGGCGATGCCGTGATCGCGGGCGAACTGGCTCACGGCCCGCTCGATCTCGCTGTAGACCTGCAGATAGACCTTGGCCTCACGGTCCATGAAGTCCTTCTTCTGCAACTGGGCGTTGACGCTGAAGTCGCCCTGGGCCTTGGCGACCTCGCCCTCGAGCTTGCGATACTCCGGAGTGCCCGGGTTGAAGCCCTTGAGCTGCTCCATGAGGCCGTTGATGCGGTCCCGCTCCCCCTTGAGGCCGTTCTCGGCGGCCATGACCTGATCCTTCATGCGGTCCATCTCGGCCTTGAAGCGGGTGTGGTTCTTGAAGATGTAGCCCACATCGACGACCGCGACGTGGGTGGAGGGCGAGGCCGGCCGCACGGCGGCGGGAGCGGCGGGGGCGGCGGGCCTCACGGGATTGACCGGAACCGTGCCCGGGGCCTGGGCGAATGCCGCCGCCTGCACGAGCGCGATGGCCGCCGCGATGGTGAATCCTGTCAGTTGCCTCTTCACGAAATGCACTCCTTGATTGCGGGACGCACCGCCGCATTCGCGTGGCCCGACGACCACCCGACGACCATCCATGGCCGCCGCGAATCGGAAGCGGGCGGGATCATGGCGATCCCCACCCCACGACTCAAGGGCAGATTTCGCCCTGAAAAGAAGGGGCCCCGGCGGCCGGATGGCCTACTTCGGCTGGCCGAGCACGACCGTCAGCGAGACCTCGACGCCGCCCCGGACGACCACCACGGGCACGCTGTCGCCCCCCTTGTGCTTTCGCAGGGCGCTGTCGAAGTCCTCGAGGCCCGCGATCGCGCTGTCGCCGAGCCGCACGATCAGGTCGCCCGCTTGAAGCCCGCCGGCCGCCGCCGGGGATTCCTTCGCGACCCCCGAGATCGCATAGCCCTTCCCCGGCTTGCCGAAGTCGGGGATACTGCCGAAGTAGGGCCGGTCGCCTCCGCGGGCGAACATCTTCGACGCCACCTCAACGTAGGTCGGCCGCTCGGGAGCGGTGGCGAGTTCGCGGACGACGTCCGCCACGAGCCCCGCCAGGCGGACCATGCCGTCGTAGTTGATCTTGTCGGCCGTGTCGGTCGGACGGTGGTAGTCGGCGTGCGACCCCGTGAACAGATGGAGCACGGGGATCTTCTTGGCATAGAAGCTCGCGTGGTCGCTCGGCCCGAACCCGCCCGGCTCCTTCGCCGCCTCGAAGCCGTGAGCCGACACGAGCCGGTCCACCAACGCCTCGAGCCCCGTGCCCGTTCCGGTGCCGTGCACGACCACCTTGTCGCCGTCGAGCCGCCCCACCATGTCGAGATTCACCATCGCGGCCGTGTTTTCCAGCGGCACCGCCGCGTTGGCGGCATAGTGGCCGCTGCCCAGCAGCCCGCGCTCCTCGCCCGAGAAGGCGACGAAGAGGATGCTCCGGGGAAACGGCCCCTCCGCCGCGAGGCGGCGCGCCACTTCCAGCATCAAGGCGGTGCCGCTGGAGTTGTCGTCGGCGCCGTGATGAATCGCCTTTTCGCCAGGGGCCGCCGAGTTCACCCCACCGTAGCCGAGGTGATCGTAATGCGCCCCGAGAATCACCGTCTCGCCCGGATCGATGGCGGGCTTGCCGTCCGCGGCCGGAGCCCCCTTCCCCGGCAGGATGGCCAGCACGTTGCGGCCCTGCGACTCGACCCGCGTGATCGCCGTCTCGCCGCGGAGCCTCCAGCCGTCGAGCCGCGCGCTCGCCGGGGCGAGCGCTTCATCGATCCCCTTCTGAATCTCCCCGAGGCCCCGGCCGAGCGACGTGCGGACCACGTCGTCGATCACGGCCCGCCGCACGTGCAGGATCGGCTGTGTCCGCTGGTTGGTTCCCTCGCCAGCCCGTGCAAAGGCCATCAACGCGTCGCCATCGGCGTCGGCGTCGTTGCAGAAGACGACCGCCCCGACCTCGTGCTCCGAGGCATTGGCGACCTTGCGGGACAGCGCGGCGTGCTGCGACGCCTGATTGCCGTCGAACACACTGTGCGGGTCGTCCTTCTGCGGTTCCTGCCGGAGCAGGATGGCCGCCAGTCCCTTGACGCCGTGGTCCGCCTGCGCGAACGGCGCGTAGTCGTCGTAGTGCTCGGCCGGCGCCGTGATTCCGTAGCCGGCGAAGGCCAGCGGCAGATCGAAGGTGCCTGAACCGCCGGCGGCGAGCGGCGTGAAGTCCTTGCCGAGGACGAGCGGAATGACCCGCGGCGCCCCGTCGGGCCCCGGCGGCCCGACCAGTTCGGCCCGATTCTTTTCCTCGGGCCCCAGCGCCGCCTCGAGCGTCATCGCAAACGCCTGATAGGGCCCGGCGTCGGCCCCCTTGCTGCGCAGGCCGATCTCGGCCATCCGCTCCGCGACGTAGTCGGCGGCCGACTCGATCCCCTTCGTGCCCGGCCCGCGTCCCTCGCGTTCCGGCGCGGACAGCCACTCAACCGCCTCGCGCAGCCGCTCCTTCACGGCGGCGTCCGGCTTCTCCGCCGCCGGCGCGGCCACGGGAGCCGGCTGCGGCGCTGCAACCTCTCCGGCGGTCGCGCTGGCGACCGTCGCCAGGACCGCGAGCAGGTGCCAGCCACCGCGCTGCAGGCCGCTCGGTCTCCGCCGCCGGTCCGCGTGAAACGTCCGTGCTCGATGTCGCCGCATGACAACCTCCGGTTGAACGGGTCCTCGGCTCCATCATAGGCCTCTCGCACGCGACCAAAAAATCGGGCGGCGGCGTTTTCCCGCATGGTCATCCGGCGAAAACGCCGACGGACTCCCGAGCCGCGGTCGGCGCGAAGGCGGGAGCCCGGGTCGGAGGAACGGCGGCGGCGTTCCGGCTGGAAAGCGCGGCTGCTTCCCGGCGGCTGGATCCTGTGTCAAAATCGGGGGGTTCATCGTTTTTCCTGCGGAATCCGGCAACGTGGCCTCTCTCCTCGTCATCGAAGGTCGCAACAAGGGGACCCGGTACGAGCTCACGGTGCCCGCGGGGGTCGTGACCATCGGCCGGGAGACCGGCAACCTCGTCCAATTGGAGGACCACGAGGTCTCCCGTCGCCACGCCGAGATTCGCCAGGTGGGCGAGGCGTTCGTCGTCAGCGATCTGAAGAGCTCGAACGGAACCTTCCTCAACGGGCTTCGGGTGGAGCGGGCCACGCTCGCCGGCGGCGACCGCCTCCGGATTGGTCGGACCGTGCTCGCCTACGCCATGAACCAGGACGACGAGCAGGCGATCGACCTGTTCGAGACGGTCGCAACCGACGGCTCGGGGGACGGCCCGGGGGACGGCTCGCGGATCATCCGCACGATGCGCGAGGAGGATTCGATCGTGCTCGCCGCCCCGGGGAATCCGCAGGGCCACGGGCTGGCCCGGGCCCGCAGCAACGTGCAGGTGATGTACCGCACGTCGCTGGCCGTCAGCCACACGCTCGACATCGACGAACTGCTCGACCGCATCCTCCAACTCGTCTTCGAATGGGTCGAGGCCGACCGAGGCTGCATCATGCTGCTCGACCCGGAGACCAAGCAACTCCAGACGAAGGCCCGCCGCGATCGCCAGGACGGCGAAGCGCGGTCGCTGACGATCAGCCGCACGATCCTGGACTACGTGCTCCAGAAGGGCGAGGGCGTGCTCACGACCGACGCCCAGGACGACGACCGCTTCTGTTCCGGCAACAGCGTCGTGCGGACGGGCATTCGCGAGGCGATCTGCGTGCCGATGCGGGGCCGCTACGGCACGGTGGGGGTGATGTACGTCGACACGACAATGACCGTGATGGAGGCGGTCGAATCGCGGCGGCGCCGGTTCGGCGACGACCATCTCAAGCTGATGATCGCGATCGGGCACCAGGCGGCGCTCGCCGTCGAGGACACGACCTACTATTCCGCCATGGTGCAGTCGGAGCGGCTCGCCGCCGTGGGCCAGACGATCGCCACGCTCTCGCACCACATCAAGAACATCCTCCAGGGCATTCGCGGGGGAAGTTACCTGGTGGAGATGGGGCTCGAGGGCGGCGACACAGCCGTGCTGCGGAAGGGCTGGGACATCGTCCGCCGCAATCAGGACAAGATCTCCTCGCTCGTGATGGACATGCTCTCGTTCAGCAAGGAGCGCGAGCCCGATCCGGTGCCGACCGACGTCGCCGAGATCATCACCGAGATCGTCGAGACGGTGCGCCAGCGGGCCGACGAGTCGCGAACCGTCATTCACTGGGAGCCACCGGCAGGGCTGCCCCGCCTGCTCATCGACCCCGAGGGAGTCTCGCGGGCCGTGCTCAACGTCGTCACCAACGCGCTCGATGCGGTGGAGAACCGGCCCGGCGCGGCCGTGACGATCACCGCGACAGTGGACCGCGAAGCGGATCTCGCGCGGATCACGGTCAGCGACAACGGCCCCGGCATCCCCGCCGATGCGGTTGACGACATCTTCAACCTGTTCGTCTCGACGAAGGGCTCGCGTGGCACGGGCCTCGGGCTCACGGTCAGCCGCAAGATCCTCCGGGAGCACGGGGGCGACATCCGCGTCACGAGCGCGGAGGGCCGGGGCTGCACGTTCGTGCTCAAGTTTCCCGCCCGCCTGCCCGACGAGCCGAAGGCCACCACGGCGGCGCGTGCCAACGGGCCTTCATGACGCCATGAGTGGTCAGGCGCCGCGAGCATCCGTGCCGATCTCCGCGGTCATCATCGCCCGCGATGCGGCGGCGCACCTCGCCGCCGTGCTCGCCTCGGCCGCGTGCTGCGCCGAGCGGCTGGTGCTCGATTCCGGATCGACCGACGGCACCCCCGCCATCGCGCGAGACGCCGGCGCCCGCGTCGAGCAGCAGCCGTTTCTCGGCTATGGCCCCCAGAAGCGGCGGGCGGTGGAACTCGCCGCGCACGACTGGATCCTCTCGCTCGACGCCGACGAGGTGCTCGACGAGGAGGCGCAGGCGGCCCTGGCGACCCTCGACCTCTCCGACCCGTCGGCCTGCTGGGAGATCCGGCGCCGCACGTTCATCGGTTCGCGGGAAATCCATCACGGGCCGTGGCGCGATGACCGCGTGCTGCGGATCTTCAACCGCACGACGGCGGCCTTCAAGCCGCTGCCCGTGCACGAGGAGGTGACCGCGGCCCGGCGGCCGGCCACGCTCCCCGGCTCGATCATGCACTACAGCTACGCCGGGCTGGCGGACGTGCTCACCCGGTCCATCCGTTACGCGCCGCTCAAGGCGGAGATCATCCGGCGGAAAGGCCAGCGCGTGAGCGTGGGGGCGTTGCTCGTTCGGGGTCTGGCGGCCTTCGCGCGGAGTTACGTCTGGGCCGGGGGCTGGCGGGACGGCGCCGCCGGTTTCGTGATCGCCGTCTCCCGCGTCCTCGACTCCACGCTCCCCCGCGCCCTGCTGCTCTTCGAAGACGAGCGGCCCGGCGACGGGGTGTAGGCAGCCCCGAGCCGGCTCCGCGGGCTGTCGGTTCAGCCCATGCTCCGCAGCGCATCGAGCATCCGTTGCATGTCGGCGTGCAGCGGCGCCGAGAAGTCGAGCCGCTCACGCGACGCGGGATGGTCGAGCGTCAGTTGGGCCGCGTGGAGCGCCTGCCGTTCGAGCAACGGCGTGTCGCCGAACGGGTGCCCCGCCCGCAGCCCGAGAAAGCCCGGTTCGATCCTCGTCCGGCCGCTGTACAGGCCGTCGCAGAGGACGGGGCAGCCGATCGCCGCAAGGTGCACGCGAATCTGGTGCGTCCGACCGGTCTTCGGTGTCACGCGAACGAGCGCCCCCGCACGAAACCGCTCCAGCACCTCGAACCGGGTGACCGCATCGCGGCTGGTGGAATGGTCGCGGCGCACGGCCATCTTCTCCCGTTGGTAGGGATGGATGCCGATCGGCAGATCGATCTCGTCGCGGTCGAACTGCGGCTGTCCCTGCGTGATGGCAAGGTAGGTCTTTTCGACCGACCGGCGCTCGAACTGTTTCGCCAGCGCGTGATGGGCCTCCTCCGTGCGGGCCACGACGATCACGCCGCTGGTGTCCCGGTCGAGGCGGTGCACGATCCCGGGGCGGGCCGGGCCTCCGGCGTTCGACAGTCCGCCGCCATCACCGACCTGCTCCAGGTGCCACTTCAGCGCTCCGGCCAGCGTTCCCTTCCAGTTGCCCTTGGCGGGATGCACGACCATGCCGGCCGGCTTGTTGACCACCGCGAGCCACTCGTCGACGTGGAGGAACTCGAGCGGAATGTCCTCGGCGACGGGGCCCGCGCGGGGCGGCTCCGGCACCGTGAACCGCACGACCGACCCGGCACGCAGCTTGGCCGAGGCCCGCGCGGTCACGCCGTCGATGCGGCACGCGCCGGTGTCGATGGCACGGGCGAGGAACGACCGGCTCCAGGCAGGAAAGGCCCGGGCGAGAAACACGTCGAGCCGGCTGCCGGCTGATTCCCCATCGACCGGCAGGGCCACTTCCGCCCCCGCGGCGAGGTCGGGCTGCATGCCTCCCGTCACCGCCGGCAGATCACTGCTTGGCTGGCTCGGCGACCGGCTCGGTGGTGGAGGTTGAGACTGCATTCGCGGGAGGCGGTGCCGGCGTCCAGCCCGCGAACCAATCGTACCACTCCCGCGTCGATTCGCGCGACAGTGCGGCGACCCGTGCGGAGGCCAGCCCGGCCCAGGCCCCGCCCGGGAAGTCGGCGGCCACCGACTCGTAGCCCTTTCTCGCCTCGTCGAGCCTGCCCAACGCCTCGTTGGCCTTGGCCAAGCCAAACACCGCCCGTTCCGCGAGCATCCCAGCGGGTCGTTCGGCCAGCAGTTCGGCGTAGCGGGCGGCCGCGTCCTCCAGCCGCGTGGTGCCCTGCACGCGGTCGGCGAAGAGCAGGTCGCAGCCCTGGTCGAGGCTGGTGTCGGCAAGCGTGAGCCGCGCCCACTGGGCGGCGGGCGTGCCGGGATGGCGGCGGGCCACGTCGGCGAGCGCTTCGGTCTTGCCGCTGGAGAGGGCGTTCATGCACGCCTCCCAGCTCTGGGCGCGTGCGGCGGTCTGCTGCGAGGACACGAGGGTCCACGCGGCCAGCCCGACGAACAGGATTCCCACGGCGGTCAGGATCGACCGCAGATGGGGGCGGATCCGTTCGAGCAGGTCGATCGTGTTTCCGGCAAGATCGTTCTGCTCGAGTTCGTGCTGGCGATCGGGCTGCATGGACGTGTTCTCCGGGGGCATGTCGGCGAGGGAAACAATAGAAACGTCGTGCCGTCGGGCGTCAAGGCGAACCGGGGATGCATGTGGTAGATTCGGCCGCTCGCCGCAGGCCGGAGATGGTTCGATCCCGATGAACGACAGCACCGCCCCCGAAACCGTGAAGGTCGCCCGGCCCGCCCCGCGCGTGGGCGTGCCAGGCCTCAATCCCGCCCAGTCCGAGGCCGTGCTCGCGCCGCCCGGTCCGCTCCTCGTGCTCGCCGGTGCCGGCACCGGCAAGACCCGCGTGGTGATCGCGCGGATCGGGCAGTTGGTCCGCCGGGGCGCGCGGCCGTCGCGGATCCTCGCCGTCACCTTCACCAACAAGGCGGCCCGGGAAATGCTGGCGCGGGCGACCGCGCAACTCGGAACCAAGTCGGCCGAAAAACCGGAGATCTCCACGATCCACTCGCTCTGCGTCCGCATCCTGCGGCGTCACGCGACGAAGCTGGGCTACCCGGAGCGGTTTGCGATCGTCGATCGGGGCGAGCAGGAATCCGCGGCCCGCAAGGTGCTCAAGGAGCTGAAGGTGGCGGAGGCGGTGCTCCGTCCGGCCGACCTGCTCGACCGGATCAGCCGCTGGAAGAGCCGGGCGGTCCGCGCCGACGCGGCGATCGACACGATCTCCGCCGATGCCGACGACTCGTGGACGCTCGCGGCGGCGGGCTACCGCCGGTATCAGCAGGCGATGCGCACGGACGGCGCGGTCGATTTCGACGACCTGCTGCTCCTGGTGGACGAGCTGTTCAGCAGCGACGAGGGGACCCGCCGGGAGGAGGCCGGACGGTTCGACCACCTGCTGATCGACGAGTACCAGGACACCAGCGCCATCCAGGAGCGGATCCTCTCGGCGCTGGCCCGCGATCACAAGAGCTTGTGCGTGGTGGGAGACGACGATCAGTCGATCTACTCGTGGCGCGGCGCCGAGGTGTCGCACATCCTCGATTTCGCGAAGCGCTGGCCCGGCGCGCGGATCGTGAAGCTCGAGGAGAACTACCGCTCCACGCCCGAAATCATCCGGGCGGCGAACCTGCTCATCGAGCGCAACGCGAAGCGGCATGGCAAGACGCTCGTCGCCAGCCTGCCGGCGGGCGTGCCGCCGGCGGTCCTGCAGGCGCAGGACGAAATCGACGAGTCGCGACGCGTCGTGGGCGACGTCGAGAGCCTGCTGCGGGAGCGGCAGGTCGATCCCTCGGAGGCGGTCATCCTCGTCCGTACCGGCGAGCAGACCCGCGTCTTCGAGCAGGAGTTGCGGCGCCGGCAGATTCCCTACGAACTCGTCGGCAGCCGGTCGTTCTTCGACCGGCGCGAGGTGAAGGACGTGATGGCCTTCCTGCGGGTGCTCGTCGATCCCGACGACGACCTCGCCTTGTCGCGGATCGCGAACGTGCCGCCGCGGGGGCTCTCGTCGCAGGCGATCCAGACGGCGCGGGCGCGGGCCCAGGAGCAGGGCCACAGCATGTGGCACGAGCTGCTCGCCTCGCGCGACGCGGGCCGGCTCTCGGCGGCGGCCGCCGGCGGCGTCGCGGCGCTCGAGCGGCTGGTCGCGCTGCGGACCGC
>JBEIQP010000205.1:0-3028 GCA_040376455.1 Planctomycetaceae bacterium | reverse complement strand
CCTCGCCGGTGCCGATCGGCACGGTGCCGATCTATCAGATGCTCGAAGAACTCGGCGGCGACATCGAGGACATGCGCGCCCAGCACTTCATCGACATGTGCGAGAAGCAGGCCCAGCAGGGGGTCGACTACATGACCGTCCACGCCGGGCTGCTCCAGGAGCACCTCGGGCTCACCGCGAAGCGGATCACGGGGATTGTCAGCCGCGGCGGCTCACTCATTGCCCGCTGGATGATGGCCCATCGCAAGCAGAATCCCCTCTACACCCACTTCGAGGATCTCTGTGACATCTTTCGTCAGTACGACGTCACGTGGAGTCTTGGCGACGGTCTCCGGCCCGGCAGCATCGCCGACGCCAGCGACGAGGCGCAGTTCGCGGAACTCCACGTGCTCGGCGACCTGACCCGCCGGGCCTGGAAGAAGGGCTGCCAGGTGATGGTCGAGGGCCCCGGCCACGTGCCGATGGACCAGATCGACATGAATGTGAAGCGGCAGATGGAGGAGTGCGACGAGGCGCCCTTCTACGTGCTCGGGCCGCTCGTCACCGACATCGCGCCCGGCTACGACCACATCACCAGTGCCATCGGCGCGGCGCTCGCCGGCTGGAGCGGGGCGGCGATGCTCTGCTACGTGACGCCCAAGGAGCATCTCGGCCTGCCCGACGCGGAAGACGTGAAGCAGGGCGTGATCGCCTACAAGATCGCGGCCCACGCCGCCGACCTCGCGCGGCACCGCAAGAACGCCCGGGTTCGCGACGACGCCCTTTCGCGGGCCCGGTTTGCTTTCGACTGGAACGAGCAGTTCCGGCTGTCGCTCGATCCTGAAACCGCCCGGAAGTATCACGACGAGACACTGCCGCAGGAGACCTTCAAGAGCGCCCACTTCTGCAGCATGTGCGGTCCGAAGTACTGCTCGATGAAGATCTCCCAGGAGATCCGCGACATGGCGGCCGCCGGTGAGGTGCCCGGTGGGGCGGTGCTGCCGGTGATCGAGGCCAACGCCTGACGGCGGCCGGTTTCCGCCGGCGGTGGACTTCACCATGGACCTCAGCATCGAACGGGTCGAGCACGATGGCGTCGTGGTGCTCGTCTGCACCGGTCGCCTCGATGCCGAGACCGGCGATGAACTGGCCAGCGCGGTGGCCGATGAACTCCGCCGCGGATACCACGCGATCCGCCTCGATCTCGATGCCACGAGCTTCCTGAGTTCGGCCGGGATTCGCGGTTTGTTCGAGACCCAGCGGTCGGCGAAGGCGGCCGGGGCTAGTTGCTTCATCCGGCGAGCGAGCCCCGTGGTGAAGCGGGTGCTCGACCTCACGCGGCTCACGCCGATCCTCATGGAAGGGCAGTCGCCGCAGCCGGAGAAGGCCTCGCCGGTCCAGGCCGCGCCGGTGGCCGCTGACGTGACGCACGGTGAGGTCAGGCTGCTCGGCGTCGAGCGGCCTGCAGGGGCCGGTGTGCGTGGGGAGATTCTGGGACGGCCGAACGACGCCGTCGCCGGGCGAGCTGCCCAGGGCGTTGCGCGACCGCTGTCGCGGCATAGCTGCGGGCTGGGGCTGGCGTCGCTCGCCGACGGTCAAGCGGCCGCGGCGCGGGCCGGCGAGATGGCGGCCATTGCGGGCGCGGTGTTTCACCGGCCGCCGCAGCCGCACGCCGCGATCGACTACATCGTGCCGACGGGCGACCTGTTGGCAGAAGTGAACGTGTTGTCTGGCCTGATCTGGGAGGGCATTCCTACCGGACGCGCCGGGTTTGAGCCCGCCGGGGATGAGCCGTTCGTGCGGCTTGACGAACTGATCGAGGCGGTGCTCGCGCAGACTGATGCGACCACGATCGCCATCGTCGTTGCCGGCGAGGTGCACGGCCTGGTCGGCGCCGAGCTGATTCGTCCGCTGGCGGAGGCGCGTGAGGGCAACACCCCGGTTGCCGGATCGCGGGACGTCACCGCCACGTGGCTGAGTTTTTCGCGGGAGCCGGTCTATGCCAGGCACACGGCGGTGATCGCCGGCGTCGTCACCCGCGGGAGCGGAGCCGGGCTGCTCGCCGACTTCGTGCGGCCGGTGCCGGGCCACGGCTTTTCCAGTCACGGTCATGCGGTCGTGGTTCCGTATCGGCCGCGGCGCCGCGGGGGGCTCGATCTCGCGGCGACCGTCGCCGATCTCGCCGCCTCCACCCCGCTGGCCGTGCTGCACCTCGTCGCCGATCCCCATCCAGTGCTTGGGAGTGGCCGGTCGGAACTGGCCCGCGGTGGCGTGTGGTTTGCGCCGCTCGATCTCGGCAGCGGGGAGGCGACGGCATGATCACACTCCTCTCCACCTGGACGTTTGGCCTGGCGCTCGCGATGGTGGCGCTGGGCGTGTTCGTGAGCTATCGCCTGTTTTCGTTTCCTGACATCACCACCGACGGCTCGTTCACGCTGGGGGCCGTCGTGGCGGCGGGGCTGATGGTGGCCGGCTACGACCCGGCCGTGGCCACGCTGGCCGGGATGGCGGCCGGCGCCGCGGCCGGCGCGACGACGGCCGTGATCCATGCGTTCCTCGGGGTCGAGCCGCTGCTCTCGGGCATCCTCGTGAGCACGGCACTGGCGAGCGTGAACCTCGTGGTGCTGGGCCGCAGCAATGTGCCGCTCGGCAAGGTGACCACGCTCTTCGACGCGGTCGAACGGACGGTGGGTCCGGTGCTCGTTCGCGCGGGCGTTGATCGCACGCTGGCGGGTGAAATGGCCCGCACCGGCTTCGTGCTGCTGGTCGTCGCCGCCGCCGCCACGGTGCTCTACATCTTCTTCCGCACGCGATTGGGCACGGCGATGCGGGCCGGGGGCGACACGCCGACCATGGCCCGGGCGCTCGGCCGCGACACCGGCTTGCTGACGGTCGGTGGACTCGCGATCTCCAACTCGCTCACGGCGGCGGCCGGCAGCCTGGTGGCGCAGTACCAGGGATTCGCCGACGTGCAGATGGGCATCGGCATGGTCGTGTGGGGCATGGCGAGCGTGTTTCTCGGGAATGCCCTCGTGGGGGCAGCCGGCCT
>JBEIQP010000161.1:0-4903 GCA_040376455.1 Planctomycetaceae bacterium | reverse complement strand
GCGAGCAGCCGGATCAAGGGCACGCGCAGGTTAACAACCTGCACCTACGAAGGGCCCTACAGCCCGCCTGCAAAGGCCTCGGGCTCGGTGAGCACGAAGGCATGGCCGTGGTCGCTGGTCACGATCACGACGGAATCGGCCCAGGCGTCGTGCCGCTCGATCCAATCAAACACCGCTCTCACAGCGGCGTCGCCCGTCCGGACAGCCCCGATGGCGTTGTCGATGTTGTTGGCGTGCGAGGCCCAGTCGACATCGCCCGCCTCGACCATCAGCCAGAACTGACCCTTGGACGCGAGCACGTCCATGGCCGTGGTCGCGATCTCCGCCAGCGAAGGATTCTCGGCGATGTCGGCCTCCGTGTAGCGGATCGTCGACCCATACTTCTTCCGGAGGGCGTCGACCTCCTCGTTGGTCGGCAGCTGGCCTGCCGCAGGGTCGAAGTCGCCGTTGGCCGTCTGAAACGGCAGATGGCCTTCAGCCGCGCCGAAGAGCCCGAAGAGCCGCAGGTTTCGGGCGATGGCATCGGCCGCCGCCTCCGCCAACACGTCGGCCCCACGGCGATTGGGCGTCCGTAGCGCCATCCGGGAGCGGCCGCCCTCCGCTGCGTCGATCGCCTTCAGCGTGGAGTCGGCGACGTACTTCAGGCCCAGTTCGAGATTCGTCCCCTGGTCCTTGTCCTTCTCGGGATCGGCCGGCACGCCAAAGCCGCCGCCGATCACCACGTCGAGACCGGGAAGCGGATCGGTGCGATGGGCGATCGACGGCAGGCCCACGAGGTCGCGGGCAATGTCTTGGTAGTCGTCTCGACTGACGTTGTTGGAATAACTGCAGGCGGGGGTGGCGTGCGACGCCGGGACGCTCGACACCGCGCCGACCGCGTAGCCCCGCTGCTGGAGCCGGCGGGCGATCGACTCGACATGCCCACCGTTCACATCGACATTGATCGCGTCGTTGTAGGTCTTGATGCCGGAGCAAAATGAAACCGCCGACGCGGCCGAGTCGGTGTAGGGATGCGGCACATCGCGGTCCTTGCCGATGAGATACGTGAGGCTGGCCCGTCGCGCCCACGGTGTCGCCCCGCCCCGACTCGGATCGTAGCCGCCGGGAACCTCGCCGCCGGGGTTTTTCACTGCCTGGGCATCGACGTCGGACGTCGTCTTGTCGTTCGCCGGGCTCGTCACGCAAAAGCCGAAGTCGGTCGGCGCCCCGCGGTAGTCCTGAAAGCAGAATCCGGTGCCGCGGCCCTCCGTGTACTCGACCGTCCCCCGGGTCGCGATCGCCGCGGTGCGGGTGGTGTGCCAGTCCATCCCGTCGAAGATCACGAGCACGATGTACTTCTTGCCGGCGTCGGCGGCGGCCATCTGCAGTCGGTAGACATCGGTCTGGTCGAAGTACTCGGCCTCCGGATTGAGCGTGCGGTCGGGCAGGCGGCCGTAGACCGCCTTCAGTTTCTCCGCATCGCGGTAGACGCTGTTCGTGCCGCTGACGCTGTCGAGCGACATGCCGAACGAGTAGACCGGGATCAGCCGGTTGGAGTGCGTCGAGTGAGAGACATACTTCTGGGGCTGGTCGCCCCAGTAGCCCCACCAGGCACGGCCGGCGAGTTCGGCGTCGGACTGCATCCGCCGGATGCGGTCTGGGGCGGCGACGTGGAGGTCGTCCGGCGCGGCGGAGGTGGCCCATCCGCAGACGGCACACGGAACCGCCACGACGAACCGAATAATCCATTGGTGGTGGAAGCTGCTCATCTTCGCAGCATACCCGCCTTCTGTGAGCGGGCCATTGCCCACGGAGCGTGCAGCCTTGCGCGGCTCGCCGGATCTGAACGAGAGACCGCCACACGCCCTGATCTCGCTGTTTGAGCCGAAAAAACCCGTTCCGGCCGCCCCGGCCCGTCAGACCCCGCTTTCCGGCGCAGGCTTTGCAAGTACAACCTTGCATGGATTCCCGTTCAGCCCTTTCGCCAGCCGTCCGCGTGTCACCCGCACCCGCACCCACCGTGAGCCACGACGAGCTCCTCCGCCGCGACGTGAGGTTCCTGGGCGACATGCTCGGATCCGTGATCGAGGAACTCGCCGGCGCGGAGGCCCACGCCCTCGTCGAGGAGGTCCGCCGTCTGGCCCGCGAGCGCCGCCAGGGACGCCACGACGCGGAACCGGCGCTCGCCGCCCGGATCGAGTCGCTCAACGAGCAGCAGGCCACCGTCGTGGCCCGGGCGCTCGGCATCTTCTTCGATCTTTCCAACATCGCCGAAGACCGGCAGCGGATCCGCGTGCTCCGTGAACGAGAGCGCCGCCTGCACCCCGAACCGCTCGGCGAATCGCTGGCTGCCGGGATCGCCGAACTGAAAGCGCTGGGCGCGCCGGCCGCAGACGTGCAGCAGGTGCTCGACCGGCTCGCGGTGGAACTCGTGTTTACAGCCCATCCGAGCGAGGCCAAGCGGCGATCCATCCGCGCCAAGCTCCGGCGGATGCGAAAGAGCCTCGAGGAGTTCGACTCCGACCACCTTCTTCCTCGCGAGCGGGCCCGACACGGGGCCGACATGCGGAGCGAGCTCATGCTGCTCTGGCAGACTGAGTTTCTCCGGCCCACACGACCGACCGTGCTCGATGAGGTGGACCGCGGCCTGTCGATCATGCCGCGGCTCTGGGAGGCGGTGCCCCAGGTTCATGCCGCGCTGCGGCGGGCGCTCGCGGAACACTACCCCGGCCACCAGTTCGTCGTGCCCACGTTTCTCTCGTTCGGCTCCTGGATGGGTGGCGACCGCGACGGCAATCCGTTCGTGACGGCCGACGTGACGGAGGCCACGCTACTCCGGCTTCGGGCCGCGGCGATCGACCAGCATCTGTCGTGGTGTGACCGCCTCCACGACCTGCTCACCGTGTCGAGCCACGTGGCCGAGGGGGCCGCGCCGCTCGTCGACACGCTTGCGGCCATCGGCCGGCGCTGGCCCGCGGTCGCCGCGGCCATCGAACCGGTCCCCGGCCACGAGACCTACCGCCGCTGGATCAGGATGATCCGCACACGGCTGGAAGCGGCACGCGCGGCGTCGTTGGCGGCGCCCGCGGCCGACTGGGCCTATCGCGACGGCACCGACCTCGAGGCCGACCTCGTGCCGCTGCTCGACGCCCTCAGCGGCGACCACTGCCTCGCCGAGGATTCGCCCGCGCAGTCGTGGTTCGACCTCGTGCGCACGTTCGGCCTCCACATGACCCGGCTCGACGTCCGCCAAGACGCCCGCGCCTACCGCGAGATCATGGGCGACATCCTCGCCGCCGCGGGGATCGTGGCCGACGCCGACGCCTACGAGTCGCTCGACGATGCCGCCCGCGCGCGGATGCTCGTCACAACCCTTGGCAGCGTCGGTGATGTTCCGGAGGATCGCCTCCGGCCGCTCGCGCTCGATTCGCTGAGGCTCTTCCGGGTGCTCCACGCCGCGAGCGTGCGCTGCGGGCCGCAGTGCCTCGGCGGCGCGGTCGTGAGCCTCACGCGGTGCCCGGCCGACGTGCTCTCGGTGCTCTGGCTCTGGCGGTGGGCGCAGGCGCGGGCCGCTGCGGCCGGCGAGCCGGTGGCGGCCACCGACATCGCGGTGGTGCCGCTGTTCGAGAAGATCCACGACCTCGACCACGCCCACGAGACCCTCGCGACGATCCTCGATGAACCCGTCTATCGCGACCACCTCCGTGGCCGGGGCAACCGGCAGATCGTGATGGTCGGCTACTCCGACAGCACGAAGGACGGCGGCTACCTCGCGGCCTGCTGCGGGCTGCAGAAGGCGCAGAGCGGCCTGCACGCGGCGGCCGAGGCCCGCGGCGTGGCGCTCACCTTCTTCCACGGCCGCGGCGGCTCGCTCGGCCGCGGCGGCGGGCCGGCCGCCCGCGGCATTCTCTCGCTGCCATCTGAGACGCTCGATGGTTCGCTGCGGCTCACCGAGCAGGGCGAGGTGCTTGCGGAGCGATACGACGACCCCGAGATCGCCCGGCGGCATCTCGAGCAGGTGACCTGGGCCACGCTCGTCGCTTCGAGCGTGAGGCGGAGCGAGCCCAAGCCAGAATGGACGGCCATCATCGCGCGGATGGCGGAGCGGTCGTTCGCCATCTACCGCGAACTCGTCGACCAACCCGGCTTCATCGGCTATTTCTCACAGACCACACCGATCGACGAGATCGAGACGCTGCCGATCGCCTCGCGGCCATCCCGCCGCCGGGGCGAACGCACGCTCGACGACCTGCGGGCAATCCCCTGGGTCTTCGCGTGGACGCAAAGCCGCTGCATGATCCCGGCCTGGTACGGGCTCGGCACCGCGCTCGTGGAGGTCAAATACGAAGACCGCCGGGGCTGGCAGGCCGTCTGTGACATGTATCGGCTATGGCCCTTCTTCCAGGCCACGATCGACAACGCATCGCTGGCCCTTGCGAAGGCCGACATGGTCATCGCCCAGCGCTATTCGGAGTTGGCGATCGACGACGACGCCTGCCGGCGAATCTGGCAACGGATCGCCGCCGAGCGCGACCGCACGCGACAGGCGATCCTCGACATCGTGGGCGGCGGCGAACTGCTCGCCACCACGCCCTGGTTTCAGCGATCGATCGAGGCCCGTAATCCCTCGATTGACCCGCTCAACCTGATCCAGATCGAGTTCATGCGGCGGCGGCGGGCCGAACTCGAAGCGGATCCCTCCGCCGCGGGCGACCACCACCGCGAGCTGCTGCGTCTGTGCGTGCAGGGCATCGCCGCGGGAATGCGGACCACGGGATGAGCCGGGGCCGCCCGCCCCACCTGCAGCAACGGGCGACACGATGACCGACCCGGCAGGCCGCGGACGTTCAGGTCGTAACACAGGTTGCCAACCTGTGCCGGGCCAGCCGCGTCTCGCCGCTTCGGGTCTGCCCGCGCCCCGTCG
>JBEIQP010000160.1:0-5187 GCA_040376455.1 Planctomycetaceae bacterium | reverse complement strand
GCCGGGCCGCTCGGTGCCGTCAGCCACCACCTAGACTCCGCCATCAAAGACTGGGCCGCGGCGGCCCGCGCCGCCTTCGGCCGACTGCCCGAGCCCGACCTCCACAACCGCACCGTGCGGCTCGTCGAGGCCACGCTCCTTCGCGAGGCGCTCGCCCACACCGGCGGCAACCGCACGGCCGCCGCCAAACTCCTCGGCCTCGACCGGGCAACACTGCGAACCAAGCTCCGTCAGCTTGGCCTCGACGACTGACCGCCGGCGAAGACGCCGGTGAAAACTTCACCAGTCGTGGCGACGGATTCCCGGCGCCTCCAGGGCGGTGGCGGCGATAGCATCCGGTGACGTGCCCGCCGTCAGGAGCCGCCGCCATGCGCCGCACCACCACCGTCAACGCCGAGCGTCGCGGTTTCACGCTTGTGGAGTTGCTCGTGGTGATCGCGATCATCGCCACGCTGATCGGCCTGCTCCTACCCGCGGTGCAGTCCGCGCGGGAATCGGCGCAGCGAACGGCGTGTGCCAACAAGCTCCGGCAACTCCCGATCGCATTTCACAACTACGACACCGCCCGGCGGATGCTGCCTCCGCTGAAGCGGCTCTTCTCCGGCGCGATCACCGCCTGCGAGCCGAAGATGGCACACCGGAGCTGGACCCCGGACGTGCTCCCCTACGTGGAAGAAGCGGCGTTGATGGCAAGCTACGACCTGTCGCGGAACTGGTGGGAAAACCAAGACGGCTCCGCGCCGAGCGGCGGCACCGCGGGCGTGCTCGACGACACCGCCACCGGCAATCGCGTGCTGGCCCGGATCTTCCTCCCGGTGCTGCAATGCCCATCGTCGCCGTTCCCCAACCGGATCCAAGACAAGATCGAGAACCCGCGAAAGACCGGCGCGTGCGGCGACTACTTCCTGGTGGCCGGGACGGGCACGAACTTCAACGCGTCGGCCGGTCTGCCCGCCGGCACCGTGACGGCGGGACCGGGGCCGACGGAAGCGTGGACGAACTGTGGCGGCACCGCCGCGCGTCCGCGGTGCACCATGGCCAAGGTCACCGACGGCCTCTCGAAGACGATTCTGCTCAGCGAGTGCGCCGGCCGCGAGGACGTGTGGCGGGGACGGATCCGCTCTCCGGCGAACGCGGATCAGGCAGCGGGCGCCAGCTGCGCGCGGGCTCAGGGTGGGGCGTGGGCGACCAACGACAATCCCTACGGCTTCGGTGAGAAAGCCGCCGCGTGGTGCACCTCGGGCCCGACCGCAGGCCCAATCCCATCCACGCTCATGCGGGTCAACGGCTCCAACGAAAACGGCTGGCTCGTGTACAGCTTTCACACCGCCGGGGCGAACATGGCCATGGCGGACGGGTCGGTGCGGCTGGTATCGGAAGACACCTCGGTGCAGATTCTCGGTCAGCTCGCGACGCGGGCCGGCGGCGAAGCGGTTTCGCTCGACTGACACCGGCTGCTTTTCCCTGGCTCAGGACGGCCGTAGACTGCTTGTTTCACGTCGGCGCTGCCGACGATCGATCGATTCTCCAGCGACGAAAAGGTCACCATGGACATTCTCGGCGAGATTCTCAAGCAGGTCCTCGAAGGCGCGGCGCAGCAGCAAGCCCAACAGCAGCAGCCTCAGCAGCGCCCCCAGCCACAGCAGCGGCCGCAACAGCCCCCGCAGGGCATGCCGTCGCCAAACGATCTCGGTGACATCCTCTCGCAGATCTTCGGCGGCGGCTCGGCCCAAAAGCTGCCCGAGGTCGTCAAGCAGTTCGAGGAGAAGGGGATGCGGGAGCAGGTCGACTCGTGGGTCCGCACCGGCCCCAACAAGCCCGTGGATCGGCGACAGATTGAGGACACGTTCGGCCAGCAGGAACTCGATCACTACGCCCGTTCCAAGGGCATCGATCGCGATCAACTCGCTGAGGTCCTTGCCAAGTACATCCCACGAATCATCGACGAACTGACGCCGACCGGCCAGCTTCCGGCCCGACGCTGATCATTCCGGTGGCCCGCGTCGCTCCTCAGGGGCGACGCGGGGCCACCCCCGGGCGGAGGTATACTCGCAGCTCCCAGGAGCCGCGTCCCGCCCATGAAGAAGACCGTCGCCACCACCGTGGTCGTTGCCGTGGTGACGTGCATCGCCTGCCTCCAGGCCTGCGCGGTTGACTGGTCGGGCGTCGAACTCGCCTGGCAAAATGATCCGCGACCGGCCGCCGACGCCCCGCTGCCCGTCGAGCTCCCGCCAACGCGGCGCACCAGCCGCCGGGCACAGCGGCGAATCGTCCGCCGTGGTGATCTCGATCCAGTGACCGTCGAGCCTGGTCCCACGCCGCTGCTCGCAGAGCCGCGAAGTGTCGAACCGCCGCTCGCGCTGCCCATCGAGCCAATCATCCCGCCGCCAGACCGGCCACAGTCGATCGGGCACACCGATCAGGCCTACGGTGACAACCCCCGGCAGCGTTACGACCTGTTTCTTCCGGAGGGCTGCGCCGGGGGCGGGCTCCCGCTGGTGGTCTGGATTCAAGGACGTGACTGGCGGACGGGAGGCAAGGCTGACTGCCCGATCGCATGGCTCGTCGAACAGGGGTTCGCCGTCGCCTGCGTCGATTATCGTCCGAGCGACGTTGCCGTGTTCCCAGCCCAACTCGACGACTGCCGCGCGGCCCTCACGGCCCTCCGCGCCGATGCGGAGACCTGGGGAATCGATGCCTCCAAGATCTGCGTGGCCGGCGTGGGTGGTGGAGGTCATCTCGCCGCGCTTGTCGCCTTCGCCCCGACCGATCCGCGGCCGATTCACGAAGCCTCGGCGGAGGGTGACGCAGCAGTAGCGGCGGCGGCTGATGTCGCGGCGGTTGCGATGTTCGATGCGCCGACGCACCTGCCCTCGCTCGGCGGCAGTCACGATCGCGCCGGCTCCCCAGCGAGCCGACTCGTGGGCGGACCGCTTCCCGAGTTTCGCGAGGCGGCCCAGCGGGCAAGCCCGCTCCTGCACGTCTCGGCCCAAGCCCCTCCCGCACTCATCGTGCACGGTGGCCGTGGCGACGGCACCGCACTCGACCAGGGAGACCGGCTCGACGCGGCGCTCCGTGCGGCAGGCATCGAGAGTGGCCTGGTGATTCTCGACGCCGCAGCGAGCGATCTGACGCCGCGACGCGGGAGCCCTGCCGCCGGAGCACTCGTCGAGTTCCTCGATCGCACCGTCGGCACGGCCGCCGGCCGCCACGAGGACTGACCGCCGCGGTAGCCGTCGCTGGCACCGCCGCTGCGACCGATACGAGTGATACGGCGTGCCCTGCCCGTCAGGCTTGTGCAGTTGACGCCGACCACCGCCGATACCTTTCGCTGTGCCGGTCGTCTCCGGTATCGCCGCCTCGGTCGCAAGCCCGCCTCGTCACCGGCGTCGTGTCATCCACCACCTTCGCATCCCGAAACCCTATGCCGTCTCCACGCCGCAAGTCGCCCTCCACCGCCGTCCAAAATCCGCTGGAGACGTACCTGCGCGACATCAATGAGACGCCGCTGCTCACGGCCGACGACGAGAAGCGGTTGGCCGTCGCGATCGGCAAGGGGGACGCGCTCGCCCGAGATCACATGGTGCGGGCGAACCTCCGCTTGGTCGTCAACATCGCCCGCGGCTACGCCAACCGCGGACTGCCGCTGCCCGACCTCATCGAGGAGGGAAACCTCGGGCTGCTGCGGGCGGTGGAGGGCTTTGACCCAACCATGGGAACCCGGTTCAGCACCTACGCGAGCTACTGGATCAAGCAGTCGATCAAGCGGGCGTTGATCAACTCCGGCAAGACGATCCGGATCCCGGCCTACATGGTGGAGATTCTCTCCAAGTGGCGGCGGGCGACTGCCAGACTGCTCGACACGCTCAGCCGCCCACCGACGCCGGAGGAAGTGGCCCGGAGCCTGGGGCTTGCTCGCAAGAAGCTGCCGATCATCAAGAAGGCAATCCACGTGCATCAGTCGACGCCGCACGTGGAGCAGGCCGAGGGGGGCTGGTCGCTCGGCGAGTTGATCCGCGACGACAATGCCCGCTGTCCCGCGGACGTGATGCTCGACGACGACACCCTGAAGCATGTTCTCAAGCGAATCGATGATCTCGACCAGCGGGCCTGCACCATCATCAAACTCCGCTTCGGCCTGACCGGAAGCGAACCGATGACGCTCAAAGAGATCGGCGCCGGCCTCGGACTCACGCGGGAGCGGGTGCGGCAGATCGAATCGGAGACCCTGGCGACGCTGGCGGCGGAGATCGAGGGAGTGCCGCGGGCGCGGATCCGGTTGCGGCAGGGGGCCTGATCGTCGACACTCTTCCCATGAACCTCGACCGCCACATCCGTCCGATTCCCGACTTCCCGAAGCCGGGCATCCTGTTCCGCGACATCACGCCGCTGCTCGCCGATGCAGGAGCGTTTGCGGCGGCGATCCAGGCCCTCGCCGAGCCGTGGCGGTCGGCCGGCGTGATGGCGATCGCCGCTGTCGAGGCCCGCGGATTCTTGTTCGCCGGTCCGCTAGCCCTTGAACTTGGCGTCGGCGTGATCCCGGTGCGCAAGCCCGGCAAGCTCCCTGCCGATACGATCTCCCACGAATACGACCTGGAATACGGCCGCGACCGGCTGGAGATGCACAAGGGCGTGCTCCCCGCCGGCGCCAGTGTGCTCGTGGTCGACGACGTGCTGGCGACGGGAGGGACGGCGGCCGCATGCATCAAGCTCATTGAGGCGGGCGGTGGCCGTGTCGTCGGGGCATCGTTTCTCGTTGAGATTGCCCCGCTCGGCGGCCGTGAGCGGCTGGTGCCGCACCGCGTCGAGAGCGTGATCGTCTACTGAGATGCGTCGCCGCGTCGTGGTGGCGATGTCGGGTGGCGTCGATTCGAGCGTCGCCGCCGCGCTGCTCGTCGAGCAGGGATACGACTGCGTCGGCGTGTTCATGCGGCACGCCGCGCCGGTGCTCCCGCCCGCCGAAACCGCCGACCCGCTGGCGATCGTATTGCCGCGGCCGGGGCATCAGGGCTGCTGCAGCCCGACCGACGCCCTCGATGCTCGCCGGGTCGCCGACCGGCTCGGGATTCCGCTCTACGCCCTCGATCTCTCGGTGGAGTTCGAGCGGATCATCGATGCGTTCGCCGCCGACTACGGCAGCGGCCGCACGCCAAACCCGTGCGTCCGCTGCAACGCTTGGATCAAGTT
>JBEIQP010000004.1:0-57782 GCA_040376455.1 Planctomycetaceae bacterium | reverse complement strand
TCACCGGTGACAACGACCTGGTGGCCCGCAAGATCTGCAAGGAAGTCGGCTTGTCCACGGAGCACGTGCTGCTCGGCGCCGACATCGAGGCCATGGATGACGCACACCTCGCCGACGTCGTGAAGAAGACGACCCTCTTTGCCCGCGTCTCGCCGTCGCACAAGCAGCGAATCATTCGGGCGCTGCAGGCACAGGATCACACCGTGGGGTTCATGGGCGACGGCATCAACGACGCCGTTGCCCTCCGGGCCGCCGACGTCGGGATCAGCGTCGATACGGCGGTCGATATCGCGAAAGCCTCGGCCGACATGATCCTCCTGGAGAAGTCGCTGCTCGTCCTGGAGGCCGGGGTCGTCGAGGGGCGCCGGGTTTTCGCCAACATTCTCAAATACGTGAGGATGGGCGCGAGCAGCAATTTCGGGAACATGTTCAGCGTCTTGGGGGCGAGCGTCTTCGTGCCCTACCTGCCCATGATGCCGATTCAGATTCTCACCAACAATCTGCTCTACGACATCAGCCAGACCGCCATTCCCACCGACGACGTCGATCCCGAACAGGTCGAAAAGCCACGCCCCTGGGACCTGGGCCAACTTACCCGGTTCATCGTCTTCATCGGCCCGTGCTCGTCGTTGTTTGACTACACGACCTACTTCATGATGCTGTACGTGTTCAACTGCTGGGACACGAGCACCCCGGAGGCCGCACGGCGGAGTGCCAGCCTGTTTCAGACGGGCTGGTTCGTCGAGAGCCTGCTCACGCAGACGCTGATCATGTACATCATCCGCACGAACAGGATCCCGTTCCTCCAGAGCCTTCCTTCGTGGCCCTTGATGGTCGTGTCGTCGGTGGTCATGGCCATCGGCGTCGCCATCCCATTCTCGTCCGTGGGGCAGTACCTCGGGTTCACGCGGCTGCCGACGCTGTACTGGCCGTTGCTCGGGCTCTCGATCGTGTGCTACGCCCTGCTGACGCAGGGAGTCAAGACGTGGCTGCTGCGACGGAAATGGATCTGACTCGGGGCGCTGGCCACGCGTCGCGCAACCCGACCGCATCGGCTGAACTGCGGAACGTGCCTCCTGTGACGTTGCGATTGCCTACCGCAGCCGGCTCGGAACTCTTTGGAGGCCTCCTTGAAGGCCTTCTGCACATCGTCCCATGCCGACTGGGCGCCCTTCTCCAATCGCCCCCATGCCTCCCCGGTGGATTTGCCGAGCTCGTCCACCTTCTTGCGGGCTGCCTCCTGCTTTGCCTTGAGATCCGCCATCTTTACGTTCCATCGAGTCTTGGCCTCGTCCTTCAAGGCGAGTCCTTTTTCATGGAGCCTTGCGATTTCGGCATCCATGTCCGCGAGGCTGGATTTGAGCCGCATCTCTTTTCCGTTGACGGTGGGACGAGGCATAAGGCCATGCCTCGCGAATGCGCCGAAGTCGCATCCGCTCAACCGCGGGCAGTGTCTCCTGGCTGTACGCCGCGTTTCCGCCCGCTGCCACGCGTTTCCGGGCAGTGTGCAGGGACTGACGAGTAGCGTTGGCCGGCAGGGCAGGGCCACGAGGCCGCCGCGTGGAGTTCGCCGTTCAGGATGGCGTGTTTTCCGGCTTTGGATCGCCTTCGCGTTTTTCGAAGGAGGTGTGCCCATGCTTCGGTGGGCCATTCTGTTTTTGATCGTGGCCATCATCGCCGGCGTGTTCGGCTTCGGTGGCATCGCAGCAGCGGCGACTGACATCGCCAGGCTGCTGTTCGTCGTGTTTCTGGTCCTCTTCCTGATCGCGCTGTTTATGGGACGGCGAGGCACATCGCCGCCGCTCTGAGGACTCCCGGACATTCTTTCACAACGAGGTGGCAGCCATGAACGAACTGAAATTCGCAGGCGAGTGGAACGAGCTGAAAGGCAAGCTCAAGCAGAAGTACGCCCAGTTGACCGACGACGATCTCATGTATGCCAAGGGCAAGGAAGACGAACTGCTTGGCCGTCTGCAGAAGAAGCTGGGACAGAAGAAGGACGAGATACGAAAACTCATTGCCCAGCTCTAACAATGACCTCTCGATGCGGTCAGGCGTGGTGCGGAAGGCAAGCAGATGACTCGCCTGCTCTCCGCTCATCGGGTGAAAGGTTGCCCTTACGCGACACGCCGCATAAGGTTTCCCCAGGGTGGCTCACATGCACGTGAACTCGTTTTCCTCCAAGGCTGGAGCGCCACGAACGTTACCTGCCTTCTGTGGAGGACGCCGCGATGAGTTTCATCCTTGAGTATGAGCATGTTGGCGAGACTGCCGGTTGCAGTGACCATGACCACGATCTGATCGCCGAACTCAGTCGGCGGCTGGATAACCTGTGGCGCTATGACCAATACATCGCCAACGCCGAGTGGCGCGATGACTTGCGGCAGTTCTGGATGGATGCGAAGTCGATGGATCAGCAGGCCATTTCAAGGCTGAAGCGACTCATTTCGCAAGAGGTCCAGAACGGCTGCTTCTGATCGTGTGCCGTGCCTCGCCCCTGCAGGTTCGCTCTTACTCCCGAGCGACCCGGCAACGTGAATCGTGGACGGACCGCAATGTCCGCTCCGTCAGACACGTGAAAACTTGTGCGGAGGAAATGCTCCTTACCGTTCGGCACTGCCAAGGAACAAGCCCACGTCCAGAACTCGGACATCCACGCCTCGAACGGCGTCATTCACGTCATCGACAAGGTGATCCTGCCGTAAACGCCGAGCCGTCGCCGCGTCGGAAGGCAAGAGCGCGCCGTGGCGCTGAGAACCGGCAGGAAAAACTAGTGGACGTATCGCCATATTCCGATATAATTGGGGCTAGGTGGCAGCACCGCCGCCGGCCCCCTGAGCCATACCGTCATGGTCGACACCAAGCGAAAGCCCGCCCGTCCGCAGAAGCTCACGAGCCTCGAGAGCCTGAGCCAGGCGGCCGAATGTCTCAAGACCCTCGCCCACCCCCACCGGCTCCGCATCGTGCAGATGCTGCTCAGCGGCCGCTACACGGTGGGCGAACTGGCCGAGGCCTGCGAGATACCGAGCCACATGGCCTCCGAACACCTGCGGCTGATGCAACGCTGCGGCCTATTCGATGTGGAGAAGGAGGGGCGGTGTGTCTACTACACGATCGCCGAGCCCCACCTCGCCAACATCATGGCCTGCATCGAGGCCCGGTTCGGCGGCCCGAAGTCTCCGCGAACCGGCGTGTCCGCCTAGGATCGCACCCGCTACCGTCCCCGACCCGTCATTCTCGACAACGTATCGATAGATCGCGACACCTTGATTCGCCAGTCCCTTCCCTGACCTCACGGAGGATGTTTTCATGATCGCCACGATTTCTCCCGCGACACTCGCCGATCTCCGCCGCAAGGGCGAGAAGGTGACGCTCATCGACGTGCGTACGCCCGCCGAATTCGGCGAGGTGCACGTCGATTTCGCTCACAACATCCCGCTCGATCGGCTCGACCTCCAGACTGTCGCGGCGGTCGCCAGCGACGGGCCGATCTACTTCGTCTGCAAGTCGGGCAACCGTAGTCAGAAGGCCTGCGAGAAGCTGCTTGCCGCGGGCCTGAAGGAGGCGATCAGTGTCGAAGGGGGCACGGCCGCCTGCGAGGCCGCCGGGCTGCCGGTCCTCCGCGGCCGCAAGGTGATGTCGCTCGAGCGCCAGGTACGGATCGCCGCTGGCGCGCTCGTTGCCATCGGGGCGGCGCTGGCCGCCTTCGGTCCCGTGGCGCCGGTGAATTGGCAGGCGATCGGTGCGGGCCTGGCCGGCTTCGTGGGCTGCGGCCTCGTGTTCGCCGGGATCACCGACACCTGCGGCATGGCGATGTTGATTGCCCGGATGCCCTGGAACCAAGTGGCTGGCGGGGGCGGCCGCAGCGTCACCACCTGCTCACGCGCCGTGCTCCTCGGGCTCGTGCTCGGCGCCGTCTCAGGGACCGCGCTCGCCGAGCATACGAAAGACTCGCTCGATGCTGTGAAGCAGGCTGTTGCCCAGCAGAAGGCCGTGATCATCGACGTGCGTGAGCCCGAAGAATGGCAGGAGGGGCATCTGGCAGGCGCCGGCCTGCTCCCCTTGAGCACGCTCGAGCGCGGTGTGCCCCCGCAAGAGCTCGCGAAAATTCTGCCCAAGGACAAGATCGTCTATTGCTATTGCCTCGCCGGTGGCCGCTGTGAGGAAGCAGCCTCGCTGCTCAAGCCGCTCGGATATGACGTCCGGGCAATCAAGCCCGGCTACGCGCAACTCGTGAAGGCCGGCTTCCCTGCCGTCGTCGGCAAGTGATGAGCCGGTTGTCCAACCCCACGCCCTCAGCGGAGATATCGCCATGAAGATCCTGCAGTATTACCTCGCGTGCCTGTCGCACGCGTCGTACATGATCACCGATGAGAAGACGAAGACGGCCGCGGTGGTCGATCCGCAGCGCGACATCGATCAGTACCTGGCCGACGCGAAGGCCGGCGGGTTCACGATCAAGCACGTCTTCCTCACGCACTTCCATGCCGACTTCATCGCCGGCCACATCGAACTGCGTGACAAGGCTGGGGCGACGATCCACCTCGGCCGGCGGGCGGAGGCGGAGTTTGAGTGCGTCCACATGAAGGACGGCGACGTGGTCGAGTTCGGCGACGTGAAGCTCGAGATCATGGAGACTCCGGGCCACACCCCCGAGGGCATTTCGATCCTCGTCTACGACCTGGCGAAGAGCCGCACCGAGCCGCTGGCCGTGCTCACCGGCGACACGCTCTTCATCGGCGACGTGGGCCGGCCCGATCTCCTGGCGAGCATCGGCGTGACGGCCGACGAACTGGCCGACATGCTCTACGAGAGCATCACGAACAAGCTCGTGAAGCTGCCCGATGCCACGCTCGTCTATCCAGCCCACGGCGCGGGCAGCATGTGCGGCAAGAGCCTGTCGAAGGAGACGGTCTCGACGATCGGCGAGCAGAAGAAGTTCAACTACGCCCTCCAGCCGATGAGCCTCGAGGCCTTCAAGAAGATCGTCACGGCAGACCAGCCGGAGGCGCCGGACTACTTCGTTCACGACGCGATCCTGAACCGCAAGGAGCGGGCGTCGCTCGGCGCGGCAATGGAGAAGACACTGAAGCCCTTGTCGCTCGACGAAGTGCTGGCCCTCGGGAAGTCGGGGGCCCAGCTGCTCGACGTGCGCGACGGCATCGACTTCGAAGGCGGGCATCTCAAGGGAGCCCTCAACATCGCCGTGAGCGGCAAGTACGCGACGTGGGCGGGATCGATGCTCGCTCATGACAAGCCGATCGTGGTGATCGCCGAGGAAGGGGGCGAGCAGGAGGCCGTGATGCGGCTCGGCCGCATCGGCTTCGACAATGTGGCCGGCTACCTCGCCGGCGGAATGAATGCCCTGGCGGCCCGCGGCGACCTCGTGGAGCGAACGGAACGGATCACCGCGCTGGCCCTCGCCGAGTGGCTCGCCGGCAAGCGGCCCGACGCCGGCGCGGCACCGATCGTGGTCGACGTGCGGAGCGAGGCGGAGCATGCGGAAGGCCACATCGCGGGCTCCCTGAACATCCCACTCACGCATCTCGACGAACGGATCGATGCGATTCCGGCCGGTCGCCCCGTGGCTGTGCACTGTGAAGGAGGCTACCGCTCCGCGATTGCTGCCAGCGTGTTGCAGAAGTTCGGCCGCAGCGGCGTGCACGACATGGTGGGCGGCTACAAGGCCTGGCTCGCAGCCAAGCTGCCTGCATGACCGCTGCGGTGCTGGCCAGCGTCGCGGCCGCGACTCCCCCCCTTGGGCAGCGGCGGCGGGGATGTTGACCGCTCCGACCGGCGGCTGGCTCGGCGGCCAGTTGCCGCCGCAGACGCTCGTGGTCGCGTTCGCCGGACTGTTGGTGCCGATCGCAGCTCGGATGTATCGCAAGGCGTCGGATCGGACCGAGCGGGCTGCGGCCGGGGTGTTTGAACGGCCTACCGCACGACGTCCCGCTGGCTGCGTGTCCGCGTAGGTGGCCGCTGGCCGGACCGCCTGGGCGATGCGTAGAGTTCCGGTGACCGGTTCCGCCTCACTCACCGAAAGGGCCGACCCATGCTGACGCCGACCATGCCGCTCGTGATGCGACTCGTTCTCGCTGCTGCCGTGACGCTGCCAACTACCACCTACGCCGCAGATGCCCCGCACGCTGATGTGGCCGCCAAGGACGTGTGCATCAAGGCCTGCAACGAGTGCCTCCGGGCCTGCCGCGAATGCATCTTGGGCTGCGACTGCCCGGACTGTGAGAAGACCTGCCTGACCTGCATCGAGACGTGCCGGGCGTGCGTCGCGCTCTTGGAGTATGACTCCGCGATGGCCGAGGAGATGTGCGAGGTCTGCGAGGAGGCGTGCGAGCAGTGTGCCGACGAGTGCACGAAGTGCGGCGACGCCCCCTGCTGCAAGGCGTGCGCGGCGGCCTGCAGGAAGTGCCACGACGCGTGCAAGGCGATGAGGCATTGAGGCTCGTCGGGCACTGCCGGCGGTCTTGCGATCGCCCGTCTTCAGGTAGTGGTTGCTGCACCGCTGCGGTATGTCTGGCCAGCGATCGGCTCCCGCGGGTGCGTGAGCGGACGCCTCACTTCCGGTCGTTGGCCCTCATGGCGGCCGCGCGGCTTCATGCTCTACGTGCTCCCCGATCCGCGGCGACGGCGCGGCACGTGCTCGAGGCGGCTGCCGATGTACCCGACGGCGACGAGGGATTCCTGCGGCTTCTGCAGATCGCGTTTGCCTACGCCGAAGACAACTCGCACGGCACCGACGCCGGTTGCCCTGCCCGTGCACGAGATTTCATTCACGCGCCCACCAACGACAGGAGGATCACGATGACCGACTCTCCGAAGAACGAGCGTTAGAGCATCTACGCCAAGGTGTACAACCGCTTCATGGCCATGGAGGTGCCGCCCTGCATCCACTGCGGCGTGGGCGACACGGCATCGGTGCAAGTGGGCGTCGTCTGGATCACGATCCTGATGGCCTCCACGTGCCCCAAGTTCACCCTCATCCCCAACGAGCCGAAGCCCGGCAACTGGTTCTACAACTCGTGTCAACGCTTCTTCGACGTCCTCGACGAGGCTGCCGAAAAGGCCGACACCTCATCGCAGCCGACCGGGAGACTGGCCCGCCTGACTTCGTCGTGATCGTAGTGTGGTTCGTGAGCGCCCTGTTCGTGGGACGGAGCGGCACATCACCGCCGCTCTGTCCCACGACGGGCGCCGTTACGGCGACCGGCGGCCGGAACGGAATGTCCGGTGCGTCCGACGCGGGGCAAACCGTGGTCGCACGACGGTCCGCTTCACCTCGGCGCCGGCGTTTCTAGGGTTAGTCGGACCGGTTCGGTTCATCCTTTGAACCGACGGCTCGTTTTTCCTTCGAGAGGTACCTGACCCATGAAAAGCGTTGTTGTGACCTGTGCCATCGCGATGCTGGCACTGTTTGGGGTCAGCATGGCTGCGACCGATGCGTGTGCGGATCCCGTCAGCGAGCGGACGGCCCCGGCCCCGGGTGCGACGAAAGACGTCGTTGCCACGGCCGTGGAGGCCGGCCATTTCAAGACGCTCTTCAGAGCGCTGGAAGCGGCCGGGCTCGCCGAGACGCTGAAGGGCAAGGGCCCGTTCACGGTGTTTGCGCCCTCCGACGAGGCGTTTGCCAAACTGCCGTCGGGCACCTTGGACAACCTGCTCAAGCCCGAAAACAAGGAGAAGTTGAAGGCGGTTCTGCTGATGCATGTGGTTCCCCAGGATCTTCTCATCGCCGACGTGAAGAAGCTCAAGGAAGCCACGACGGTCGGGGGCGCGAAGGTCGCCGTGACGCATCATCTCCTGACCGGCGTGCACATCGGCACCGCCAAGGAGATGGCGCATGTCCAGAACTCGGACATCCACGCCTCCAATGGCGTCATTCACATCATCGACAAGGTGATCCTGCCGTAGGGCGGAGCCGTCGCGGAGTCGGTCGATGCCCGCGCATCACACATGCCCTGTGGGAAGGGAGCCTGTCGCACAGGGCATGTGTCACCGCGGAGGAAAGGACTCCCAGAGGCAGGCCGGAGCGCTTTCGCCCGCCCCACCAGACCGGACGATGGCGGATGGCCTCCGGGCCCGCGGACGCCTACCCGGGCCCCGGCGCCTCCACCCGCAGCAACGCGAATCGCGGCACCGTCTTGCCATCGACGACCACGCTTTCGCCGAACATCGCCGCGGGCCGCACCCAGAGACCGCCCTCGCCATACTCCTGCCGGTAGACGACGAGTTCCTCGAGCGTCTCGCTGTGCCGGGCGACGCCCAACACCGTGTATTCGTTGCCCTTGTAGTGCCGGTAACGGCCCGGGCGGATTCCGGTCATGCGTTGCCTCGCAGCCTTTCGTGGTCTGATACTGCTCCCTGTCGGCTCCCGGGCCGCGATCATAGGAAACTCCGGCGGAATCTCGCATGGGTCGTCGTGTCGTTCTCGCCGGTGCCGCCCGCTGCCCGCGGTGCAGCCTGCCCCCGCGGTGGTGCGTGTGCGACGCGATCCCGCCGGTCGAGACGCAGCTCCGGGTTCACGTGCTCATCCATCGCGCGGAGCAGCACAGGCCCTCGAGCACCGGCACGCTCGTCACCCGCGCCGTGGCCGCCGCCACCCGCCACGTCTACCAGCGGGCGACCCATTTCTTTCCAGCCTCGGGGCTCCAGCGGGAGACGCTCGACCCCGGCCGCGAGCTCTGGATCCTGCATCCGAGCGGCGAACCGCTGCCCGCCGCGGGCCCGACCGACGAGCCTCGCCCCCCGCACATCCTCCTGCTCGATGGAACGTGGCGGCAGGCGGGCGAGATGCTCCGCTCCGTGGAAGGCATGGGCCGCTGTGTCAGCCTGCCGGAACCGGCCGCGGAACCGGGCCGCTACTGGCTGCGGGATCAGCCCGAGCCGACGCATCTCTCCACGGCCGAGGCGCTCATGGGCGTCTTGAAGACCACGGGCGAGGCGGCGGCGGAGCGGCGACTGCGGCTCCACTTCGAACTGCACGTCTACGCGACGCTCCTCTCCCGCGGCCGCCGGGAAATGGCCGAGCGGTATCTCGGCCACTCCCCGCTGCTCGCCGAGATCCCCGAGTTTCTCGACCGCTTCCACACCCGGCGGGGCGACGCGTCGCGCTAGTGTCCGCGGAACAAGTCGTTCATGCCTCTTCTCCACTTGATCGACCGCAGGAAACGCGGAGGGCTTCCTGGGTCGATGGCCAGCGCATCCTGCTCGGGCAGACTCGGGCGGACTTGTTCCACAGGCTCTCAGACCCAGCGACCTCGCATCCACGCTTTCCGGACAACATGACTGCCAGAGGGCACGGGCAGCCAATCACGCCGCGGCGGTGGCCTGCCGCTCGTGAAACCGGGTGGCACGCAGCAGGATGCAGCCCTGCAACACCTCGGGCTTCCCCGGGCTGCCGACCGCGGCGGTGGGACAGGCGATCAGCCCCCCGAGCCGCGTCCACGTCTGCTTGAGCGCGTGGGGGATGGAGCAGGCGCTCACGTTGCCCGTCCGGCGGGTGAGGCCGTTGACGACTTCGCCGTGAACCCCGTGCTCTTCGAGCTTCATGCCGGTGAAACGCACGATGCCCGTGCCGGCCTGGTGCGGCACGACGAACCGCACGTCGCCGCCAGAGAGCCCCGCCGCAGCGAGCGCCTTCCCCACCGCGGCCGACATGGCCCGCGGGGCGATCTCCGCGATCGCCATGCCGTCGAGCGAATAGACCAGCCGCGTGTCGGCATGGATCGTTCCGCCGCCGGGTGCCGGGACGGGCACGTGGGACGACAGATGAAAATCAAACGTGGGCCGCTCGGCCGGCTGCTTTTCGGCGTTGGCATGGACGATGCCGAAGTGCACCGGATGCCTCCGGTTGGCCGTGGGTGCGAGCATCGTGGCCGATGCCATGTCGCCGAACAGGCCGCCGGTCTGCCTGCACCCGAAGTCGGTGATGCGGCTGATCCGGCTGGAGGCGACGATGATCAGGTATTCGTCGCGGCGCAGGGCGAGCCGCGGAGCCCAGCGGCGGCAGACGAGCGAGAACGCCCGGCTGTAGCCGCAGCAGAACCAATTCAGGCCGATCGTCCGACACCGCTGCACGCCCAGCGCGCGGGCCAACTGCCGCGCGGCACGGCCTGGCCGTTCGGCCGCCGCCTGGACGGGGTCGAGATGCCGCCGGGCGACGGAGGCCGGGATGAACGAGGGCGACACGAACACGATGCCGCGGCAGTCGGCCAGATTGCAGCCCGTCTCCCGCTGAAGCTGCCGGACGGCGTGCAGCCCCATCGTCACCTCGTCGTCGAGCGAGATCGCGCGGGCCTCGATCCCGGTGTGATGGGCGAACTTGCGGGGCATCGCGTCGCCGAACCAGGTGTTTTCCAACTCCCAGGACGGCTGGTGCAAGGCGATCGCCGAGATGCCGAGGGGTTGGATGCGGACTTTCATGGGCGTTTGGTGTCGTGTCGGGAAGCCGGCGAGGCCGCCGCCGGGGGGGCGGGATTGTGGCGTTCCCGGGCGGCCGGGGCCAGCGAGAAATCACCCCGGAAAAAGGGGCCGCCGATCGCCGAATCCCCGCTACCATTGCCTGGAGCGGCCCCGGCCCCGAGCGGCACGCCCGCCACCGGCCCGACTTTCCCACGCCATGAGGCACCCGCCATGTCGATTCGCCCGGATCGAACCGCCTGCGAACTCGCCGCCGGCAAGTGCGTTCCCTGCGAGGGCGGCGTGCCGCGATACACGCCGGAGGAGGCCGCCCGACAGGTGGCGGCACTGCCCGGTTGGCGGCTCACGCACGAGGGCACCCGAATCCGCCGCGAGTGGAAGCTGCGGAACTTTCGCGACTGCATCAAACTGCTCAACAACGTGGCGGCGCTCGCCGAACGCGAGCAGCACCACCCCGACCTGCACCTCGAGGGCTATCGCAACCTCGCGATCGAGCTCTTCACCCACGCGATCGGCGGGCTGTCAGAAAACGATTTCGTGCTCGCCGCCAAGATCGACGCCCTCGTGCCGCCGTCCGCCTAGCAGACTCTGGAACAAGTCTGCAGCCGCAGGGCGAGGGAAACGGCCCACGGCGGGCTCGTCGCCCCACGGTCACGCATCCCCAGCCTGACGGCCGAAGCATTCGGCCAGCGGGCAGGCGCCGGCACGGGGCTCGTCAGTGCGATAGCGGGCGAGCAGTTCCTTCGACCGTTGGGCGAGCATCCGCCGCACCTCGCGCCGCTTTCCCTTCACCCGCGGGATCACCATCGTGTCGTAGGCCGTGGTCTGGTGCCTCATCCAGGCGATGACCGCCGCCTCCGCACGCCGCTCCACCGGAATCCGTTTCGTTCGCGCGACGGTGCCGCTGCCGACCGGCGTCGCATGCGCGGCGACCGCACGGGCCAGCCGCTCCGCGAGCGCGGCGTGACGGGGATGAAACGCGAGAAACCCCACCACCGCCGCCGTGAAGTCCTCGACATATTCCGCCTGGGCATGCTCCCGCCGGCGGACGTCCGCCTCCCGCTTCCTGGCGTAGCCCGCCGTCGCCCGCTCCGCCTCGAGCTCCGCCCGAATCCGCTCGATGGTCGCCGCCGCCGCCCAGACCCCGTGGGAGAAAACCTTTCGCCCCTTCCTCTCCGCGACGATCCAGTGGTCGCCGGCGGCCTTCACCCGCCGCGTCAACGCGGCGTCACCCGGCGGCAGCAACACCCAGTCGGCCGGCGGCTCGTGAACGGCGCCCCGCGCATCCCGGACCGTGCGCGACGTCGGCCCGGGCGCCCATGTCTTCGCCTCGACACTCGTTGGCATGGAGGTATTCCCTTTCCGGAAGCCGCTTCGCGCGGCCTTCGTCTAGGATTCCTTATCGTCATTCCGTCACCGGGCCGATCACCCCGGTGCCCCGGAGCCCGCCCATGCATCCCGCCGCCCTGTCGGCCGAGCAGCTCCTCCACGAGTGCGACGAAGTCCGCACCCGCCGGAGCGGTCCGGGCGGCCAGCACCGCAACAAGGTGGAGACGGCCGTCGTGCTCGTGCATCGCCCGACGGGGCTCTCGGCCGAGGCCTCGGAGCGCCGCTCGCAGGCGGAGAACCGGCGCGTGGCCCTCGGCCGGTTGCGGCTGCGGCTCGCGCTCGAGCACCGCACGCCGCCCGACCGCTCCGGCCCCTCGCCGCTCTGGCGATCGCGAACCGCCGCCCACCGCATCGTCGTCGCCGTCGATCACGACGACTACCCAACCCTGCTGGCGGAGGCCCTCGATCAACTCCAGGCCGCCGGCATGGAGATCGGCCCCACGGCTGACGTTCTCGGCGTCAGCCCGTCGCAGTTCGTGAGGCTCTTTCGGAGGGTGCCGGCCGCCTGGACGATCCTGGCCCGACTTCGCGCCGCGCAGGGCTTGCCGCCCCTTCACTAGCCGTCCGCGGAACGAGTCGTCCCGGTCCTGGTTCCGGGTGGCCGCTCGCAAGCAACGCCGCTGGTTTCCAGCCGTCGGCACCCGCCGCCTCGTGCGGCCGCAGCTTCACGTTGCCCCGCGCGACGGCGTGTGGTATCCTTCGGGCAGTTCGGAATCGATGAAGGCCATCGCCCCTCGTATCGTCTTGGGCTGACGGCCGCGATCGCATCTTCTCGAAGCGATTGTTTTTCGCAGGCGTTGGACGCTCGTCCCCCCTCTCGCGAGAAACCTCTTGCTTGGCAGGCCGTGATCCATCGCAGGGATCACCGCGCCGTTGCGGCCCAGGTTCCGGATCGTTTTCTACCCATGTCTCGAGGACTGTCTTGAACACGACCACGTTTGCCGATCTCGGCCTCTCCGCTCCCCTCCTGCAGGCGCTCGCCGGCGAAGGCTACAACGCCCCCACGCCGATCCAGGCCCAGGCCATTCCCCACGTCCTTGCCGGCCGCGACCTCTTCGGGTGCGCGCAGACCGGCACCGGCAAGACCGCCGCCTTCGCGCTGCCCCTCATCGAGCAGATGATCGGCCGCCCGGCGCAGCGGGCGCCGCGCCGCTGCCGCACGCTCGTCCTGGCCCCCACCCGGGAACTGGCCCTGCAGATTCACCAGAGCTTCCTCGCCTACGGCCGGCACGCCGGCCTCAAGGCGGCGGTCATCTACGGCGGCGTGAACCAGCGGCCGCAGGCCAGCGCCATGATGCACGGCGTGGACGTGCTCGTCGCCACGCCCGGCCGGCTGCTCGACCTGATCGGCCAGCGGCTGGTGGACATCCGCTCGGTGGAGTTTCTCGTGCTCGACGAGGCCGACCGCATGCTCGACATGGGCTTCATCCACGACGTGCGCCGGATCGTCGCCATGCTCCCCACCGACCGGCAGACGCTCTTCTTTTCCGCCACGCTGCCGGCCGAGGTGCGCAACCTCGCCGACACGATGCTGCGGAATCCGCTCGAGGTGAAGACCGCGCGGCAGGCCACGCCCGCCGAGACCGTGAGCCAGTCGGTGTTTTTCCTGGCCAAGGCGGAGAAGCGGAGCATGCTCGTGCAGTTGCTGCGGGATTGCCCGCAGGGCCGCGTGATCGTCTTCACGCGCACCAAGCACGGCGCCGACAAGCTGCACCGCGATCTCGACAAGGCGGGAATCTCCGCCGCGGCGATCCACGGCAACAAGTCGCAGAACCAGCGCGAGCGGGCGCTCGCCGCCTTCAAGTCGCCCCGGCCGCCGGTCCTGATCGCCACCGACATCGCCGCCCGCGGCATCGACGTCGATCACGTCTCGCACGTGGTCAATTTCGAGCTGCCGCACGAGCCGGAAACCTACGTGCACCGCATCGGCCGCACCGGCCGCGCCGGCCAGACCGGCGAGGCGGTGAGCTTCTGCGACCACGATGAACGGCCGCGGCTGCAGGCGATCGAGCGGCTCCTGCGGACGTCGATCCCCCAACGCAACCAGCCGCCGGCCATGCCGGCCCGCGAGTCGGGACGGTCGGAATCGGGACGCTCCGAGTCGGGACGCTCCGAACGAGCCTCGCATGGCGACCGCCCGCGCGGCGGTGGCCACTCGCGGCGGGGCCGGTCACGGGGCGGCAAGCCGACCGGCCAGCCCGCCGCCGTGGCGGCACCGCGGCACCAGGAAGGGCGGGAGAAGCGGGAGATCGGCCCCGTCGCGGCGACGGCCACGCTGGCCCGGAAGCCGAAGCGGAAGCATCGCCGGGCGCTGTAACCGCCGGGCGGCCGGCTACGGCGCCAGTTGCGCGGGCGGGCGGATCGGCAGGAGCTGCCATGCCCGCGTCGTGCCTCCGGCGCTGACCGTCACCGTCCGCGGCGGCGCCGTGAACGCCTCGACCGGCGCCTCGAAGCGGCTGCCGCGCGGGCCCACGGTCCACGAGGCCTTCAGGGCCTCGCGGTCGATGGCGCCTTCGATCGGCTGCACGGTGTCGGAGACCGCGTCGTAGAAGTTGCCCTTGATCACGCCGCTCCGATCGACGGCCAACTGCTGATAACTGTGGGCCTGGGACGTCGGGTCGGCGACCACGGCGAACACGCCGAGCGGAAGCCAGTCGTCGGCCGCCTCCGGGCCGGCGGGCGGCGCATCGTGCCCCGCGGGAAGCACCAAGACGCTCTGCGTGCCCTCGAGCCCCGGCAGGTCGCCGCCGGCCGGCACGACGCCGGCGCCGGAGGCACCGCCCGACGCGACCTCGACCGGCTTGCGGAGCCACGCCGCGATGCCGCCGCTGTCGGCGGCCTTCCACCAATCGGCATCCGGCTGCCGCGGCCGCCACGCCTCTGGGTGCCGCGCATACCAGGCGGGCGTGAACGGTGCCGGCGTCTCGCCCTGCAACGCAGGGCCGCCGACCGCGGGCGTTGCAGCGGGAAGCGGAATCTCCTCCGCGGGCGCGGTCGCCGGTTGGGGCGGCCGCCCGACGGGCGGCGGCGCGACCACGAGCCCGGGGCGGGGCGGCGCGGCGGGTGCCGCGGCCGTCGCGGGTTGCGGTGGCGCACCGGCAGCGGCCTGCACCACCGTCGGCTGCTCGCGAATCTCGACCCGCTCCGGTCCGAGTACGACGCCGGGAGCGATGACCACCCGCCGCCGCGGCCGCAGCGCGGGCCCCACGACCACCGGAGCCGGCAGGACCGGCGCGGGCACGATGACGACGCCGCGCCGCGCGAGACGCCGCGCCGGCGAGGCCAGGGCATCGACCGGAACCACGACGGCCAGGCCGATCCCGACCAGGCACGCCCTTCGCAACCATGCGACTTGATTGATCACGCGACCGATCCCTCCATTCGCGAGTGAACGCTGCCCGGGACGCCACCGGCGGCCGGCAATCAGCGGCGATCAGCATAGCAGGCTGCGGCCGATCGCGGGCCGCGCCGGCACGCGGGGGCCGCTTTGCGGGCGGGCCGCGCACCGCCTATTCTTGAGGCCGGAGACCGCGCCGCAGCCCTGCGATCGAGAGGAACTTGAACCGATGCGAAATCGACTGTTCGTCGTGGCCGGAATGCTCGCCCTGCTGTCGTCGATCGGGCCCGCGGCCGGCCGGGCCGAAAGCCTGCTGCAGCAGCGGCTCGACGCGTCGCCGGCCTACGCGGCGCTGCCGAAGGTGGCGCACGTGCCGCAGTTCAGCCTGGAGCGGATCACCCCGGCCGAGCACGCCAAGGACACCGACTGGTTCTACATCCTCGACGGCAAGGAGCGGGTCGGCCTGATCCAGAGCTGGACGAAGGAGATCGAGATGTTCCGCTTCTTCCCGGCCGGCGACGGCACGGGGGAGCGGTACGAGATTCCGACGATGTACCACTGGGCCAACCTCCACGGCGCCCGGATCCAGTTCTTCGGATTTCAATCGCTGCCGCCGCTGAAGTCGTTGAAGGTGGACTGGCGGAAAGACAAGGGCGACACGCTCGAATTCACGGTGGAGAACCGGCACGGCAAGGACGTGGTCGGCACCAGCGACTACCGCCTCACCTGGGACGACCGCCTCGGCTACGTCTGGCAGTGCGTCAGCCGGTATTCGATGCCGGAGCCGCTGGCGATCGAGTTCAACAACCTCTTCGGCGGCGGACTCTCCGATTCCCGGCCCGATCACAAGCGCTGGCAAAAGACCGTCCGCGGGCTCGCGGACGGCCGGATCGGGTTCGTCCTCCACAGCCCGATCAACATCCCCGTCAACGACATCCACGCGGGCGGCTTCGTCGGGTTCGTCACCGACGACACGATGAACCCCTTCATCGACCTGCTCGAAACGAGCGAGCCGACCTACGCGATCACCTGCGGCCAGTGGTACGACCAGCACGTGCTCACGAAGCCGCCGCAGACGAAGGGGGCCGACGGCCTCTATCGGATCGAGGCGACGTATCGCTTCCTGTCGCTGCCCGCCGCCGTCGCCAAGGAGGTGGAGGCCGCCGCGGTGGACACCGACGAGGCCACGGGCCCGTCCAAGAAGATCGGCTTCCTGCAAAACGCCGTGAACGACTTCGAGGCCGACGTGCCGCGGCACCAACTCTACAACGGCCCGACCTGGCACGACGTGGGCCCCGACGAGGAGTGCGCCCACTCGGGGAAGCGTTCGATCAAGCTGGAGGGCCAGGGCCCCGGCAAGGTGAAGGCAGCGATGCCCACCGGCGCCGGCACGGCGATCTACGGGGAGTCGGCCAAGCGGTATCGGTTCGCGGCCTGGGTGAAGACGAAGGGCCTCGCCGATGGCGGCGCGTATCTGCAGGTGGACGACGTCTTCTGGAACTGGGACGACATGCGGGCCACGCGGCGGACCGAGAAGAAGCTCTCCGGCGACCACGACTGGACGCGGCTGGAAGTCGAGTTCACCCCGATCGCCGACGATCCCTTCCTGCTCGTCAAGCTCTGCGTGGAGGGAACGGGCACGGCCTGGTTCGACGACGTGGAGCTCGTGGAAGTGCCGGTGAGGGCGGCGCCATGATCCGGCGCGGCGGCAGCGGCCCGGTCCTGGTCGCCCTGGTGGTCCTGGTGGTCGTGGCGGCCTGCCGGTGCGCCGCCGCCGACGAGCCGGTCCGGATCGAGCCCGCCCACGGCCGCCCCTTCTTCATGCCGGACCAGAAGCGGCGCGAGATCCTCGCCCTGGCCACCACCGAGCCGTGGGCCGCGAAGTGCTTGGCCGCGCTCGAGGCCGCCGCGCGGCCGAAAGGCCCGGCGGACGGCCGCGCCGCCGCCTTTCTCTACGCGCTCCGCGGCGAAGCCGAACACGCCGCCACGGCGGAACGCTGGCTGATGGGCTTCCGCGGCACGCCCCGGAGCCACCGCGCGCTCATCGCCGATCCGGCCTACTGGCGGCAGGGCCAGCCGATGAACTCGGAGGTCCATTACGGCATCTCGGTCGATCACTACGTCGCCTTCGACTGGGCCTATCGCGGCCTGTCGGAGCAGGGGAGGCGGGCGATCGAGGAAGGACTCGCCGAAGAGGCACGGTTTCGGATGAAGTGGCTCGACACGTGGCGGTTCACGCCCAACCTCGAATTCAAGCCGCTCTTCATGGCCGCCTTCGGTGGCCTCGCGCTCCAGGACCAGGCGGCCCTGCATTATCTGCGCGGCCGCACGGAGCGACACGGCAGCTACTTCTCGATGATGGACCGCCTGCTCCGCGACGGCGGACCGTGGCACGAGGCGCCGATCTACGCCATCCAGCACTCCGATCTCCTCTGCATGGCCACCATGTCCTTCTATGGCCGGCTCGCGACGGGCGCCGACTGGTTCTCGGCCCGCACGCCGGGCGGCGGCAGCCCGCGCGGCCTGATGGACTACTACATCGACACCGCCTATCCACCGGAGTCGGACGCGGCCGGCAACCGGCGGATCCGCGTGGCCACCTACGGCGACGGCGCCACCCACTTCGACGGCGACCTGTTCCTCGTCGATGCGACGGTCGGTGCCGACGGCACCCAGCGGCCCGCCACGCCCGCGACCCGCGCGGCCCGCGAGGCCCTGATCGCCTGCTATCGGGCCAGCGACCGCGATCCCGCCTACGGGGCGTTCGTGTCGATGCTGCCGGGCTACGAGCCCGACCTCTGGAACCGGCCGCCGCTGCCCGATCCCGACGCGCGCGCGTTTCCCCCGGCTCCGTCGCGTGTCTGGCCGACCTTCGGGGTCGCCATGCTGCGCTCGATCGAGTCGCCGGCCTACTGGACCGACCCCGATGCGATCGCCGCCTTTCAACTGATGACCCCCTTCTACGGCCATGACCACGCCGACAAGTTCGCGATCATGCTCCACGGCGCAGGCGCGCTGCTCTATCCCGACTTCAACGCCATCCAGTACGAGAACTACGCGATCGGCTGGACGCGCAACACCGTCGCCCACTCGACGCTGATGGTCGATGAGGAGGACACGCAGCCCGCCCCGTGCACGGTGCGGCACGACTTCACTCCCGAGGTGAAGTTTCTCGCCACGGCCGCCTCCGGCGTCTACGAGGGCGTCGACCAGACACGCGCCCTCCTGCTGACCGACCGCTACCTGCTCGACCTCTTCGCCGCCCGCAGCCCCTACCCGCGGGTCTATGACTACCTGCTCCACAGCATGGGCCGGCCCGAACCGGTGACGGCCGGCTTCGGACCGGACGTCACCGCCAGCCGCCGGTTCTGGCCGCTCGAGCAGCAGCGGGGCCTCGCGACGGCCGAGCCGTGGCAGCTCGACTTCGCCGTGGACGGCGAGGCGCCGGGCTCGGCGCGGGTGCGGGTGACCATGGCCGGCGCCGCGGGCACCCGCGTCGTCTGCGGGTCGTGGGGCCGCAGGCTCGCCGAGAAGGCCGGCAACCAGCCCGCCGCCGCGGCGAACGCCGTCGGGCCGAGCATGCTCGCCGCCCGCCGCGGTCCCGTCCGCGGCACCGTCTTCGCCGCGACGCACGAACCCTTCCGCGCGCGGCGCACGCCGGCCGTGCGCGGCGTCGAGATCGTCGCCGAAGGGGACGACGCGGCCGTCGTCCGCGTCGACGGCGAAGGCTTCACCGACTACGCCGCGGTCGATTTCCGGCCCCGCACGCCGGCCGCCCGGCGGATGCTCGTCGATCGGTCCGATCCCGACCGCTTCTTCGCCTTCGAAGGATATGGATTCCTGCGGATCCCCAACGGCGGCGACCCGATCGCGCGGGGCGGATGGACGGCCTATCGCGTCGAGACCGCGGACGGCGCCGCGGTGACGTCGGGGAAGCGGGAGGACATGGCGGAGGAGCGGCCGACGGCCGCTGCCGATCCCTCCGTGCCGCTCCGGTTCGAGCCGGGCGTGGTGCGGCTCGGCGCCGGCCGGGAAGCGGACGTGCGCTTCTCGTTCACCAATTCGCTGCCGGACACGATCCACGGCTCGCTCGACTGCGACGCCTCCCAGGGGATCGCCCCGGTCGGCGACGCCACCTTCGGCCCGGTGCCCCCCGGTGGCACCGCGACCGTGGCGATGCGGCTCACCGCCACGGCCGACACCCGGCCGGGGCTGCGGCGGATCCCGTGCCGGCTCCGCTACCGGACCGGCCCGGACGCGGCGGAACGCACGACGCTTCACGAGCCGCTGACCGTCGCGGTCGGGCCGACGCTCATCTTCGACCACGCCGCCGTGCCCGAACCGCGCTACCGGATCCTCGCGCCGGGCTACACGGCCGAGTCGATGATGTTCCACGGCCTCCTCGTCCGCCTGGCCGGCCCCGACGGCACGGTGATCCTCGACAACGAGCCGATGTTCACGTTCGCCGAGGAGGGACGGCAACTGCTCCACCGCGGACAGAAACACGGCTGCACCTGGCCGAAGACCGCCCCCGCCTCGCTGATCGGCATGGTAGAGGAGCAGGTCCGCTACACCACCGCCTTCCTCGACGACCGCGTCCGGGTGGGCCTGGTCAATGAATGGACCTACCCGGAGCGGGTTCGCTTCCGCCTCCCGGGAACGTATGCGTGGCCGAAGGACGGCGCCGGGTGCTCCTGGAAGCGGATCATCGCCGTCACGGAGGCGGGAGACGACGTGGATGCCCGCCCGGGGAAGAACGTGACCGTGGCCGCGGCCGAACTGGAACTGCCGGGGCTGCCCTACGGGCTGGCGATCGAATTCCAGCCGCCCCGGCCGGTCGATTTCGACGGACAGGCGGTCGAGTTCACGCTCGCCGGCGACGCCGCGGACCACTGGTCGTTCGGCTTCTGCCCGGCCGGCGGCCTCGAGTCGTGGCGCAGCCGCCGGTGACGCCGCCGCCGGACGGCGGGCGGGTCACTCGAGCACGAGCGCGGCCCAGTCGTTGGGATGGATGCGGATCTCCGACGGGATGTCGTTGTTGATCGAGACCTCGGGGCTCTTGTCGCTCCACTGGTAGCGGATGGCGTTCTTCGTGCCCCCTTCGTTGCCGTAGATCACGCCCACGTCGCCCGAGAGCAGCAGGCCGCTCCGCGGCTCGACGCCGATCGCCGACCACGGAATCGCCGCCTCCACGACGTAGCCGTCGGCGGCGCACGTGGCCCGCATCGGCAGGTCGTTCCACGGCACGACGTCGTCGAGCGTGTCCTTGCCCGAACTCATCGTCTCCACGGTGAAGGCGTTGGGCTTCTCCTTGTCGGTGGTCGCGTAGCGGTATCGCGTGGCCACGAGCTTCTCGTCGGGCGTGCGGGCCATGATGATCCGCATGTCGCCCGGACGCATCGCCTGCTGGTTCTGTCCGCGGACCGGCCGCGGCGAGGTGTCGGTGGCGAGGTTCACCTCCACGGAGTCGCCGGTCTTGAAGAGCAGCCGCTGATCGGTCGGCGTGTTCACGAAGGGGGATTCGTCGCCGACCTGAAACCGCACGTAGAGGTTGTCGTCGTCGTAGCCCCACTGGGCCTGCGCCGTGCGACTCCCCTCCAGGCAGATCGTCAGCGGCGGCACGTTCACCCACTCGTCGTCGCGACCGTCGATCCGGGCCGACGAGAGCCGCTTGATGGTGGCCGTCTTCTTGCCCGCCGCCGACTGCGCGGCGAGCAGATTCTGCCGCGCGGCCGCCTCGGCCTTCGCCCGCATGTCGGCCGAGACGGTCAGCGGGATCGTCTGCCGCTGGATCGAGCCGAGACCCTCCAGATCCCAGACGCGCTCGTCGGCGTCGCCGCCGATGAAGTAGGTCTTCCCGCTCGCGTCGTGGCGGAACAGCGCGCCGTTGAAGCTCTCCGTCAGCACCATGTGCGGGCCGAGCGTGTAGGCCGACCGCTGGTCCTCGCCGAGCGCGTCGACGAACAAGCCGGTCTTCTTGTCGAGGAGAAAATACTGGCCGTAGTAGCCGGTCACGGCCAGCAGGTCGGGGTGCCGCTGCTCGCTGAAGACCATCGCGGAGACGACGTAGCCCGGGGTGTAGTTCGGGGCCGTCCAGGCGAAGGCGCATTCCACGTTGTGGTATTCCCACTGCTTGGTGCCGTCGGCGGCGAATTTCACGATCCGGTGCCCGGAACCGTGGGCCCGTTCCCCGCGGCCGAGCGAACCGGACGACACGAGCACGTAGGCGCTGCCCGCTTCGTCCACGAGCAGGTCGGCGAACATTCCCCCCTCCGGATCCTCAGCCACCACCTCGGCCGCCATCGGGTCGGCGTACTTCAGTTCCCCGTTCGGGCCGAAGCCGAGGAACTTCCAGCGCATCACGCGGTAGGGCGGCCGGGCCTTGGCTCCCCCCTGGGCCGCCCAACTCCTGCCCTCGCACCAATAGAGGTTGAGGCTGCCGTCCATCGGCATGCCGTTGTAGGTGCTCTTCAGCATCCCCTCGACGATCTCCGCGTCCTGCACCCGGCCGTCGTTGTTGGCATCGAGCCAGATCCGGTTCTTGCCGGCCAGCGGCGTGTCGGGCAGGCCCTTGCCGAGCAGCTTCATGCGCGGCACGTAGCGGTCGCCCACGGCCTCGTAGAGGATGCTGTTGGTGCCGCGCCGCAGGAAGAACTTCCGGCCCCCGACGGTGGCGTAGGTGCCGCCGTTGTGGTTTCCGTTGAGCCCGCTCACCCACGACGAGCCCTCGAACGTATACGGGCCGTCGGTCGAGGTCCGCAGCACCGTCGCGTCGGGGGACCAGGTTCCCGCCGCGTAATCGACGACGTAGCGCACCCCTTCCACGTAGACGTGTTCGGGCTTCGCGTAGTCGGGGCAGGCCCGCGTGGAGTAGGGCACCGATCCGAAAAACTGCTTGAACAGCGTGCCGTCGGCGTTCCAGGCGGAATACCGCTTCGGGAGGTCGTCGGCCTCCGCCACCCAGAGCCTGCCGGCGCGGTCCACGGCGATCCCGTAGGGATTGAGCATCCCCGTGGGGGTGAACGCGCCGAGGCTCGGTCGCCCGCCGGCGACGCCGAATGTCGCGAGCACCTGCCCCGTCGGCGAGAGCTTCCACACCTGCATCGTCTTCCCCTGCAACGACACGTAGACGTTGCCTTCGGCGTCGCAGGCGAGATGCTGCGGCTCGTCGAGATCGGCCCGGAGCGGCGTGAAGGTGCCGGCCGCGAGGTCGTACCGCCCCACCGCATTCCCGCTCACCGCGTAGAGCCCGCCGTCGGCCGCGGCCGCCAGGCCGAAGGGGGACTTCAGGCTCGCTTCCCCCCGCGGTTCGCCGGAGGCGAGGTCGAGCAGCAGGAGCTTGTCGTCCGCCCGGCTGCTCACGACGAGCCGGTCGCCGACGACCGCCACGGCGAGGCAGCTGCCCGCGCGGGCGCCCCAGGCGTCGTTCTTCTCGTCGGGCTTGCGCGTCGTGGCCTGCGTCTCCGGACGGCCGGTGGTGAAGGGCTCGAGCCGCCCGTGGTCGAGGCTGAACTTCGCGATCTTCGCGCCGGCCGAACTGAGCATGTAGCCGAAACCCTTGCCCGCCGGATCGGGCTTGTGCAGCGCGACGGCATGGCCGATCGCGGCCACCGGGGCCCGCTTGCGGCCGTCGAGGTCGGCGAGGATCGCTCCCGGCGCCGCTTCGGCGTTGGCCGTGCCCAGCACGAGCGTGTCGTCGAGGGCGGCCATCACCTGCGGCCTGCGGTAATCCCCCGCCCAGCCGCCGGTGCCGTCCTCCGTCTGGTAGGGAGGTGTTCCCGAGACACCGATGTCGCAGACGTATCGCGGCGTGATGCCGTCGTGGGTCAGCAGGCTCGCGGAGTAGGACCCGGCCGGCAGCGGCCGATCGAAGTCGTCGAGGCCGTCCCACAGGAAGGTGTGCGCGCCGGCGGGATAGGGCTTCCCGCCCAGCGCGGTCCGCACCAGTTTCCCCGCCGCGTCGTGGATCGCGATGCTCACCTTGCCGGGTGCGGTCAGCCGGAACGGAATCGGCACGTGCCCGGTCGCGCGGCCCTGCACGGTCCGCTCCTGCAGCGCGAGGTTGCCCTGCTTCTCGAAGACGCCGAGGCCCCAGACCGCCGGTCCCATGTAGGCCAGGTCGCCGCTCGAGCCGTTGCGCACGTCGCTCATCCCGCAGCGGATGGTCGTCCCCTGGTCGTTGCCCCAGTGGAGCTGCCAGATCATCTGGATCGCGTCGCCTCCCTCGAGCGGCCGCGGCGCCCGCAGGACCGACCACGGCACCCGGTATTCCATCGTGTAGCCCTTGCCGTCGTCGTCCTTGACGTAGGCCCCTTGCACCCCCTCGGGGTTGACCACGGGATCGGCGAACTTCGTGCCGTAGCTCGCGTGGTACCCGGCGGCCTTGTCCTGCGTGGAGTACCAGAGGGTGATGAGGTTCATGCACCGCTCCTCCTCCGGCGTCATCTTCGAGTGCGACGACTGCCGCGTGAACGAGGACCGCACCTTCGGGTCGGACATGAGAAACACGTGGATCGCGTCGGCGTTCCACGCCATGTTCGTCTGGCCGCCGAAGGCGTAGTTGTTGACCATCGGCGTCGGATCCTTGACCCGGGCCCCGATGTAGAGGAAGTCCTTGTCGAACATCATCGCGCCGCGGACGGAGTAGGTTTCCTTGCTCGCCTCGTCCATGAACATGAGGATCGCGCCGGAGAGATCCCAGTCGCCGAGATCGCCGTCGATCGTCACCTTGCCGGGGGCCGGCACCACGTGGATCCGCGAGTGGTCCGGCTTGGCCACGATCGCGACGTAGGCCTCCGCGACGGCGGCCGGCAGGAGGAGGGCGGCCAGGAGGCAGGCGGCCAGGCGGGGCCGGAGCGCGGGGCGGGTCATGGGAGGGATGCCTCTTGGGTGAAGGGACGAACTCGCGTCGCCGGGCCGGCGCCGCTCCCCAAGATACCGACCGCGCGAGGATCTCGGCCCGATCCGCCGGGAAATGCCCACCCGGGAGGCCGCCGCCGCCCGTCCGCGAAACGTTCGTTGACGCCACGCCGGAGCGAACGTAGATTCGACCCGTTTTCCCGCGGATTTTCCGCGCCACCGGTTGTTTTCGACCGTTTTCCCCCATCGAAAGGTTTCGATCCGCCCATGGCCACCTCCCTCGGAAAGAAGTCCGCCGCCAAGAAGTCCGTCAAGAAGCAGGGGAGCGGTGGCAAGCCGGGCCGGATGATCTACTACTTCGGCGACAAGAAGTGCGACGGCGACGGCACGATGAAGGCGCTCCTCGGCGGCAAGGGGGCCAACCTCGCCCAGATGACGAAGATCGGGCTGCCGGTGCCCCCGGGCTTCACCATCACCACGCAGGTCTGCATCGACTACTACACGAATGGCAAGAAGTTTCCGAAGGGGCTCGAGGACGAGGTCCGGGCCTTCGTGAAGCTCATCGAGAAGGAGACGGGCAAGAAGTTCGGCGACCCGTCGAAGGCCCTGCTCGTCAGCGTCCGCTCCGGGGCCCGCGACAGCATGCCGGGCATGATGGACACGATCCTCAACCTCGGCCTCAACGACGAGACCGTGAAGGGGCTCGCCGCGGCCACCGGCAACCCCCGGTTCGCCTACGACTCCTACCGCCGCTTCATCCAGATGTACGGCGACGTGGTGATGGGCGTGCAGAAGCGGCACGAGAACGAGCACGACCCGTTCGAGGAGACCATGGAGGGGCTGAAGCACCAGCTCGGCATCCACAACGACACCGACCTCTCGGAGGAGCACCTCCGCGAACTGATCAAGCGGTATCTCAACCTCATCAAGCAGCGGACCGGCAAGGGCTTCCCCCAGGATCCGTTCGAGCAGTTGATGGGCGCCGTCGGCGCCGTCTTCGGCAGCTGGATGAACGAGCGGGCGATCATCTACCGCCGCAAGTACAAGATCCCCGACGAGTGGGGCACGGCCGTCAACGTGCAGAGCATGGTGTTCGGCAACATGGGGGATGACTGCGCCACCGGCGTGGCCTTCACCCGCGACCCGGCCACCGGCGAGGACGTCTTCTACGGCGAGTATCTCGTCAACGCCCAGGGCGAGGACGTCGTGGCCGGCGTGCGCACGCCGAATCCCGTGGCCGAGATGGCCCACGACCCGATGTTCGCCAGCACCTACAAGCAGCTGGAGAAGGTCCGCCAGACGCTCGAGAAGAAGTTCGGCGACGTCCAGGACTTCGAGTTCACGGTGGAGAAGAAGAAGCTCTACATGCTGCAGACGCGGCACGGCAAGCGGACGGCGCTGGCCTACGTGAAGATCGCCCACGACATGGTCAAGCAGAAGCTGATGACCGCCGAGCACGCGATCCAGTCGGCCGATCCCGACGCGCTCTCGCAGCTCCTGGCCCCGATCTTCGACCGGACCGACTACGAAGCGGCCAGGAAGAGCGGCCGGCTCCTGACCTCCGGCCTGCCCGCCGGCCCGGGCGCGGCCACCGGCCAGCTCGTCTTCACCGCGGCGAAGGCCGAGGAGCTGGCGCACGCCGGCAAGAAGGTGGTGCTCGCGCGGGTGGAGACGAGCCCGGAGGATCTCCGCGGCATGATCGCCGCCGAGGGCATCCTCACCAGTCGCGGCGGCGTCTCCAGCCACGCGGCCCTCGTCGCCCGCCAGATGGGGAAGGTGTGCGTCGCCGGCGCCGGCGCGATCCAGATCGACTACGCCGCGGGCACGCTCAAGTGCGCGGGCAAGACCCTCAAGGAGGGCGATGCGATCTCGATCAACGGCAGCACCGGCGAGGTGTTCGCCGGCGGCATCAAGACCGCCGACAGCGAGCTGAAGCAGGTGCTCATCGCCCGCACGATGAAGCCGCAGGACTCGGAAGTCTTCCAGTACTACGACTTCATCATGAAGCTGGCCGACAAGCACCGGAAGCTCGGCGTTCGCACCAATGCCGACACGCCGGAGCAGGTGCGCCACGCGATCGCGTTCGGTGCCGAGGGAATCGGCCTGACCCGGACGGAGCACATGTTCTTCGAAGGGGACCGGATCGACGCGATGCGGGAAATGATCCTCGCCGAGAGCGAGGAGGCCCGCCGCGAGGCGCTGGCCAAGCTGCTCCCGTACCAGCGGGACGACTTCGAGGGCATCTTCCGGGCGCTCGACGGCCGGCCGGCCACGATCCGCTTCCTCGACCCGCCGCTGCACGAATTCGTGCCGCACGACGAGAAGGCGCAGGCCGATCTGGCGAAGAAGCTGCGGATGTCGGTCGAGGCCGTGGCCGCCCGCGTGCACGCGCTGCACGAGTTCAACCCGATGCTCGGCCACCGTGGCTGCCGCCTCGGCATCAGCTACCCCGAGATCTCGGAGATGCAGGCCCGGGCCGTCTTCGAGGCCGCGGCGAAGGTGCAGAAGGACGGGATCAAGGTGAAGCCCGAGATCATGATCCCCCTCGTCGGGTTCAAGAAGGAACTCGACAACCAGGTGGACCTCGTCCACGCCGTCGCCGAGAAGGTGCAGAAGGAGACCGGCCAGAAGATCAAGTATCTCGTCGGCACGATGATCGAGATCCCGCGCGGCGCCCTCACGGCCGACGAGATCGCCGAGACGGCCGAGTTCTTCTCGTTCGGCACCAACGACCTCACCCAGACCTGCCTCGGCATGAGCCGTGACGACATGGGGTCGTTCCTGCAGAAGTACACCGAAGAGGGCATCTTCAAGGCGAATCCGTTCGCCTCGATCGACGCCTCGGGCGTGGGGCAGCTGATGCAGATCGCCGTGGAGAAGGGGCGCAAGACCCGCAAGGACATCAAGCTCGGCATCTGCGGCGAGCACGGCGGCGATCCCCACTCGGTGTTGTTCTGCCACCATGTCGGGCTCGACTACGTGAGCTGCTCGCCGTTCCGGCTGCCGGTCGCCCGCCTCGCGGCGGCCCAGGCCGCGCTCGGCAAGACCTGGTGACATGCTTCATGCCCGCCGGGCCATTGATGGCCCCGGCGGGCTCGGGCATGCGGAGCCGCAGCCGGCCGGGATAGACTCGGCCCCATGGAACTCACGCCTGAAGCCCAGCGGCTGGCCGGCATCGTCGCCGTCGTCGTCGTCCTCTGGTTCACCGAGGCGCTGCCGCTGGCCGTGACCGCCCTGCTCGGGGCCGCGGCCTGCGTGGTGCTAGGCGTGGCGCCGGCCAAGGAGGTCTTTCGGCCATTCGCCGATCCGCTGATCTTCCTCTTCATCGGCTCGTTCCTCCTCGCGGAGGCGATCCGACTCCGCCACCTCGATCGCCGGCTCGCCTACGCCGTGCTGTCGGTGCCCTGGGTCGGCGAACGGCCCCGGAGGATTCTCGCGGCGGTGGCCGTCGTCTCCGTGCTCATCAGCGCCTTCATCTCCAACACCGTCACCGCGGCGATGATGATCGCGATCGTGTCGGGCATCCTCGCCGCCGTCGAGGAGGCCGCGTCCGATCCGATGCGCCGGCCGGCCGCCACGTTCGCCACCGGCCTGTTCCTCTGCATCGCCTTCGCGGCCTCCGTCGGCGGGCTCGCCACGCCGATCGGCACCCCCACCAACCTGATCGGGCTCGGCTTCATCCGCGACCAGCTGGGGGTCGACATCTCGTTTCCCGGCTGGTGCGCGATCAGCCTGCCGGTGGTCGCCATCCTGACGACGATCACGGTCGCCGTGCTGGCGCGGCTGTTTCCGGCCGGCGTCGATCGGCTCGACGGCGTGGCGCGGTATGTGACGGCGGAGCGGGCCCGGCTCGGCCCCTGGACGGTGGGACAGTGTTCCACGGCCGCCGCGTTCGGGATCACGGTCACGCTCTGGGTGCTGCCGGGCGTGCTCCTCGCCCTGCTCGGTCCCGAGCATCCGGTCTGCAGGTGGCTGAAGGACCGCCTGCCGGAGGGCGTGGTGGCGATCCTCGGGGCGGCCCTGCTCTTCATGCTCCCCGGCGATCGGCTCCCGGACGGCCGCCGGCAGCGGGCGTTGGCGTGGCGCGATGCCCGGATCGACTGGGACGTGGTGCTGCTCTACGGCGGCGGGCTCGCGCTGGGTGAGCTCTGCTTCTCGACCGGGCTCGCCGCGGCGGCGGGCCGGGCGATCACGGGGTGGATTCCGGACGGACCGTGGGCCGCCACGGCGCTCGTGGCGGTGGCGGCCGTCGTGGCGGTGGTGACCAGCGAGTTCACGAGCAACGTGGCCAGTGCGACGATGGTGGTGCCGATCGTGATCGCGCTCGGCCGGGCGACCGGTGCGAATCCCGCCACGGCGGCGCTCGCCGCCACGATGGCCGCGAGCCTCGGCTTCATGATGCCGGTGAGCTCACCCTGCAACGCGATCGTCTACGGCTCGGGACGCATCCCGCTGCGGGCGATGATGGCCTCGGGGGCGATCCTCGACGTCGTCGGCACGCTCGTGATCGTCGCCGCGATGCTGATCGCAGCCGGGTGAGGCCGGGTCAGGGCCGCCGGGATGGCGGCCCGCCCGTCGAGGCAACTGGTGGCGTTGCCTCGACGGGCCAAGCGGGCGGAGGCCATGGACGACTCCGCCCGCGTCTGGTCAGAACCCGCCCTCGATCACGGCGCCACACTCGTGGCAGCGGGGCACGGCGATCGGCCGGGGCGTCGGCATGTAGCCCTCGGCGCACCAGGTGTGCAGCCGCGGAAACACCGACGGCAGCGTGGCACACGCCTGCTGGGCCTGCCGACGCACGCACAACTGCCCGCGCGGATCCGCATGGAACATGGTGCCGTGCGGAGGGCACGCGGGCCCGCACGCGGGCCCCCGCACGCTGGCATGCCATGGCGGACGCTGCACGCCCTTGCACCCGCAGGCCGCGCCGGATTCATCCATCGCCGCGCCCGCACCCTCCTCCGTGACGATGACCGTCTCTTGCGCGAACGTCTCTCGGATCGAGGCGATCGACGAGGACGCGGCGACGATCAGGGCGGCGATGACGCCGTAACGGATGGTGCGCACCGGTGGACTCCTTGGCCTTCGTGGTCTCGGGCAGGGATTCACTGACCAAGACCTGTTGTCGGCCGGGGGATCGTGGCCGATTGAGCGGTCGTGCCGCCCGGTAGGGTCGTGCCGACGCGCGAGGCAATGCCGGTCGTGCCGTCCCTGCGGGTCGGCTCGGCTGGAGGGTCAATCGAGGGCAATGTCGTCGAGGCGGAAGGCCTCGAGGCCCGTGCGGGTGGCCAGCACGATGTAGCCTTCGCCGGCATGGCGGTAGCCGCCGATGCCGACCAGCGCCGCGCCGTGCTGGTAGCGGTCCACGACCCCGCCGTCGGCCCAGGCGACGGTCACGCTGCCGTCGGGGGCGGCGATCAGCCACTGCCAGCGGAGCGAGCCGAGCAGGTCGGCCCAGGCGATCGGCTCGATCGGCCCTTCGCGGTGGATGCCGTCGGCCAGGGGCAGTTCCCAGAGCGGCTCGCCGGCGGCGGTGAGGCCGACCGCGACGTTGGTGCCGACCTCGTTCCCCGCCCAGCCGAGAAACGCCCAGGCGGCATGCGGAGCGACCGGCCCCGAGGCGAGCGCCCGCAGGCGGTGGTCGCCCACCGCCTTCCGCTCGGCCGACTGGCCGGCCGGCGACACGGCCGCGATTCTGCCGTCGGCCGTGACGCAAACCACGCCCCGACCGCCTTCGCGGGGCGCGTCGAGCGCGACGTCGAGCACCGTGCCCGCCGCGCGGTCGCGCCAGAGCCGTTTGCCGTCGAGGGTGGCCGCCTGCAACCCCACGGTGCCCAGGTAGCCGACGATGATTTCGGGGGTGCCGTCGCCGTCCGTGTCGGCGAATTGCGCGCTCGAGATGCCGTCGTGGACGGCGCCGCCTGGCTCCGGATAGGTGGCGTGCAGCTTCCAGTCGCGATCGAACACGAACACGTGCTGGCCACCCCGGGCCGCGCCGAGCCACCAGCGCTTCCCCGTTGCATCGACCGCCGTCCGCAGGAATCCAACGGCGGCGTCCTTGGGCAGGGCGAGTTCGTGCCGGGCCACTTCCCGTCCAGCGGGGTCGAGTTCGACGACCGTGCGCCAACCGTCGAGCGCGACCACGCGGGCCTCGGGCTCGCCGCCGTGCGCCGCGTCGAGGCAGACCACGTTGCCGGGCAGCGTCACGCCCTCGGCCCGCCACGCGCGGACGACCTTGAACCGCACCGGCTGCCGCCGCGGGGCGATCACCTGTTCGGGCAGTCTCCGGACCGCGCCGGCGGCGGCTTCCTTGCCGGCGGCCCGCTCCAGATCCGCGCGGTATTCCCGGAGCCGCGATTCGTGGCGGGCCCGCACGAGCGGCGCCGTGTCGGTGCCGGCCGCGACGGCCGCGAGCGTGGCGGCGACGTCGCGGGCGAGCCGATTGTGTTCGCCGATCTGCACGTCGGCGATGGTGCCGTCGGCGGCGAGGATCACGAGCGCCGGAAACGCCTCCAACCCGAGGGCCGTCGCCGCCTCGCCCCGGGGATCCCGGAGGATCGCGCCCACGCCGCCATATTCCGCGAGCTTCTTCACGAGCGCCGTGTCTGAAACGTCCGCCTCGTCCACGCTGACGGCGAAATGCCGCACCGCGACCGGTTCGCCGGCGGCCAGGGACCGCGAGGCCCGGAAGTCGGCCACGCCCTTGGCGACCTCCGCCATGGTCCGATTGCACGGGTCGCAGCCGTCGAAGAAGAACTCCAGTACCGCGACCGATCCGGCGAGCGATCCGCGCGTGACCGGCTCTCCCTGGAGCGGCGTCAGCGCGAACTCCTCCGCCTGCTTCCCCAGCAGCGGGCTCGCAGGCCGCGGCGGCCGCAGCGGCTCCAGTCGCGACACCTCCATGGCTCCCTCCGGTACCTCGAACGAAAATGCCTCCGGCGGCAACGGCGCCGTAAATGACGCCCCCGCGAAATCGACGACGACCGACACCCCCGTGACCGCCCCCGATTGCTTCGAGAGCAGGTCGGCGTAGGCGTCGGTGGGCACCTTCATCCGGCGGAGGATGCTGGTGCCGCGGTCGATCCAGAGCACGAGGGTGCCGTCGGCCTTCTGCACCTCGACGCGGGCGCACGGATGCCCGTCGATCGACTCGGTGCCGGTGATCCGCGGCGGTCCGGCGCTCTCGGCCAGGATGAGGTCGATCGTGTCGTCGGCGAGGAGGAGCGGCAGTTGCGTCGGGCAGCCGGCTTCTCCCTCCGCCAGCGTCGCGCTCAGTTCCCGGTCGCCGAAGATCTGCTCGAGCGTGAGCGGCTGCTCCACGTCGGCCGCCAGCACCTGTCCCGGCACGCCGCCCACGGCGGCACGGAACCTCGCGCCGTCGGCCACGATCCGCGCGTCGTAGGCGTCGATGCGGAGCCGGTCGGGCCGGTCGAAGGCGACGCGAAAGGGAAGCGTCTGTTCGGTGGTCGAATCCCCGCGGGTGACCGCGATCTGCACCCGGCCATCGTCCACGTAGGTCGGCGCCTCCCGATAGGCGCGGCCCATCGCCTGGAGGAGCGCGACCGGGTCCTCGCGGCCGCAGCCGGCGAGCACCAGCGGAGCCACGGCGGCGATGCCGAGCAACCGCGCGAAAACGACGCGACGCGAAACGACGTGATGGATCATGCCGGCATCTTGGCGAATCCGCGCCGGACGAGGCCAGATCATTTCGGGCCGCGCCGGTTCGGGATGCGAATTTCGAGCGACTTCGGCGGGCATATCCATTCCGCGAAACCGCCGTAAACTGGTGGCAGTCCGTGCATGCCGGCCCCGACATTCCTTCCCACCTTCCAGCCTCTTGCTCCCGATCACGCTCGATTACGGTGCCGTTGAACCGCTCGTCCTGGAGATGACGGAAGGCACCGTCGTGGACGACTGCCGCGGGCCGGAGGGAGCCGCGGGGGAGGCTGCTCGCGAACTCGTGGCGGCCGCCATCGCCTCGCCCGCGGATGGGCCGCCACTCGAGGCCCACGTGGTGCCCGGCGACCGCGTCGTGGTCGCGGTCGCCGGTGAACTGCCCCAGCGGACCCAGGTGGTGGCGGCCGTCGTCACGCGGCTCGGGGCGGCCGGCGTCTCCGGGGACGAGATCGGCGTGCTCCGCGCCGCTCCCCTCGATGCCGGCACGTCGGGGCCGGAAGCCGCCGGCGGCGGAACCGAGGCGGACCCTCCCGAAGTGGTCGAATTCGATCCGGGCACCGATGCGGCCACGTCGTATCTGGCGGCCGACGAGGCGGGGATGCCGCTCTACCTGTCTCGAGCCCTGGTCGATGCCGACGTCGTGGTCGCCGTGGGGCCGTGGGGCTGGAACGCGGCGCTCGGCGGGCGATCGCTCGAAGGCGAACTCTGGCCCGCGTTCTCGCGGCAGACGTGCCGGCAGTCGTTGACGCTCTCACTGGCGAAGCGCGGCCGACAGGCGCTCGGTGATTGGCGGACGAGCATGCAGGAGATCGCCTGGCGGCTCGGCGTCTGCGCGAGCCTGCGGCTGGTGCCCGGCCGCCGCGGCACGCTCCACGCCGCCTGCTTCGGCCTGCCCGACGAGGCCGGCCGGCGGGCGCGAGACGCCGCCGCCGCCTGGTGCCCGCGGATCGACGAACTCGCGGAACTGTCCATCGCGTCACTCGCCAACCCGCAGGCCGGCTTCGAAGCGGTGACCCGCGCGGTGGCGGCCGCGGCCCGGGTCACGCAGCCTGGCGGCACGATCTGCGTGGCGAGCCAGGTGACGGCCGGTCCGGGGATCATCTTCCTGCGGTGGCGGCAGGGCGCGCCGCTCGATCGGCTGGTGCACGAGGCGGTGCAGACCCGCGACCCGGCGCTCATCGCCGATGCCCTCCAGACCCGGCTCTTCGCCCGGGCGCTGGGAGACCGGCGGCTCGTGCTCCTCTCCGCCCTGGAGGAGGCCACGGTCGAGGAACTCGAGTTCGGCTTCGCGGGCACGCCCGACGTGGTGGAGCGGCTGGCCCACCGGGCCGAGAGCGTGGCCGTGCTGCACGAAGCCGACCTGATGCTGCCCCAGCCGCGCGGCTGACCGCGGCCCGCCCGGTCGAGCGGCTACTCGCGATCGGCGCGGCGGCTCGTGTTTCCGACGGCGTGCCGCAGGGCGGCCAGCGGCACATCCCCCCAGTGCCGCGAGTCGCGGCTCGCCGACGGGAAATCGCCCAGCACGAAACAGGCCTCGGGGCCGACCTGCCATGCCAGCGCGCCATCCGCCGCCGGTCGGTGGAGTCCGTCCCGCCACAGGCCCACCCGTTCGATCACCGCGTGATCGCCCGCGGCCGCGACCGGCCGCACGACTTCTAATGCGAGCCGCGGTGGGCCGGCGGCATCGGCCGGCCAGGGCTCCGCGAGATCCCACTGCCGCGGCGGGTCAGCCGGCAGGCAGGACCGGGCCCGCGACGCCGCTGCCGCCGCGGGCAGCGGCCAGGCCACCGCCACCAGATGGCCGTCAAGCCGGCCGGCGACGAAGGCATACCGGCCCGACGCCGCCACCCGCCACGGCACGACGGTCTCATCCACGCCGGCAGCCACGCGGATGAATCCCTCCGGCGGCAGCCGGTCCACCCGCACGACCACCGCCAGACCGACGTCCCGCACAGACAGCAAGACACGGCTGCGTTCCGGTTCGACGGGCTGCTCGTCGAGCACCTCGAACCCGCCACCCGCCCAGCGGTGCGCCGGCCCGCCACCGCGGGACGCCCCTCCCGGCCGTGCCGCGGCCGGCGGCTCCGGCACGATGGATCCCATCTCCCCGAGCACCCGCGGACTCTTGAGCACCACGCGGCCGTCGATCGCCAGATCGCCCGCCGCGATCGACACGCGCTCGCCCGGCAAGCCCACGACCCGCTTGATCGCCGGCGTGCCGTCGGCGGCCCGCAGCACCCAGCGTTCGTGACGCCGCGGCCGGCGAAACCGGTCGCGAAACGGACACAGGCCCGTGGCGACGACATCGCCCGGCAGCAGGCCGGGCGCCATCGACAGGCCGTCGATCACGAACGTCGCCGGCCACGCGCCGACCAGCAGGGCGACGGCCAAGGCCGCCCCGGTCGCGATCCACCGCGGACTGGGCTGCATGCCGCGCATGACCGCGTTGCTCCGTGACGAGCCTCACCGACCAGCCGCCGCGGCCGCGATCCGGCACGGCGCGGCCGGCCTCACCCCACCGTCATCCACTGGTGGTTCTTCGCGCTGGCCAGCACCGCGTCGCACACCTTCTGGGTCTCGAGCGCGTCGCGGAACGTGGGATGCGCCGGCTGCTTCTTGGCATAGGCCTCGAGGAAGTCGGCCACCTGGTGCACGAAGCTGTGCTCGTAGCCGATCGCCAGGCCGGGCACCCACCACTTGTCCATGTAGGGATGGTCGCTGTCGGTGACGTGGATGCTCTTCCAGCCCCGCATCGGGCCTTCGTCCTTGTAGTCAAACACCTGCAGCCGATGGAGATCGTGGAGATCCCACTTCAGGCTCATGTTCTCGCCGTTGATCTCGAACGTGTAGAGGGCCTTGTGGCCGCGGGCATACCGCGTGCTCTCGAAGAGCCCGAGCGAGCCGTTCTTGAAGTGGCAGAGGAAGGAGCAGGCGTCGTCGATGCCGACCTTCTCCACCTTGCCGGTGAGCTGGTGCTTCCGCTCCTTCACGAACGTCTCGGTCATCGCCGTGACGTCGGCCACCGAGCCGTTGAGCCAGATCGCCGTGTCGATGCAGTGGGCGAGCAGGTCGCCCGTCACGCCGCTGCCGGCGGCGGCGGCGTCGAGCCGCCAGAGGGCGGCGCCCCCCTGCGGCAGGTCGGCGTTGATCGTCCAGTCCTGGAGGAACTCGGCGCGGTAGTGAAAGACGCGGCCGAGCTTGCCCGAGTCGATGATCTGCTTCGCGAACGTCACCGCCGGGATGCGGCGGTAGTTGTACCAGACCATGTTGGGCACGCCGGCCTTCTCGACCGCCGCGCACATCGTCTCCCCCTCCGCCGCATCCATGGAGAGCGGCTTCTCGCAGAGGATCGCCTTGCCGTGCTTCGCCGCCTCGATGGCGATCTCGGCGTGGAGGTTGTTGGGCGTGCAGATGTCGACCGCGTCGATGTCGTCGGCGGCGACCAGTTTCCGCCAGTCGGTCTCGACCCGCTTGTAGCCCCAGCGATCGGCGAAGGCCTGCGCCTTCCCGGCATCGCGGGCGGCCACGGCCTGCAGGACCGGGACGTACTCGAGATCGAAGAAGTCCTTGACGCGGTTGTAGCCGTTGGAGTGGGCACGGCCCATGAAGCCGTAGCCGATCATGCCGATGCGGAGGGGTTTGGCCATTGCGGTCGTCCTTTGCGGTTTCGTGGCGGAAGGGTCGTGCTCACGCCCACCCGTGGGCGTCCCGCACGGCGATCATCGTCTTGAGGATCGTGTTCCAGGTGGCGGGGTTTTCGAGCGTCGCATTCGGGAACATGCAGCCGTCCCAGCAGATGTGCTCGATGCCCCGCGCGGCGGCGTCCTGCAGCCAGTAGCCGGAGCACTTCACGATGTCGAGCTTGCCCTGGGGATCGTCGGCCGGGCAGTGCTTGCCCGTCTTGTCGTGCGCACCGGCGCCGTGAACCTGGCCGTCGTTCTGGGCCACGTGGAAATCGATCGTCCACGGCCGCAGCTTGGCCACCATCTGCTCGTAGGCCGGCCAAAACTCGGCGTCGGTGTAGCCGGGCTGCACCAGCGCGTGCTCCGGCGCGTTGTAGCCGAGCAGGTAGAGATAGGTGTGGGCGAGGTCGGCCTGGAAGCCGAGCGTCTCCGGCATGCCGACCTCCTCCAGGAGATCGAGCATGTCCTTCCAGGAGTGCATGCCCGCCCAGCAGATTTCCCCCTCGGCCGCCAGCCGCTGGCCGTTGTCCCGCGCGATCTTCGCCGCCTCGCGGAACGTCTCGGCGATCTTCGCCGTGTTCGCCCGCGGGCTCTCCCGCCACTTGTTCACGCCGAACTCGGCCGAGTCGATCCGGATCACGCCGTACTTCTGCACGCCGTGCTCCTCGAACACCCTGGCGATCCGGCAGGCCATCGTCACGGCCGACAGGAACTTCTCCCGCGCCACCGCGTCGCCCATCGCCGAATCCCCCACCGTGCCCGGCCAGACGGGGGCCACGAGCGAGCCGACCGTGAACCCGTGCTTCGCGATCTTGTCGGCGATCGACCGCAGTTCGGCGTCGCTCGCCTCGGGGTTGGTGTGCGGCAGGAAGAGGAAGTAATCGATGCCGTCGAACGTCTGGCCGTTCACGTTCGCCGCGGCGGTCAGTTCGAGCATCCGGTCGAGCGAGATCGGCGGCTCCTGGCCCGGCTCGGTGCCCTTGCCCACGAGGCCGGGCCACATCGCGTTGTGAAGCTTCGGCGCGGCGTGGGGCATATCAACGGCCCTTTCCATGGCTGGGGAGGTCGGTGTGGACGTCGGGGCCGAAGTAGCGGAGCGCCACGAGCGGGCCGGGGCCGGTGTTCTCCACCGTGTAGCCCGCCGCCGCCGCGTCGGCCGAGATGAAGAGCTCGTCGCTGGTCATCTCGCCGAACCGGATCAGGGTCGGGGTGGCGACGTCGTGCACGCCCACCCGGCCCTCGCCCTGCACCGTGATCCAGCCGCTGGCGCCGGCATCGCGGACCGTGATCTTCGCGCCGGGCTCGAGCGTCAGCTCCTTCGCGCTGAAGAGCTGCTTGCCATCAACATGGCCGTAGACGATCCAGCGGTCGTGCGCTCCCTGGTCGGAACGCTTCTCGTCGAGGATCGGCTCCAGGTAATTGGCTTCCTTGAAGTGGGTGTCGACGTTCTTGTCCCAGTCGAGCTGCCCGATGATGAAGTCGAGGTCGCGGTGCTTCTCCTGCGGCATGTCCTTGACGAGCAGGCTCCACGGCACGGCGCGGCCCTCGACGAGCGACTGGAACATCGCGAACACGTCGCTCCCCCACTGCGGCTCGTAGGTGAGGAGCGAGCCCGGGGCATGGAGCACGCCCGGCGGGATCAGCCAGCCCGTGCCCCGCTTCAGGCGGTAGGCCTTGGCGAGGTCGATGATCCCGTTGTCGCCGCGGTTCCAGTTTTCGAGGCAGCGGCGGACGTCCTCCTTCGTGGTGCCGGGCTCGAGGCCCATGAAGGTGTAGGGGAAGTTGTTGTCGCAGTTGTTGTACTGCGGGGGAAAGTAATAGCTCTCCGGCTTTCCTTCCTGGCCCACCAGCTTCGCGTCCTCGAACGACTGGTGCATGTGATGGGGGATCGGCCCCATGTTGTCGAAGAACTTGGAGTAGACGGGCCACTTCTTGTAGCGGCCCCAGATCGCCTGCCCCACGAGCTTCGCGCCCCCCTCGCTCACCGCGTCGCGCAGCAGAAACCGCTCGCCGCCGAACACGCACCACGACAGCCCCTCGTCGGGCACGCGGCCCTCGTTGGCGGCCTCGGTGGTGCTGGCAAACCAGCGCTCGTCGATGCCGCCCCGGTCGAGGCCGTAGGCGTAGTAGTCGTCGGGGTGGAGCCGAACCCGCTTCCCGGGATGCAGAAAGCTTCGCGGCACCCAGGTGGGCGAGAGGCGGAGGATGCCCTTGCCGGCGTCGAAGGCCCGGTCGAGGGCGGCGCCGACGTTCTTCGCCTCGGGGAGGCGGGCGGAGGTGCGGGAGGCGGTCGCTGTGGCCATGCGGAAAATCCCCTGACGCGATGCGCAAACCGAACAGTTCCAACGCGGAAGCCCACCGTTGTACGGCCCCCGGGAAATGCCCGCAAGCAGCCGCGCCGACGGCGACCGGCTGCGGAAAGCGCCGCTCGCAACCGAAAAAAACGGCGATCCTGCATCCGCCCCGCCCGCCACCGCGAAACCATTCCCGGCGGCCCCGCAGGCTTCGCCCCCACGGCTGCGTACACTGAGCACGACGGCGGCTCCGACGCCGCCGCACGGGGTGCGGCCCGGGGGGGACCGCCCACCGCGGTTCGCCCGCCGCGGTTCGCCCGCCAAGGACAACGCCTCATGCCCCGAGCATCCCTCCGCCGGCCGATCCTGCTTGTGGCCTGCGCGGCGGTCGTCTGCGGCCTGCGGCCCGGCCGCGCCGGCGCGGAGGGAGCCCTGCCACCCGCCCGGATCGTCGCCGATCGGGCGCTTGCCTGCACCGTCGGCATCCGGTCGAAGCAGGACGACTTCTCGACCAACACGGGCACGGGGTTCGTGATCTCGGCCGACGGCCACATCCTCACCGCCACCAGCGTGGTGCCCGCGGCCGCCAAGAAGATCGACGTGATGCTCCCCGGATTCGTGCCTCTCGAAGCGACGATCGTGGCCACCGACGAGAGCCTCTCCGTCACGCTCATCAAGGTCGATGCCAAGGAGCTGCCGTTCCTGCCGCTGGCCCGCACGCTGCCGGAGATCGGCACGACCGCCTACACCGTCGGCGACGTCGAGAACGCGATGCTCACCAACGGGCAGGCCTCGTTCAGCCGCGGCGTCGTGAGCGGCGTCTATTCGGTTCCGAAGAATCCGGAGGCGCCCTATGCCGGCGTCGCGATCGAGACGACCGCGGCGGTCAACCCCGGCTCCGACGGCGGGCCCCTGCTCGACGAGCAGGGACGGGTCTGCGGCGTGATCACGCTCGGCGTGCTCCCGCTCCGCTGGCAGGGAACGGCCGTGCCCATGGCGGTGCTCCGGGAGCGATTCGCGCCGTTCGCGTCGGGAGCGGTGAAGCCGCACGACGGGCCGCTGCCCGAACTGGCGCGGGCCCCGGCGGTCGATCGACCGCTCCGGCGCACCGCCGACGAACTGGCGCGGTATCTCGTCGGCGTGGAGGTCGAGCGGAAGCACCCGCCCGAAAGCCTGCCGCGGCTCTCGTGGGACGAGTTCCGCGGCCGGATCGCCGATTGGGACGCCCTCGACGGCCGCCAGAAGCTGCAGCGGTTCAACGCCTACCTCGACGTCGCCAAGCTCCTCGAAGTCAACCAGCTCCTGCGGCGGCCCGCCGCGCCGCTCTCCGGCGTCATCGTCTCGCCTGACGGCTTCGTGCTCACCAGTTCCTTCAACGTCGGCAACGACACCGCCTTCGTGCGGCCGGCGACCGGCGCGATCCGGACGTTCGATCCCGCCGAGCCGATGCCGAAACTGCTCGGCGATCCGGAGGGGGGCGTCGCGCCGCAGCCGAATGCGATCACGCGGATCACCGTCATCCTCCCCGACGGCAGCCGCCGCGAGGCCACGGTCCACGCCCGCCACGAGCCGCTGGGCGTGGCGCTCCTGAAGATCGAGGCGACCGATCTGCCCTGGCTCGACGTCGCCGGCGCGGCCGTCTCGCCGCAGGTGGGGGATGCCGTGGGGCTGATCGGCCACCTGCCCGGCGAGCGGCCGGCCTTCACGTTCAACGTGGGCATGGTCAGCGCGCCGTCCCGACTGCGCGGCTACCAGTTCCAGACCGACGCACTGCTCAACTACGGCAACTCGGGCGGGCCGGTCTTCGACCGCAACGGCAGCTTCCTCGGCCTCGCCGCGGCGCCCATCCAGCCCGACACGATCCTCGGCAAACTGATCGGTCCGCAGCAGCTCGTCGCCTGGCGCCGCGCCCCCAACTCGGGCGTGGGCATGGTCTCGCGGGGCGACCGCATCCGCGACGCGCTCGAGCCGCTCAAGGAGGGGAAGTCGTTTCAGCAGATTCCGGGCCCGTATCTCGGCGTGATGGCCAACGAGGCGAAGGCGTTCACCGACGACGTGGTCGTGGGGGGCGTGGCGCCCGACTCGCCGGCCGCCAAGGCCGGACTGAAGCGGGGCGACGTGCTCGTGGCGTTCAACGGCAGCGAACTGGACAGCTGGAACGAGCTCACCGAGCGGCTCGACGCCTGCAAGGCGGGCGATGCGGTGGAACTCACCGTCGAGCGGCCCGCCGCGGGCCCGCGGCTGGTGATCGCCGGCCGCGAGGTGGAGACGGTCGAGGACCTGCAGCGGCTGAAGAAGTCGCTCGAGCCGGGGGAGACCTTCACGGGCGTGCTCGCGGCGGAATCGACCCGCGTGATCCCCGTCGTGCTGGGAGAAACCAAATGATTCGTCCCCGCCTTGCCGCCATCGGGATCGCGCTCGGCCTGCTGACGCTGGCGGCAGCCGGCCGGGCGGCCGAGCCTGCCGCCGACCTCGCGGCGCTGTGCGTCAAGGTCCGCCCCGCGTTCGTCTTCATCGGCGGCGGCAGCGGCGTGGTGATCCGGCCCGACGGCCTGATGCTCACCAACGACCACGTGCTCGAGGGCAAGAGGGCCTTCAACGTGCGGCTCGGCGACGGCAGCACCTTCCGGGCCAAGCTGGTCGGCACCGACCCGCACGGCGACCTGGCGGCGCTGCGGCTCGAACTGAAGGAGGGGCAGACGGTGCCGCACCTCGAACTCGGCGACTCCGCCGCGCTCGCCGTGGGCGACGAGACGCTCGCGGTCGGCAATCCGTTCGGCCTCGGCGTGCTCGATCAGGCCCCCACGTTCACCGCGGGGATCGTCTCGGCGCTCCATCACACGCAGGGCACCTACACCGAGTGCATCGTCACCGACACCGAGGTCAACCCGGGCAACTCGGGCGGCCCGCTGCTCAACATGGCCGGCGAGGTGGTGGGGATCAACGGGCAGATCAGCACTCGGTTCGGGCTGCGGTCGAACACCGGCCTCGGCTTCGCGATCAGCGCCAAGCAGGTGAAGCTGTGGCTGCCGAAGCTCGAGGCCGCCGGCGGCGGCGAGGTGAAGCATGGAAACATTCCGGGCATTCGCTTCGAGCCGCAGCAGCCCGCCCGCCCGAAGACCGCGGTGATCAAGGATGTGGCCGAGGGCTCCGCGGCCGCGACGGCGGGCTTTCGGCCGGGGGATGCGATCGTGGCGCTCGACGGCGCGCCGGTCGCCAACCTGCTCCGGTTGGGCGGGCTGATCGGCCTCTATCCCGACGGGCACGACGTGAAGGTGACCGTTCGCCGCGACGGCGCCGACGTGACGCTCGACACGCGACTCGTGGCCCCGCGGCGGTGCGCGATCGGCATGCGGCTCGAGCGGCCCCACGGCACCGATCTCGCCCTGAAGGTGTCGAGCGTGGAAGAGGGCTCTCCGGCGGCCGCGGCGGGCCTCGCGGTCGGCGACGAGATTCTCGAGATCAACGGCCAACGGCTCGCGTTCACGAACCGCCAGCAATTCAAGGCGTTCGACCGGGCGCTGCGGTTGCAGTTCAACGAGGGGGACATCCTCACGATGCTGGTGCGCCGGCCGCAGGAGGAGGGGCGAGAGCCGGCCGAACTCGAGCTCCGTATCGTCGCCAAGTGACGGGCCCGGCCGCCGCCGCGCACGAGCGGTGCCCGCCCCGCGGCGGATGCCTCACGCCGGTGCGACCGCGGCGTGCGACGCGATCCGCTCCGCGAGCCTGAGCACGGAGAGCGGCGCTGAGCCCTCCGCCTTGTTGTTGATCGTGATGAAGGCCTCGCGGCCGGCCGCCGCCGCCAGGGCCGCCAGCCGCGCGAGCGCCGTGCGGGTGGCGTCGTCCTCCTCGACGAGCCGGTCGAACGGAAAATAGTCGGCCCGCGCCTCCTCGTACCCGCGGCCCGCGTGGAGGTTCCACCGGGCGACGAGCGGCCAGCGGCAGGAGGCTTGGTCGAGCCCGAACGCGGCGGCCTGATCGGCCGCCGGCGGCATCCGCGCATGGACGGCGAGGCAGGGCACGCCGCCGGCGTCGCCGAGCGCCGCGGCGAGGGCCGGCACCGCCAGTTCCGAATCGCGAACCTCGACGGCCAGCGGAGGCCGCGCGGATCGGCCTCCGGGCGAGCCGCGCGAGACGGCGGCGATGAAGGCGGCGATGCGGGCGATCGTCCGCGGCACGTCGGCTAGCAGCCGGCGCGGCAGCGGCGGAAACTGAAAGACGAGCGGGCCCGCCTTCGTGCCGAGGCCGGCGCTCGCCGGCCCGACGAACGCCGCCGTGGCCGCGGCGCCGTCGAGGAACGACGGATTGTCGCGGGCCGGCTCGCCGGAGCCCGGCTTCCTGACGACGGGATCGGTGAAGGCGGCCGGCGCCTTGACCACGAACCGGAATGGCTCGGGAACCTGCGCCGCATAGCGGGCGAACTCCTCCGCCGGCAGCGGTGCATAGAAGGTGCGGTCGAGGCTCACCGTGCGAAACAGCGGATGGGCGGCATAGGCCGCGAGCCCCTCCCGCGCGAGCCGCGGTTCGGTTTCCGGGCGGCCGGCGGCGGCTTCGGCCGCCTCGCCACCGCGGGCCGCGTAGACGAGCCCGGTCCAGCCCGGAAACGACCAGCTCGACGTGCCCAGGTGGATTCCCGGCGGCAGCCGCCCGGCCAGAATGCGGACCGCGTCGGGCACGGCCGCAGGGAGGACCGGCCCCGCCGCCCGCCGGGGCCCGCGCGACCCCGACCCGCCCGCCGGGTCGTCGCCGAACAGAAAAAGTTGTCCGTCGGGCATCGTGCGCCTGCCGCTGCTGGATGATTGCCGCGTTTCGGCGATGATAGTCGGGAATGAAGCCGCCGACCTCCTCCACCGCGTTCCCCCCACTCCTCCGCGCGCTGGCCGCACGGCTCGAGGGGGAGCTGCTCGTCGATGACCTCGCGCGGACGATCTACTCCACCGACGCCTCCGAGTACCAGGAGCGGCCGCTGGCGGTCGCCCTGCCCAAGACCGATGCCGACGTGCGGGAACTGGTGCGGTTCGCGGCGACGAACCGGATCGGCCTGATCCCCCGGGCCGCCGGCACGTCCCTCGCCGGACAGGTCGTGGGGTCGGGCCTGGTGGTCGATGCCGGCCGCCACCTGAATCGCATCGTGTCGCTCGACGCCGCCGCCGGCCGCGTCCGCGTGCAGCCCGGCGTCGTCCGCAACGCCCTCAACCAGTTCCTCGCGCCCCACGGTCTCTTCTTCGGACCCGAGACCTCGACCGCGTCGTGGGCGATGATCGGCGGCATGGTGGGCAACAACTCCTGCGGCTCGAACTCGATCGCCTACGGATCGACCCGCGACCACCTCGTCTCCGCGCGGGGGTTTCTGGCCGACGGGTCGGAGGTGACCTTCGGCCCGCTCTCGCGGGAGGCGTTTGCGGCGAAGTGCGCCGGCCCCGACACCTTGGAGAGCCGCCTCTACCGGGGAATCCGCGACCTGCTCGGCGACGACGCGCGGCGCCGCCTGATCCGCGATTCGTTTCCCCGGCCGGAGGTCACCCGCCGCAACACGGGCTACGCGCTCGACGCGCTCCTGCGTGCCTCCTGCTTCGATCCCGCGAGCGACGAGCCCTTCAACTTCTGCCGGCTGCTCGCCGGGTCCGAGGGCACGCTCTTCTTCGGCGTCGAATTCGAGCTCGGCCTGATCCCGCTGCCGCCCCCGGGCGCGCTCCTCTGCGTGCACTGCCGCACGGTGGACGAGGCGCTGCGGGCCACGCTCGTCGTGATGCGGCATCGCCGGCCGGCCGCGGCCGGCCCCGACGCCTGCGAGCTCACCGCCTGCGAACTGATCGACGACAAGATCCTCGCCTGCACCAAGGACAACCTCGAGCAGGCGCGGAACCGGTCGTTCGTGGTGGGCGATCCGGGCGCGGTGCTCGTGGTGGAGGTGAAGCACGCCGACCGCGGGCTGGTCGCGGAGCACCTGGGCCGGATCGAGGGGGACCTGCGGGCCGCCGGCCTCGGCTACGCGTATCCGACGCTCTTCGGCGCCGACGGCGACAAGGTGTGGGAATTGCGGCGGGCCGGGCAGGGGCTCGTCAACAACGTGCCGGGCGACGCCAAACCGCGGGAGATCGTCGAGGACACGGCGGTGGCGGTGGACGATCTGCCCGCCTACATCGCCGAGTTCGACCGGCTGCTCGCCGACCGCTACGGCATCGAGTGCATCCACTACGCCCACGCCGGCGCCGGGGAGCTCCACCTCAGGCCGCTGTTCGACCTCCGCTCGGCGGCGGGGCTCAGGATGTTTCGCGACGTGGCCACCGACGTGGCGGCCCTCGTGCGGAAATACCGCGGCTCCCTGAGCGGCGAGCACGGCGACGGCCGGCTCCGCGGCGAGTTCATCCGCACCATGGTGGGCGACGACTGCTACGCGCTGCTCGAACAGGTGAAGCGGACCTTCGATCCGCAGGGCATCTTCAATCCCGGCAAGATCATCGACGCCCCGCCGATGGACACCTCCCTGCGGATCCTGCCGGACGAGCCGGAGCCGCGGCACGACACGGTCTTCGATTTCTCGGCGACACAGGGCGTGCTCCGGGCGGCGGAAAAGTGCACGGGCGTGGGGCAGTGCCGCAAGTCGCATCGCATGGGGGGCACGATGTGCCCCAGTTACATGGCCACCTGCGACGAGCAGCACACGACGCGGGCGCGGGCCAACGTGCTGCGGCAGGCCCTCGCCAGCCCGCGCGACCGGGCCAACCCCTGGACCGATCCGGCGCTCGCCGACGTGATGGATCTCTGCCTCTCCTGCAAGGCGTGCAAGTCGGAGTGTCCGTCGAACGTGGACATGGCCCGGCTCAAGGCCGAATGGGAGCAGCACTGGCACGACGCGCACGGCGTGCCGCTGCGCTCGCGGCTGATCGCCGGGTCGGCCGCCGCGATGCGCCGCGCCCTGTGGGCGCCCTGGCTCTACAACGCCCTGGCGACCGCGCCCGGCCTCTCGGGGCTCGTCAAGCGGTGCCTGGGCTTCGCGCCGCAGCGGTCGCTGCCGCGGCTGCACGCGACCACGCTCTCGGCCTGGTTTCGCCGCCGGCCGCCGCGGGGTCCGGCCCGCAATGGTCGGGTGCACCTGTTCTGCGACGAGTTCACCGATCTGCTCGACGCGCCGGTGGGCATCAAGGCGGTGGAACTGCTCGAGGCGCTCGGCTACGAGGTGGTGATCCCGGCGCACGCCGACAGTGGCCGGGCCCAGATCTCGAAGGGCCTGCTGCGCGAGGCCCGCGACCTCGCGGCCAGGAACGTGGCGGCCCTCGATCCGGTCGTGTCGGACGAGGCGCCGCTCGTCGGCATCGAGCCCTCGGCGATTCTCGGATTCCGCGACGAATACCCCGACCTCGTGCCGGCCGACCTGGCCCCGGCCGCCCGGCGGCTCGCCGCGCGGACGTGGCTGATCGACGAGTTTCTGGCCCGCGAGGCCGCGCGGGGACGGATCGGCAGCGAGGCCTTCACGACCGCGGCCCGCCAGGTGAAGCTGCACGGGCACTGCCATCAGAAGGCGCTCGCCTCGGTCGAGCCCTCCGCGGCGATCCTGCGCCTGCCGCGTCACTATGCGGTGGAGGTGATTCCCAGCGGCTGCTGCGGCATGGCGGGCTCGTTCGGCTACGAGCGCGAGCATTTCGCGATCTCGATGCGGATCGGGGATCTCGTGCTCTTTCCGGCGGTCCGCGCCACCGCCGCCGAGGCGCTCATCGCCGCGCCCGGCACCAGTTGCCGCCACCAGATCAAGGACGGCACCGGCCGGATGGCCTTGCACCCCGTGGAGATCCTCCACGCCGCCCTGCTGACGCCGCCGGGTTGACCGGCGCCGCGCCGGTGGCGGGCCCCGACGACGACACGGTAGACTGCCGGGCCGTTCGAGTTCCGTTCTGGTCGGAGGCAGCGAGCATGGCAGGTTCGATGCGGTCATCGCGGCGGCGATTCATGGGCACCGCCCTGGCGGGCACCACCTCGGCGGCTGCCGCCGGCGGCTTCGTGCCCTTCATCGCCGGAACCACCCCCGGGTTTGCCAACGAGTCGCCCACCGACCGCCCCGCCATCGGCTGCATCGGCATGGGCGGCATCGGCATGCGCGACGCCCGCGAGCATGCCGCGTTCGGCGACATCGTCGCCGTCTGCGACGTGGACACGAAGAACCTCGACCGGGGGCGGTACGACGTCCGCGTCGGCGCCGGCAAGGCCGCCGCCTACGGCGATTACCGGAAGGTGCTCGAGCGGCCCGACATCGATGTCGTGAGCATCACCACCCACGACCCCTGGCACGTGAAGATCGCGATCGAGGCGCTGCAGGCCGGCAAGCACGTCTTCTGCCAGAAGCCCCTCTCGCTCACGCTCGAGGAGAATCAACTGGCCCGCGCCGCGGCCGAGAAGTATCCCAAGCAGCAGTTCTTCATCGGCACGCAGCAGCGGAGCGAACGGAACCTGTTCCTCCGGGCCGTGAACATGGTCCACAAGGGCCTGCTCGGCGACATCCGCACGGTCACGGTCGGCATCGACGGGGGCGTGCTCGGGGGCGCCTTCCCGGTGGAGGACGTCCCGAAGAACCTGAACTGGGACATGTGGCTGGGCCAGGCGCCGCTCGTTCCGTACCGGCTCCATCGCTGCCACCACAACTACCGCTGGTGGTACGAATACTCCGGCGGCAAGTTCACCGACTGGGGCGCGCACCACATCGACATCGTCCAGTGGGCCTTGCGCGAGGACACTCGGGGCAAGGGTCCGGTGTCGATCGACGGCGTCGATGCGCGACACCCGGTGCCCTTCAAGGACGGCTCTCCGACACTCGACGACTGGTACAACACCGCCTACGACTTCGCCGTGAAGTGCCGCTTCGCCAGCGGCGTCGAGATGGTGGTCACCAGCCGCGGCGACAACGGCATCACGTTCACGGGGACCAAGGGCCGCATCTTCGTCAATCGCGATCGGATCGTCGGCAAACCGATCGAGGAGGGCTGGGACAAGGACCAGTTCACCGACGACGACGTCAAGGCCCTCTACAAGGGCAAGCCGCCCGAGGAGCACAAGCGGAATTTCTTCCGCTGCATCCGCGAGGGGGGCCTGCCGGTGTCGGACGTCTTCAGCCACATCATCGCGATGAACACCTGCCACCTCGCCGCGATCGCCGCGCGACTCGGCCGCACGATCACGTGGGATCCGGTCGCGGAGAAGATCGTCGGCGACGAACAGGCGGCATCGTTCGCCGCCCGCACGCCGCGGAAGGGATTCGAGATCCCGCGCGTCTGACCATGCCACGCGCACGACGGGCCACGCGCCGCTCCGTTCTCGGCCAAACGCTGGCGGGCGGCGGCGCGGCCTGGGCGGCCTCCGTCTCCTGGAGCCGCCCGGCCTTCGCGGCGGCGGAGGCGAACGACCGGCCCGGCATCGGCTGCATCGGGCTCGGCGCGATGGGCATGACCGACGCGGAGCAGCACGCCCGCTTCGGCGACATCGTCGCGGTCTGCGACGTCGATTTCTGGCGGGCGGATCGGGCGAAATACAACGCCCAAATCGGCGCGGGGCGGATTCCCGACTACGAGGACTACCGGCGGGTGCTCGACCGGCCCGACGTGGATGTCGTGAGCATCGCCACCCACGATCCCTGGCACGTGAAGATCGCGATCGAGGCACTGCAGGCCGGCAAGCACGTCTTCTGCCAAGCGCCGCTGTCGCTCACGCTGGAGGAGAGCCGTCTGGCCCGCGCGGCGGCGGCGAAACACCCCCGGCAGCAGTTCTTCATCGGCACGCAGCAACGCGGCGACCGCGACCGGTTCTTGCGTGCCGTGAACATCGTCCGCAAGGGAATCCTGGGGCCCATCCGGCGGGTGACGGTGCGGCTCAGGACGGGGCCGGCCGGCGGCCCGTTTCCCGCCGAGCCGGTGCCGCAGCGATTCAACTGGGATCGGTGGCTCGGTCCGGCTCCGTGGGCCGACTACTGCCCGCAGCGGTGCCGGGATTCCTTTCGCTGGTGGTACGAATACTCCGGCGGCGCCTTCACCGACCGCGGGGCGCATCATGTCGATGTCGCCCAATGGGCGCTCGGCGAAGACACCCCCGGCAAGGGGCCGGTGGAGATCGAGGCCACCCACACCCGCCACCCCGTCCCCTTCCGGGACGGCGTTCCGACGGTCGCCGACTGCTACAACACGGCGCAGGAGTTCCGCGTGAGGTGCCGCTTCGCCAGCGGCGTCGAGATGATCCTCGCCAGCGACGACGACGACGGCATTCTCTTCGAGGGGGCGCGGGGGAGCGTGTTCGTCAACCGCCGCCGGATCACCGGCACGCCCATCGACGAGGGCTGGGACAGGGACGCCTACACGGACGAGGACCGGACGGCCCTGTTTCGCGGCAAGCCGGCGGAGGGGCACAAGCAACACTTCCACCGTTGCCTCCGCGAAGGCGGGCTGCCGATTTCCGACGTGGTCGGCCATGCGATCGCCCTGAACACCTGCCACCTCGCGGCGATCGCGGCCCGCCTAGGCCGGGCGATCCGCTGGGATCCTGCGGCCGAAACGATCGTCGGCGACGAGCAGGCGGCGGCGTTTGCCACCCGGACACCCCGCCCGGGTTTCGAGATGCCCACCGTGTGACGATCCGGCGGCCGCCGGCGCGAATCCCTCCGATATCCCCAACCGACGGCCGACAGCCCCGCAGGAGAACCTGAAGTGAGCGACACCACGATTGTTTGGCTGCGGCACGACCTGCGGCTCGAGGACAACCCGGCACTGGCCGCGGCCGCGGCCCGGGGGGCGGTCGTGCCGGCCTTCATCTGGGCGCCCGAGGAGGAGGCCCCGTGGGAGCCGGGCGCCGCGTCGCGCTGGTGGCTGCACCGGTCGCTCGAGAGCCTCGCGACGTCGCTGGCGAAGGCGGGGGCGCCGCTCGTGATCCGCCGCGGCCCCACGCTCGAGGCCCTGCGCGAACTCGCCCGCGGCTGCGGGGCGACGCACGTGGCCTGGAACCGCCGCTACGAACCCGCCACGATCGCCCGCGACACGGGGATCAAGACGGCGCTCGGGGCCGACGGCCTGACCGTCGAAAGCTTCAACGGCTCGTTGCTCTTCGAGCCGCAGCAGGTGGCGACGAAGGAGGGGAAGCCCTACCAGGTCTTCACTCCCTTCTGGCGGTCGCTGCTGGCCCGCACCGAGCCGCCGGAGCCGCTGCCGGCGCCCCGGTCGCTCCAGGCAGCACGGCCCCGGACCGCCAACGGCCTGAAGAGCCTGTCGCTCGAATCGCTCGCGCTGCTGCCCCGGATCGACTGGGCGACGACGATGGAGCGGACCTGGAAGCCCGGCGAGGCGCCCGCGCAGAAGCGGCTCCGTGGGTTTCTCGAGAACCGTCTCGGCGACTATGGCACCGATCGCGACCGCCCCGATCACGACGGCACCAGCGGCCTGAGCCCGCATCTCCACTTCGGGGAGATTTCACCGCGGCGGGTCTGGCATACCGTCCGCGCGGCGGTCGGCGGCCGGCCGGCCGCATCCATCACGGGAAGCCCCGAGGTCTACCTCCGGGAACTCGGCTGGCGGGAGTTCGCCTCGCACCTGCTCTACCACTTTCCCCACACGACCCTCCAGCCGCTCCGCGGCGACTACGCGCGGTTTCCGTGGGTGGACGATCCCGTGGGTCTGCGGGCCTGGCAGCGGGGCCGCACCGGATTCCCGATCGTGGACGCGGGCATGCGACAACTCTGGGCGACCGGCTGGATGCACAACCGCGTGCGGATGATCGTGGCGAGCTTCCTCGTGAAGGACCTCCGCATCTCGTGGCTCGAGGGGGCGCGGTGGTTCTGGGACACGCTGGTCGATGCCGACCTGGCCTCCAACACGCTGGGCTGGCAGTGGGCCGCGGGCTGCGGAGCCGACGCGGCGCCCTACTTTCGCATCTTCAATCCGACGAGCCAGGGCAAGTCGTTTGATCCCGCGGCCGACTACGTCCACCGCTGGGTGCCTGAGCTCGCCCGGGTCTCGGCCGCCGCCATCCACGCGCCGGAGGAAGCCGCGCTCGGGGGCGGCTACCCGGAGCCGATCGTGAATCACGCCGAGGCCCGGCTGCGGGCCCTGGAGGCGCTCAAGGTCGTCAGCAAGAGCCGCTGACGCGAAGCCGCGGCTACTTCGCGCGCCGCGCGAGATCCCCCTGCATCGCGCGCACCTTCTCGATTGCGTTCTTCTGGGCCTCGGGATCGCCGATGAGCCCAGCCTCCTTCTCGGCGAGCTTCACAAGCGCCGTCGCCGACTTCGCGTCGCCGGCGGCGATGGAGGCGGCCGTCACCGCCAGTAGCGCGTAGGTCTTGTTCTCGTGTTGCGTGATGCTCTTGGCCGCCGCGGCGGCTTCGTCGAGCAGGCCCGCCGCCTTCTCCTTGTCGCCGTTCTGCGCCAGCACGTTCGCGGCGGCGGCGAGCGCCTCCGCCTTCGGCCGCGGCTCCTCGATCGCCCGGGCGCTCGCCTCCAACTCGTCCACCATCTTGGCGGCGTCCTTGGCGAGCCCCGCCTTGGCATATCCCGCCGCGATCGCCGCCAGGGCCTGCGCCTTGAACCGTTCCTCCACGCTCGCCGCGGCCTCGGAGGCCTTGTCGAATGCCTCCCGCGCCGCCTTCGAGTCGCCCAGGCCGCCCGCCTTCGCGCCGTAGATGGCGCCCGCGTCGGCCAACTGCCGGATCCGGCTGATCGGATCCTCGATCCGGCCGACCGCCTCGAGCGCCTGCTTCATCACCTCGCGCGCCGGCTTGCGGTCGTCCATCTGGGCGTAGACTTCGGCGATTTCCACCAGCCGCGCCCCGGCGATGACCGCCTCGCCGTCGGCCGGGATCAGCCCCTTGGCCTCGGCGAGCGTCTTGGCGGCCCCGACCTTGTCTCCCGATCGAAACTGCGACCGCGCCACCTTGATCAGCTCCCGGGCCTGGGCCTCGGGCGTCTTCTGGGCGCGGGCCTGCTCCAACTTCTGGGCGATCGTGGCCGGCTTCTTCTTCGCCTTCGTGCCACAGCCGGCCGCCGGCAGCAGCAACCCGGCGAGGAAGAGGATCAGGGCCACGCGGGACAGGGTCGGACGATGCATCGATGCGACTCCGATGGAAAAAGGGCTCGAGGCGGGAGTGGGCCCGGCCGGACCCACGGCATGGATCACGACGTGGGTCAGAACTTGAGTCGGGCGCGTTGCAGGCGGGCATGGGTCTCGGCCATGAGATCGTCTTCGGCCGACTCGTCATCCGCCTCGTAGGTGACGGAGAACCGGAGGTAGGAACCGCAGTCGTCCCAGGGCACGGTGGAAATCGACAGGTCGTGGATCAGGAACTGGCTCGCGTCCTGCGCCGTGGCGAAAACGCGGTCGCCCGCGCCCTGCGGCGCCTTCGTGTAGAGGAAGTAGGTGCCGCCGGGCATTTCGCAGTCGAATCCGACAGCCCGCAGCACCCCCACCAGCTTTTCGAGCCGCCGGCGGTATTTCTCGCGGACGCGCCGCGGAATCTCCGGGTCGGCGAGGGCCGCGGCCCCCGCCTTCTGAATCGCCATGAACTGACCGGAGTCGCAGTTGTCCTTCACGTCCGCAAAGGCCCGCACGATCTTCTCGTGGCCGCACACCCAGCCCAGCCGCCAGCCGATCATGTGGAAGCCCTTCGACATCGAGTGGACCTCGACGCCCACCTCCTTGGCGCCGTCCACCGAGAGAAACGAGAGCGGCTCGTCGTCGTACGACAGCATGATGTGGGCCGCGTCCTGGACGACGATGATCCGGTGCCGCAGCGCGAACTCGACGACCCGCTTGTAAAACTCCCGGGTCGCCGTCTTGCCGGTGGGGCTGTTGGGGTAGCAGAGCACCAGCATCTTGGTGCGGGCGAGCACGTCTGCCGGAATCCCCTCGAGGTCGGGAAAGAAATCGTTTTCCGGCACGAGCGGCAGCCGGTGGACGACACCGCCGAACCAGCGGGTGGCCGTGCCGGCGACCGGATAGCCGGGCACGGTCATGAGCGTGACGTCGCCCGGATCGATGAAGGCGGCGGGGAGCATCGCGTAGGCCGTCTTCGATCCGATGCAATGGTTGACCTCGGTGACGGGATCGAGCGTCACGCCGAACTCCCGCTGCATGAAGGCGGCCGCCGCCTCCTTGAACGCCGCGATGCCGTTGTCGGCATAGCCGCGGTTCTCGGGCCGGTCGATCTCGCGCCGCATGACGGCCCGCACGCCCTCCGGCGCCATCTCGTCGTTCTCCCCGATGCCGAAGTCGAGCATGCGCCGCTCCGGATGGTCGGCGAGCGCCTGCCGCTTGGCCCGCTTGATCAGCTCGAACTTGTAGATCTCGTTGCCCTTGCCGTAGAGGGCGCCGCCGATGCGCTGGGCGAAGCGATCCTGGAACCAGGGATCGCGCGAGGTCGGGGCGACGGGGGACGTGGCCATGGAGTCACCACAAAGAGGGGGTGTGCGGGCGGGGCGTGAGGTGCGGAATGGGGGTCAGGATAGCGGCTTTTCACCCGCTTTCCAGCCAAGTTGATTCCCGTGCGGCCCGAGTGTGGAGTTGAGGGACGAGGAACCGCATCATGTTTTCCCGCCCAGCCATCCAGCACGTCTACGGGCCGTTCGACGGCGACTTCGATCCGTTCGAGGACGACGAGGACCTGGCCGTCCTGATCACCTTCGGGGCCGGCCGCGGCCTCAGTCGTGCCGGCCGAGCCACCGCTCCATCATCCGGCCGAGCGACCCGTCCTCCCGCATCTGCAGGATCGCGGCGTTGAGTTCCTCGCGGAGCGGGCTGCCGTTGGGCAGGGCCATGCCGAAGTCGAAGGACTCGAAGACCGGGCCGATCAGCCGCAGGTTCGCCCGGTTCGGCTGATTGACGAGATACATCAGCTGCTGGTTCTCCGCGACGACCGCTTCCACCATGCCGAGCTGCAGGGCGTCGAGGGCGTCGCCCATGTCGGCGAACTCCTGCGGAATACCCCCCCGCTGCCGCACCGATTGCACCGCGACCGCCGCCTGCTGGCAGCCGACTGTTCGGCCGGCGAGGTCGCGCGGGCCGTGGATGGTGCCCGTCACGCGATCCGCCGTCATCTCGGCCGTGAGGATGCTCGTGAATGCCGCGACGAGCAGGATCCCCCCGACCATCCAGGCGAAGGCGACCGCGCGGCCCAGCACGCTGGCGACGTGCTTGTTGTCGCAGCCGCCCGTGACGATCGTCGAGGCGATCCACCAGGTCGCTTCCCACACGCCCCGGAGATACGACCGGGGAAACGAGTCGGGATTGTTGCGCCGCTCGAACCACCAGAGCAGATGCCCCGAAGCGATCGCCAGGGCCAACACGAGCCCGATGAGCTCGAGCAGCCGCCACGAGACGAGCGACTCGAGGGCCGACGTGAAGCCGGTGCTCGTCCGCTGGCGGACGGCGATCCGCAGTCCGGAATGAAAGATCGGGTGGGTGAGGTCGATCATGCGCTCGCGTTCGGCCGTGATCGCGACCGGCCCGAGGCCGACGTCGGCGCTCCCGTCCCGGACCGCTTCCAGCAGGCCCGGGAAGGTCGCCACACGCTGCAACTCCGCCGCCCGGCCGAGCCTTCCCGCCAGATCCTCCCAGACATCGACCATCACGCCCGTAGGCTTGTCGCCGTTCCACTCGAGCGCCGATGCGATCGGCAACGCCGCCACACGGAGCTTCCGGCTCGCCTCCTGCTCCGCGGCGGGAGCCTGTGGGGCCGGGTCGTGCTGCGGCTCCGCGCCGGCCGGCCCGCCCCACGCCCACGCGATCCCCGCCACGAGCAGCACAGGCGCGCATCTCGACATCAGCGTTGTCATTCTTGATTCCCTCGAGGTCGCCATCGGTCATGCGGTGGCACGGCTGCCGACGCCGCCGTGCGAGGACGCGCGATCAGGCTGAACAGCACCACGCCCAGGATCAGGGAGCCCGCCGCGGCCGCGCGGGTCCACGGGGGGAGCCCGGTCGATTCGACCGTGGCGGGCGTCGTTTCCGCCCCGCCCGCCAACGCCAGCAGGACGAGCGGCACGCTGTTGTGGACGACGTGGGCGACGATCGCCGGCACGAGGCTCCCGGAGCGGACCACCATCCAGCCGGTCAAGAGGCCCAGGAGCAGCGTCTGCGGCATCCGCTCCGGCAGCAGGTGAAAGACCGCGAACGCCGCCGCCTGCAGCGCCACGGCCGCCGCCGTGCGACCGCGCGCCTCCCGCTCGCTCCGCAGGGCCGACAGGAGCCACCCCCGAAAGAACAGTTCCTCGCACACCGCCGGCACCAGGGCGATCAAGGCCCACGAGAACCACCACGGCGTCCGCTGCACGAGATCGACCACCCGCTCGGAGAGGCGGCGGGCCTCCGGGGAGAGTGCCGTGCCCCGCAGCGCGAGCAAGAGCGTCGCGCCCACCGCGAACATCCCCAGGCCGGCCAGGGCGGCCGCGACGACGGCGCCCCAGCCGCGGGCCCCGCCACCGCACGGCCACCGCAGGCCGAAGGTCTCCACCGCATCGACCCGCTGCCACCAGGTCGCGGCGACCAGCGGCAGCACCACCGCCAGGGCCTGCTGCAGCGGCAGCGCGCGGGCCAGATCCTCGGGCGCGATCCCCTGCGAATACCAGAGCGCCGCCAGCCCCGCGAGCACGACGACGAACCCCTCGGCCGGCGTCGGCCGCCTCCGCGCCGCGGGCCGCTTGAACACGCCGGAGGCCGAGTCGGGCCCGCGGAAGAGCAATTCCTCGTCGGTGATCATCCCGGCCGTCGTCCGCAGCAGCAGCCACGTCAAAGCCGCGCTCGAGAGGAGCGAGAGCGCCAGCGACGCCACCAGCCCGCCCGTCACGACCGGGGTCGCCTTGCCGGCGGCTTCTCCGGCCAGCGTCGCCTTCGCGATCGCGACCTGGCCGGCGAACGGCACCGCGGCGAACCAGCCGTGGCCCTCGCGACCGGGCAGCAGCGCCGATCCCGCCAGGGCGCTGACGAGCAGGATCACGGGGGTCAGCGTGTTCTGCGCCTCCTTGACGCTCTTCGACGCGGCGGTCACGGCCAGGCACATCGCGGCCGCCAGCGCCGCCAGGCCGACGTAGCCGACCAGCGTCACTCCGGCGCAGGCCGCCGCCCGCGCGGCCCCCACGCCGAGCCGCACGTCGTCGGGCAGATAGCCGAGCAACACCGCCGCCGTGAGCGCGATCGACAACGCGTTCATCGCCAACGTCATGAGGGTGACGGCGAACACGGCCAGAAACTTCCCGAGCACGATGTCGCCGGGCCCGCAGGGGGCGATGAGGAGCGTTTCGACGGTGCCCCGTTCCTTCTCGCCGGCGATCGCGTCGATCGCCGGATAAAACGCCCCCGTCGCGGTCAAGAGGGCGAGGAGCACGAGCACCGCGCCCGCCGCCGTCGGCACGACGCCGCGCAGGGCCGGCGCCGAGGCCGGCTGCGTCCCGCCCACGAAGTCGATCACCAGCGGCTCGAGCGTCGTCCGGGGGAGCCCCGCCCGGGCGATCCGCCGCTGCCGCGTGACATCCGCGAGACGGCGCATCACCGCCGTGACGTGCTCCCGGATCCGGCGCTCGGTGGCGCCGCTTCCCGCCACGCGGGCCGCCAGCTTCACGGTGCCATCGCCGTCGAGTTCGCCGATCGCGCCTGAGGCGACGTCGAGCCAGACGTCGGCCTTGCCCTCCTCGAACAGGGCTTTGGCCCGGTCGGGCGGCTGCACGTCGATCGTGAGGGAGGCCGGCCAGTCCGGGTGCGGCAACCGGGATTCGTCGTTCGCGATTATGTCGAGCCGGGCGGCGAACCGCGGGGCGTCGGGCCCGGAGGCCACGATCGCGAGCGGTCGCGGGGCCTGCTGCGCCTCGAGGTCCGACAGCGCCGTCCGCAGGCCGAGGGTGCTCGACAGGGCGAGCACGGGATACATCGCCATCGGCATCAGGAGCGTGATGAACAGCGTGCGCCGATCGCGGACGAATTCGAGCAGGTCCCGCCGCGCGACGGCACCCGCGGCCCGCAGCCGCTCCCGCCAGCCGATCTCGCCGCTCATGGCACGACCTCCGCGGGTGCGGGGCGGGCGACGGCGGCGAAGAACGCCTCCTCGAGGCCGCCCGGGCGGCCGGCGGCGAGCGCTTCGCGCGTGCCCTGGGCCACCACCTTCCCGGCATCGATGATCACGAACCGATCGCAGCGCCGTTCCGTCTCGTGCAGCCGATGGGTCGAGAGCAGGATCGCGTGCCCCTGCGACCGCAGCGTCACGAGAAAATCGAGCAGGTCCCGCGAGCCCATCACGTCGAGGGCGCTGGTCGGCTCGTCCAGCACGAGCGCCTGCGGATCGTGCACCAACGCCCGGCCGAGCGACACCCGCTGCCGCTGGCCGGAGGACAGCCGCCCGCACGGACGATCGGCGCAGGACCGCAGATCGAGCACGCCCACGAGCTTCTCCACGCGGTCTTCGAGGACGTCCGGCCCCAGCCCGTGGATGCGGCCGTAGGAGCGGAGGATTTCGCGCGGCGTGAGCCTGTCGGGCACGCCGGTCGTGGCCGAGACGTATCCCAGGTGCCGCCGGGCGCCGATCGGATGGGTGCGCACGTCGCACCCGGCGATCCGCGCCGTTCCCGTCGTGGGCCGGAGCAGCGTGGCGAGCACCCGCATCGTGGTCGTCTTGCCGGCGCCGTTGGCGCCCAGCAGGCCGACCATCTCGCCCGGCCGCACCTCCAGCGACACGCCGTCCACGGCGCGCACGACCGTGCCGTCGGCGGCGCGGTAGTGCTTGACGAGGTCGATCACTTCGATCATGTCACGACTCATCGGCCGGCGGGAACTGCCGGCGTTCGAGGATCAGCACCGCGGCCGCGAGCAACACGCCAGCGAGCACGATCACGGCGCCGATCTGCACCCAGGCGGGATTCGGGTCGAGGATCATGGAAAACTCCACCGGCAACTGGCGGCGCCAGTCCATCCACGATACCAGCAGGCTGCGCAACCGCAGGCTCACCGTCACCTGGTTGACGATCGCCGGCAGAAACCCGGCCAGATATTCGACCACGATGGCGACGCCCACGCTCGCCACCAGGGCCCGCTTCGGCACCACGACCGCCGGCAGGGCGAAGAGCGCGCCGCGACCGACGGCGGAGAGCAGCACGAGGCCGCCGAACATCGCCGCCAGCCCGCCGCCCCCGGAGACGCCGGCCGCGGCCAGCGCCAGCACGACCGCGATCAACGCCACGCCGCAGGTCCACGCCACCGCGGCGACGTAGGTGCCCAGCAGGAGCGCGCGGCGGCCCCGTGGGCGGGTCGCCACGTAGGCCCACGTGCCGCGCTCGAGTTCGTCGGCGACGGCGGGGCACATCGTCACCAGCAGCCCGAGCATGCAGATCGCCTCGGGAATCAGCGCATGGACGAGCAGCACCGCGAAGTTCCGGTCGAGCTGGCCGCCGATCCGCCGCGCCGCCAGGAGCACCGCCGCCGGAAACACCGCCCCGAGGAGTCCGATCACCACCCGCTGCGGCGTCAGCATCCTCCGCAACTGGAAGCCGGCCACGGCCATCGTTTCGGCGAGCATCGTCATGGCCGGGCTCCGCGATGCAGCCGCACGAGTTGGTCGAAGACGCCCTCGAGCGAGCGGTCGCCCGCCACGATGCCGCGGACCTCGATCCCGCCGTCCGCCGCGATCTGCGCGATCCGCTCGGTCAGCGCCCGGGGCCGCCGCGAGCCGATCACGACGACGCGCTCCCCTTCGAACCGCATGCCGTCGGCGAGGTCGGTGCCGCAGATGATCTCCGCGAGCCGCCGCGGACCGTCGCAGGTGACCCGCACCTCGGCCGGCAGGGTGTCGATCAGGCTACGGATCTCGGCGGCGTCGCCGCTGGCCACGAGCCGGCCCCCGAGGATGACGGCCAGCCCCGCGTCGAGGGCCTCGATCTCGTGCAGGAGGTGGCTGGCCACGATCAGGCTGCGCGACCGGCGCCAGCCGCGGACCAGTTCGACCACGTCGTGCCGTGCCACCGGGTCGAGGCCGACGAACGGCTCGTCGAGCACGAGGAGGTCGGGGTCGTGCGCGATCGCTCCGGCGATTTTGGCCCGCTGCCGCATCCCCTTCGAAAGCGTCTGCAGCGGCCGCCGCGCCGCCCCGCCGAGGCCCACCTGCTCAAG
>JBEIQP010000033.1:0-24344 GCA_040376455.1 Planctomycetaceae bacterium | reverse complement strand
CTACCTCGGGCTGCGGCTCCTGTTCGGCGAGTTCGCGCAGGTGCTGTTTGCCTCGCAGCGCGTGATCCCGCGGGTGGCCTTGGACACGGGCTTCGTGTTCCGCTTCCCCGACATCGCCTCCGCCCTCCGCGACATCCTCGCCCCGGCGTCCGTGGGCTAGCCGGTGGCCCGGGCGAGCCGGTCGCGAACCGCCCGCCAGGGCTCCGTGTCCGGCGGCGCATCGACCACGATCCGATCGAGTCCGCGCTGGTCGAGCGCGTGGAGCGTCGCGTAGAACTGCGCGGCGAAGGCGTCGGGATCGGCCGGCATCGGCACGATCACCAGATCGCGGGAAGCGGCCAGCGCCCGGATCTCCGGATCGGCGGTGCGGGAGGTCAGCCAGCCGAGGCGTTTGCCGGAACCGAGCAGCTCGGCCACGCGGCCGACCGCACAGGCCGACGCTTCGAGCGGAGTCTTCGGGGCGTAATGACGGGTCTGCTGGCCGGGCGCTCTCGCGGGCTCGTGCCGGACGTCCGCTGCAGCGGTCGGCTCCGGCCAGATCACCGGCCCCCCGACCGCCGCTTCGAGACTCGCGCGGGAGAGCGGCCCGGGGCGGAGGATGCGCGGCGGATCGGTCGTGCAATCGATGACGGTCGATTCGATGCCGCGGCCGCAGGGGCCGCCGTCGAGGATCAGTTCGACCCGAGGGCCCAGCCCTTCGAGCACGTGATGGGCCGTGGTGGGCGAGAGGGCCTCGGACCGGTTGGCGCTGGGCGCGGCGAGCGGCCGGCCCAGCGTGGCGATCAAGCGGCGCGCGAGCCGATGATCCGGACACCGCAGCGCGACGGTCGGGCCGCCGGCCGTGACGATGTCGGGGATGCGGGTGCCCCGCGGCACCACGACCGTCACCGGCCCCGGCCAGTGCCGGGCGGCGATCGCCTCGGCCGCCGCGGGCCAGGCGCCGGCGAGGGACCGGGCCATCCCGGCATCGGCCACGTGCACGATGAGCGGATTCGAGGCGGGCCGGCCCTTCGCCCGGAAGATGCCCGCCACCGCCTCCTCGTCGAGGGCGTCGGCCGCGAGGCCGTAGACCGTCTCGGTGGGGATGGCGACGAGGCCGCCGCGGCGCAGCACCGCGGCGGCGCGTTCGAGCGCCTGGATGGTCTGTGCCGGTGGCTCGGGCATTTCCGCCGGCCAGTCGCACCGCAGGATGTCGGGAAGCGTGCGGGCCATGCCGACAACCTTGCAACGCCCGGTCGCCAAGAGCAAGATGAACGCTTCCCACCGCGGCCGCGAAGCCCGTTGCCGGGCCGCCGCGGCCGCACCCCATCCAGGAAGTCGCCGTGCCCCCCTCCCCCGCTCCGTTGGTCGGCGTCGTGATGGGCAGCCGGTCCGACTGGGCCACGCTTCAGCGGGCCGCCGAGATCCTGGACCAGTTCGGCGTGCCGCACGCCTGCGAGGTGGTGTCGGCCCACCGCACTCCCGGAAAGCTCGCCGACTACGCGCTCGGGGCGGCCAACCGCGGTCTCAAGGTGATCATCGCGGGCGCCGGCGGCGCGGCCCATCTGCCCGGCATGCTCGCAGCCCAGACGCATCTGCCCGTGCTCGGCGTGCCGGTCGAATCGTCGATGCTCCGGGGAGTCGATTCGCTCCTCTCGATCGTGCAGATGCCGGCGGGCATCCCCGTCGGCACGCTGGCGATCGGGCCCGCGGGCGCCGCGAACGCCGCCCTGCTGGCGATCGCGATCCTCGCCCTCGAAGACGCCGGCCTGCGGGACCGACTCGTCGCCTACCGGGCCAAGCAGACGGCCCGCGTGCTCGCCGATGACCAACTCGATGGGAATGGCGAGAGCTGGTCGGAACGGACGTCGGAGCGGTGAGCGTGCCGGACCGCAGCGCCAGCCCGATCCTTCCCGGTGCCACGCTCGGCATCCTCGGCGGCGGCCAACTCGGCGCGATGTTCGCCGCGGCCGCCAAGCGCATGGGCTATCGGGTCGAGGCGATCTCCGACACCGCCGACTGCCCGGCGGCGCGGCACTGCGACCGCGTGCACGTCGGCGACTACGGCGACGGGGCGTTTCTCGCAGCCGCGGCCCGGTCGCTCGATTGCGTGACGTTCGAATTCGAGAACGTGCCCGCCGAGGCAGGCCGGGTGCTCGCCGCGGCGGTGCCGGTCCGGCCGCACCCGGACGTGCTCTTCGTCACGCAGGACCGGGCCCGGGAAAAAGCCTTTCTCGCGCGGCACGGGTTTTCCTGTGCGCCGCACCGCATCGTCCGGTCGCGAGCGGAACTGCACGCGGCCGTGGAGGTCATCGGGCTGCCGGCCGTCCTCAAGACGGCGGCCTTCGGCTACGACGGCAAGGGGCAGCGGCGGCTGACGGCACCGGGCGACATCGACGCCGCGTGGGCGGCGCTCGGGGAATCGGCGCAGGGGCCGCGGGAACTGGTGCTGGAAGGCTGGATCGATTTCGACTGCGAGATCGCGGTCGTCGCCGCGCGGGGCATCGACGGGCAGACCGCCGCGTTCGCCCCGTCGCGAAACGACCACGCCCATCACATTCTCGACGTGTCGTCGGTTCCGGCGGGCCTGCCGGAACCCGTGCTTGCGACCGCCGTGCAGACCACGAAGCAGATCCTGGCGGCGCTCGGCGTGGAGGGGGTGGCCTGCGTGGAGTTTTTCGTGACGCGCGACGGGCAGGTGCTCGTCAACGAGATCGCGCCGCGAACCCACAACTCGGGCCACCTCACGATCAACGCCTGTGAGACGAGCCAGTTCGAGCAGCAGGTCCGCGCGGTCTGCGGCCTGCCGCTCGGCTCGACGCGGCAACTGGCTTCGGCGGCGATGGCCAACCTCCTGGGCGACTGCTGGGAAAACGGCACGCCCGACTGGGCCTCGGCGCTCGGCGTGCCGGGCGTGAGCCTGCATCTCTACGGCAAGAGCGAGCCGCGGCCGGGCCGCAAGATGGGGCACTTCACGGCGGTCGCCGACAGCGTCGCCGAAGCGGTCGCGCGGGTGACCCGGTCCCGGTCGCTCGCCCGACGCGGCTGACCCCGCGCGAGCGCCGTGAGGAAAGATGGCCGACCATGCGGATCGATCCTGAGGTGCACGACGTGGCGGGCTTCGAGCCCGCGGCAGCCGTCGCCCGCCTCCGCCGGGCCTTCGGGGAAGTGGTCGGCGGCCCAGCGGCGGGCGGTTTCGGCGGCGGTGCGGCGGTTGCCCTGTGGCGGCACGGACAGCCGCTGCTCTCCCTCCAGGACGGCGAGGCGGCCCCGGGACGAGCCTGGACGGCGACGACCCCCTGTCTCATCTGGTCGGCGAGCAAGGGGGTCGCCGCCGCCTGCGCCCTGCACGCGCTCGACGGGAAGGGCATCCCGTTGGACACGCCGGTCGCGGCCCTCTGGCCGGAGTTCGCGGCCTCGGGCAAGGAACGCATCACGCTGCTCGAGTTGCTTTCGCACCGTGCGGGCCTCGCCGCGATCGAACGGCGCGGGCTGTCGATCACCGATCACGAAGCGGTGGCGGCCGCGCTGGCGGCACAGCCGCCCAATTGGGCGGTCGATGGAAGCCACGGCTACGGCGCGCGGACGTTCGGCTTCCTGCTCGACGAGATCGTCCGCCGCGTGACCGGCGCGACGCTCGGCTCCTACTGGGACCGCGTCTTTCGCGAGCCGCTCGGCCTCGAGCTCTGGTTCGGGATTCCCGCCGAACTGGCCGACACGGCTGCCACCGTCATCGCCCCCAAGGCACTCCCGACGCCGGGGCCGTTTTCCCGGGCGTTTGCCGACACCGCCTCGCTCACACGCCGGGCCCTGAGCGAACCGGGAGGCATCCTCACTCCCGCGATCATGAACGCCCCCGCCATGCGCTGCGCGTCACTCCCGTCGCTGGGAGCCCTCGCCACCGCCGATGCTCTGGCCCGGTTCTACTCATTGCTGGCGGATGGCGGCGGGCCGCTGTTCGGCGTGGAAACGCGGGCCGCGATGAGTCGCCGTGCGAGCAGCGGCCCGGATCGGGTGCTCATCGAGCAGACCTCCTTTTCCGCCGGGTTCATGACGAACGACCACGGCGTCTACGGCCCCGCGCCCGCCGCCTTCGGCCACCCGGGCGCGGGCGGATCCCTCGCCTTCGCCGACCCCGCGCGGGGGCTCGGGTTCGCGTTCATTCCGAGCGCCATGCAACCGGGAACGCTCCCCGGTCCACGGACGCGAAACCTGGTCGCGGCCCTCTACGGGCGTGCCTGACCGGCCGCGAGGCCCCGTCGGCGGCCGTCACTGGGGCGAGAGCGTGCGGCCGCGCCAGCTCGTCCGCAGGCCGAGCGCTTTCCGAACCAGCGCCGTCCACTGGATCGCCAGAAAGACGGCGATGCCCAGCGGGTGGGCGACGGCGCTCGTGATGCTCTGGCGGAAGCGGACGGCCTCGAGCACCCGCGGCACCCAGACGAGGGCGGCGGCGGCGCATGCCACCGGAATCGCCCACCGCGGCCAGCCGACGAAGCCCGTGACGAGTCCCCAGGCGACGAGCGCGACCGGCAGGATCTGGCCGCCCGCGAGCAGGAGCGTGAACGGCAGGATCGTGGCCGGGCTGCCGATGCCCTCGGTCGCGTTCTTGGAGAGGCCGCGCCAGACGTCGGCGTCGCGCGCGTACATCCGGCACGAGGCCACGTCGGTCGCGTCGAAGAGGTCGGTCTTCAGGCCCGCGCGGCGGTAGGCCCGCGGCAGTTTCAGGCCGTCGTGGAGCGACCCGCGGATCGCCTCGTGCCCCCCTGCCCGCTCGTAATCGGCCCGCCGCGTGACGAAGAACTGCCCGCAGCCGGCCGCCATGCCGGGCGCGTTGTCGGTGCGGCTGCGGGCGATCGGGAGAAACCCGAGCAGGATGAAGTGGATCAGCGGCAGGAGCAGCCAGTCGAGCAGGCACGTCGTCGCCTGCCGCGGAAAGCCGCTCGCGAGCGCTGCCCCCGAGGCGTCGAGAAATGCGACCGCCCGCGCGACGGCGTCAGGCGTCGGCGACACGTCCACGTCGAGAAACACCCAGGTGTCGTGCGCGGCGGCCTGTGCCAGCTGCCAGCAGGCGTGCTGCTTGCCACACCAGCCGGCCGGCAATGGATTTCCGGCGACGAGCCGAACCCGCGGATCTTCCGCGGCGATGCCCTGCACGATCGCCGCGGTGCGGTCCTCGCTTTTGTCGTCGAGGATCACGAGCTCCACCCGGACGCCCGCGCTCGCCAGCACGTCGCGACAGAGTCGGCCGATCGCCTGCTCCTCGTTGCGCGCCGGCACGAGCACCGACACCGCCGGCGGCGGGCCGCCGGCACCGGGGGACGGCGGGGCGCGGCTGAACGCCCGGAGGTTCGCGAGCGTGAGCAGGGCCGGGAGGGCCGCGAGCGACAGGCCCGCCACGGCGAGGATCGCGATGGCGACAGAACTCATCGCCCCGACTCCGTGGTCTTCCCTTCACCCCCGTGCGAGGCGTCGAAGGCCTCGCCCCGAGCCCAGCACTTCAGGCGGCGGACCAGGTCATAGACCAGCCCCACCCCCACGCGGCCCGCGAGCAGCGGGGTGAAGCAACACGGGTCGCGCCGCTTGGCCGCCTCGGCGAGCCGGTCTTGCGTCGTCTCGAGCGCGCGGGCGAGCAGATCGGTCCACTCCTCGGGCGACCGTTCCGGAGCGTCGGCGATCCGGATGGCGGGGCCGAAGGCCACGAGCACCTCCGGAAACCGTTCGTTCCAGAAGGGGTATTCGAGGGCCAGCGGCGCGATCACGCCGCGTGCGGCGGCGGCCGCCGCGTGGCCGACACCCGGCCGGATGTGCACGGGCCGCTCCCGCGGATCGGCAAACTCCCCCTGCGCCGTCATCCAGAAGATCACGTCGGTGCGCCGCCCGGCGGCCCGGGCCATCCGCAGGAACCGCGCCGAGCCGCGCCAGGTGCCCGGCTCGATCCCGATGAAGCCGATCCGTTCGAGGAACTTGTATTTGCCGAGCGCCCCGGCGTCGATCGGCCCGTAGATCATCCGCCCCGGGAAGAGTTTCGCTCCGAGAAAGAGGAAGACGAGCGGATCCCACCAGCCCGGATGGTTCGAATAGAACAGGACGGGCTCCCCGGCGATCGCCGGCAGGTCGGCCCCGCCGCCGGCCCCGTTCAGGAGCCGGACCGCATGGAAGTGGCGGCGCAGGTAGCGACGCACGTAGGCCATGAACCAGCCGTTGAGCCGGTGCGAAAACGGCGGCAGATCATCCTCGTGGTGGGGCACGTCGGTTCCCACGGAACGTCAGACGGCGCACGCCGCGGGCCGGGCCGCCGGAGCGGCCTGCGCGACGAGCTTGTCCTGATCGACGCAGTCGGCGGCGATCCAGCCCGACATCATCACCATCGGCATGCCGGGGCCCGGATGGGCCGAGCCCCCGGCCAGGTACAGCCCCTCGATGTCCGGCGAGCGGTTGGCGGGCTTGAAGGCGCCGAGGAATTTGCCGTGGCTCGCCAGACCGTAGATCGCGCCGTTCAGAACGTGGTAGCGGTCGTTGATGTCCTGCGGGGTGAGCGCCCGCTCGAAGACGATGTGCTTCTCGAGATCCTTCATCCCGGCCGTCTGCACGAGTTTGTCGATGATCCGCTTGCGGTAGGCCGGCAGCATCTTCGACCAGTCGTGGTGCGGCCGCAGGTAGGGCGTGTGGACGAGCACGTAGAGCGCCTCGCCCCCCGGGATCGCCACCTCCGGCTCGGTCACGGCCGGGGCGCATACGTAGCACGTCGGATCGGGGGCCGGCTCGCCGCGTCGGTAGATCGCGTCGAACTCCTCGTGGGGATCCTGGGAGAAGACGAAGTTGTGGTGGATGAGTTGCTCGTACCGCTTGTCGAGGCCGAGGTAGAGCACGACACCCGAGCAGGCGGGCTCGTACTTCCGGCGGCCCAGGAACCGCTGCTGCGGCGGGCCCTCCACGAGTTCGCGGTGCGTCCGCACGCTGTCGGAATTGCTGACGACCGCACCCGCCCGGATGATCTCGCCGGAGGCGGTCTCCACCCCCCGGGCGCGGCCGTTCTCGACGATGATCCGGCTGATCGGCGTCTGCGTGCGGATGTCCACGCCGAGCTCGACGGCCAGGCTCGCCAGCGCCCGCGGCACGGCGCCGGTGCCGCCGCGGGGATACCAGACGCCGTCGTGCGCCTGCATATGGGCGATCCCGCAGAGCACGGCGGGCGAGGCCTCGGGCGAACTGCCCACGTACTGCGTGAAGTGGTCGAGCATCTGCGCGGCCCGCTCGTCGGGCACGAACGACCGCACGGTGCCCGCCACGCTGCGGCCGGGACGCATGCCGATCACGTCCTTCATGAACGAAAACGACATGCCCTGGCGCGGATTGAACATGTCGCCCATGCCGCCGACGCTGCGCCAGAAGAAAAACTCGTTGGAGAGCCGGTGAAGCCGCTCCGAAAGCGCCATGAATCGGCCATAGCCGGCGCCCGAGCCGCTGCCCGGGGCGTAGGCGTCGAGCGTCTCCTGCATCCGCTTCACGTCCGCCACCAGATCGAGCGTCGAGCCGTCGTCGAAGAAATTCCGCCACTGCGGGTCGAGCGGCACCAGGTCGAGCGCCGACTCCAGTTCGCGGCCGGCCTCGGCGTAGATCCGCTTGAGCACCCGCGGGATCGTGAGGATCGTCGGGCCCATGTCGAAGCGGAAGCCCTGCTCGGCGATCACCGCCGCCTTGCCGCCGACCCAGGCGTTTTTCTCGCAGAGCGTGACGGCATAGCCGCGGGCGGCGAGCGTGCAGGCGGCCGCGAGGCCGCCGAGGCCGCTGCCGATCACCACCACCCTGTTGTCCTCGCGGGTTTTCATCTTCGTGCCTTCCTCGGCGGTTGACGGTTGCCGAACCGCGCGGATCAGACCGCGCCGGCCGGTTCCTTGCCGCGAACCTGTTTCGCGGCCGCATGATGCGTGGGCGTGGTGGCCGGGGCGATTCCCAGGTCGTCGAGCAGGAGGTTGGTCGTGATCCGGGCCGACGAGTAGATCACCGGCAGCCCGCTGCCCGGGTGCGTCCCGCCGCCGACGAGATACATGCGATCGATGTCCTCGAAGCGGTTGTGCGGCCGCATGTGCAGCATCTGGCCGAGATCGTGCGACAGGTTGAACGTCGCCCCCTTGTAGATCTCGTAGCCCTCCTGCCAATCGTCGGGCGTGAGCATCTTCTCGACGCGGATCCGGTCCCGCACGCCCCGGATGCCGATCCGCTCCATCTGGTCGAGCGCCACCTCGCGGTAGCGGGGGGCCTCGCGGCGCCAATCGACGTTGGGGTGGCGGTGCGTGACCGGGATCAGCAGGTAGAGCGTGCTCATGCCGCGCGGGGCCAGCGTCGGATCGGTGACCGACGCGTTCTGCACGTACATGGAGGGATCGCGGCTCAAGACATGCCGGGTCTCGATGTCGGCGAGATTGTCGCGGTAGTCCTCGGAGAGATAGATGTTGTGGTGGGCGACGTCGTCGTATCGACCCTCGATCCCGAGGTAGAGCATGAACGTCGAGCAGGAAAACCGCCGCGAGGCGATCTTCTTGTCGTTCCAGCGGCGCCGCAGCCCGTCGGGCACCAGCCGGGTCATGCTCCGGGCGAAGTCGGCGTTGACCACCGTGGCGTCGGCCGGATGGAGGCCGCGGGCCGTGCGGACGGCCTTGATCGCGCGGCCGGAGAACTCGAGCGCCTCGACCGGCTCCTCGTAGTGGATCTCGACCCCCATCTCCTGCGCGATCCGCGCCATCGCCTCGGAGACGGCGCCGCAGCCGCCGATCGGATGGAACACGCCGTGCTCGTACTCGAGAAACGACAGGATCGAGAACAGGCTGGGGCAGCGGAAAGGCGACATCCCCAGGTACTTCGACTGGAACGTGAACGCCAGCCGGATCCGCTCGTCGGAAAAGAAGGTGCCGAGTTCGGCGTCGAGGCTCCGCCACGGCTTCAGGAGCGGCATCAACTTGAGGAGGTCGGGGTTGGCCAGATCCCGCCAGCTCTCGAACGGCTGCTCCAAAAACGGCGCGAACCGCGTGAACTTCTCGCGCGTGGTCTGCATGAACCGGGTGAAGGAGCCGGCGTCGGCCGGGGAGAGCCGCGAGACCTCGGCCTCCATCCGCTCAATGTCCGGGGTGGCCTGCAGTTCGCCGCCAGACCCGAAAATCAGCCGGTACTGCGGATCGAGCCGCACCATCTCGACTTCGCGGCGCAGGTCGCGACCGCAGGCGGTGAAGATGTCTTCCAGGACCCGGGGATAGAGGAAGAAGGTCGGCCCGAGATCGAAGCGAAAGCCCTCGGGCGTGCGGATGCTGCTGGTGCGGCCGCCCGGAAAGGCGAGCCGTTCGAACACGCGAACCCTGACGCCGGCCTTCGCGAGCAGCATGGCGGAGGCCAAGCCGCCGGGACCGGCACCGATGATGTTGACCGTCCGCGTCATCCACGCCCTTCCACCCGCAGCACGTCACATGACGCTCGCGCGGGTGTCCGTACTATAGGGAGACGGCACGGGTGGTCAAGAAAACGCCGCCAAATGGCGGTTGGCTCGCGCTGTGCGGCCGATCCGGCTTCAGTACGGGATGTAATAGGCGGACCGCACCGGGCGGTAGCCGCCGAACAGCCCGCGACGCATCGGCACGGCGACCGCGGCGGGCGCGTAATAGGCGGTGACCGGCGCGGCCACCACGGCCTCGGCCACCGGCGGCGCGTAATAGGCCGTCGTCGCCGCGGGCGCGTAGTACGCCGTCGTGGCCGCCGGCGCGTAGTACGAAGTCGTGGCCGCGGGTGCGTAGTACGACGTCGTGGCCACCGGCGCCGGGGCATAGACCGGGGCGTACGCCGTGCGGACAGCCACCGCGGCCGGGGCCGCCACGACGGGGGGCGAGAAGGCGGTCACCGCCGCGTAGTTGCCGGAGGGGAAGTAATTGGCGACGTACGTCGGAGCGGCCATCACCGGCGCGGCGATGACGGGCGCCGCCACGACAGGGCGGTAGGTCTCATAGACGACGAACTGGGCGCGGGCCTCGGGGGTCGCGCAGGCCAGGGCCGCGATCAGCAGGCACGGAAACGCGATGCGGGGGGCCGAACGGGCGAACGGCCGGCTCAGAAGGCCGGCATGAAAGGAACTCATGGCATGCATTCTCTGCGTCCCGGAAGCAGGACGGCTTCGAGGGGGGGCCGGTCCGTGACACACGGGTCCGCGCGTCGCCCTCTCTGGTGAGAATACGTTCGCATTGACGGGTTGTGCAAACACCCGTCAAAGTCTGCCGTTTCACCTGTGAACCTGGGTGACCGGCATGCGATCCGGGGCCGCGAAACGCCCCCGTGCCGGCCCCCTGCCCCATCCGCATCGAGGCGACACCTTGCAACGACCGTCCACCGGCTTCCGGCCGCTGCTCTTGCTCCGCCTCCTGACCGTCGTCAACGACAACCTGCTCCGATGGCTCATCATCGGCCTCGGCAAGCGGGCGGCCGGCGCGGCCGGCACGTCGCTCGTGCTCACGCTCGGCACGGCGGGCTTCGTGCTGCCGTTCGTCGCGCTGGCCTGGCTCGCCGGTTGGCTGGCCGACCGATATCCGAAGCGGTCGGTGCTCGTCTGGTGCAAGGCTGCCGAGATCGGGATCATGGCGGCGGCTGCGGCCGCGGTGGCCTGGGGCGCCGGCGCCGGCGGCAGCGTCGGTGGGCTGCCCCTGGGGCTCTGGCTGCTGTTCGCCTCGCTCGTGGTGATCGGCACGCAGGCGACGATCCTGGCGCCATCCATGATCGGCACGATTCCGGAGACGGTTCCCCCGGAGCGACTGTCCGGGGCCAACGGCGTGTTCGCGCTCGTGACGCTCGCCGCGACGCTCGCCGGCATGGCCGGCGGCAACTGGCTGGCGGACATCACCCCGCTCGCCGCCGGCGACGGCCACCCGGGGCAGCCCGCCTGGCTCGGCGGAACCGCCTTGGGCCACGCGGTGCCGGCGGCGGTGGCGCTCGTGGGCGTGGCCATCGTGGGCTGGCTTGCCGCGTTGCGGCTGCCGCGGATCGCGGCGGCGGACCCGCATGCCCCGCCCCCGTGGAACGCCCTGGCGCGGACGTGGGGCGATCTCTCGGCGCTGTTCGCCGCCCGTCCGTTGGCCGCGGCGGCGGCGGGGATCGTGTTCTTCTGGGCGATCGGCGCGGTCGCCCAACTCAACGTCGATCAGTTCGCCGCGGAGTCGGGGGCGACGACGCAGGGGCAGGTCGTGCCGCTGCTGCTGGCCCTCGTCTGCGGCATCGGGGCCGGCAGCCTGATCGCGGGCCGGCTCGCCACGCACGGGCTCCAGCCCACCTCCAAGGTCGATCTCGGCTTCGTGCCGCTGGGCGCGGTCGTCATGGCCGTGGCCTGCTTCGCCCTCGCGCTCGCGCCGGAGCGAATCTTCGGCTCGGGCTCGGGCTGGAGCATCCTGGGCCCCATCGCATGGCTCGCCCTGCTCGGAATCGGCGCGGGCATCTTCGACGTGCCGCTGGAGGCGTATCTGCAGGAGCAGAGCCCGCCGGCCCGCCGCGGCGCGGTGCTCGCCTCGACCAATCTGCTGGTCTACGCCGGCATGCTCGCGGCCTCGCTCGTCTACGGCGGCCTCCGCATCGCGATCGGCGCGGGCGAGGCGGCGCGGCCGCTGGTCTCCGCGCGCGGCATCTTCGCCCTCTTCGGCCTGCTTTCCCTGGCCGCGGCGGCCGTCGCGGTCTACGCGGCGCCGCGGGCGACGCTGCGGCTGTTCGTCGCGACGATCGTGAACGCGATCTGGCGGTTCCGGGTGATCGACGCGGAGCGGATGCCGTTGTCCGGGCCGGTCGTCCTCGTCGCCAACCACATCTCGTGGCTCGACGGATTCCTCTTGCCGCAGGCCAGCCCCCGACCGGTGCGGATGGTCGTCTACGGCCCGAACATCCAGGGAAAATTCCTGCGGATGCTCGCCGACCAGTGGCGGTTCATCCTCTTCGATCCGCGGCCCAAGTCGATCGGCCAGGCGTTGAAGGCGATCCAGTCGGGCCTCGCCGACGGCGACGCGATCGGCATCTTCTGCGAGGGAGGCATCTCGCGGACGGGACAGATCATCGGGTTCAAGCGCGGCTTGGAGTGGCTGCTTGACCGGGTGGAGTCGCCGATCGTGCCGGTCTCCATCGACGGCCTGTGGGGCAGCGTGCTCTCGTTCTCCGAAGGACGCTTCTTCACGAAGTGGCCGCGGCTGTGGCGGCGGCCGCTCACGCTCACCTACGGCCCTCCCCTGCCCCCCGGCACGCACCCGAACGAGGCCCGGCTCGCGCTCCAGGAACTCACGGCCACGGCGGTGCGGCGGCGGATGCTGGCCACGGGGCCGTCTCGGGTGTCTGACGCCGACTGGGCGGCGCACGCGGCAACGGCGGAGGCATTTGACGGCGCCTGCCTGATCCGCCGCGAGGATCGGCTGCTGGCATCGCTCGCTCCGGGCGATCCGCTGCACGACTCGCTCGGCACGCACGGTGCGCGGCTGCTTCGCATCCACGCGGCCGTCGTCGAGCCGACCTGCGGTCCCCGGAATCTGCTCGACGCGATCGCCGCCGAGAAGGCCACGCTCTGGCTGGCGCGGGTGGAGCAGGTGCTCGCCGTCGCGGCCCTCGGCTCCTCGGATGGCGGTGCCCTGCCCCGGCTCGGCGACTCGCTCGCCGGCGTCGTGATGCCGATCGCCTCGGCGGCCGACCTGCCGCGGGCCCGGGAGGCGAGCGAGCGGTTCAAGGAGGTCTTTGGCGTCGAACCGGTCGTTGCCTACGCGCCCCGCGAGGCGGGGGGCCTCGTGGCGATGAACACGCCGCCGGCCCGATCGGCGATCGCGCACGAGGTGACGTGCAAGGCCGACACGGTGGGCCGCGTCCTCAACGGCGTGGTCGTTTGGCCGCGAGCCGCCGATCGGGACAGGCTCGGCCTCCCAGGGCTCGTTTCCCGGGGCATCGCGGCAGGCGAGCCGCGTTCGGTTGCGATCGGGGCCACCTTCCCGGAGGTGGGCGGACGCGCGGGCGAACCCGCCCCGCGAGCCGTTCTGCTCGCCGACTCCTTCGACGTCGATCCGGATGGCTTTCTCGTTCCCCGTGCCTGATTCGCCGATTTTCACGGCAATCTTGGTTCTTTCCCTGCCGTGCGGTATCGTTTTGCTGTCAGGCACCCGTAGCTCAATTGGATAGAGCATCGGTCTACGGAACCGAAGGTTGAAGGTTCGAGCCCTTCCGGGTGTATTGGCCGCCGTGATGGCGGCCTGGCGAGAGCCGGCGGAGGCCGGCGAAGCAAGGCGAGGCATGAAGCCGAGGCCTTGCGTGAAACCGCCCCGAAGGTTGAAGGTTCGAGCCCTTCCGGGTGTATTGCGAAGCAAGCCGAGGCCTTGCGCGGCCTGCGATTGGACTTGGGGCCGGACGGCTGCGGCGGCTAGGCTTGGTGTATGGAACGTCCGTCCACCATGCCGGCCACGGCGCACCGCGTCGTCGGATTCGATCCGGGGCTCAACGTCACCGGCTACGGTGTCGTCGAGTGCCATGGGGCGAACGTGCGGCTCGTCGAGGCCGGCACCGTGCGGTCGAAGGGGGAGTCGCTCGAGGACCGGCTGCACACGATCCACGCGGGCGTTCGCGAGGTGATCGAGGCCTTCCAGCCGACCGCGATGGCGATCGAGCAGGTCTTCTCCCACGCCAAATTCCCCAAGACGGCGATTCTCCTCGGCCATGCCCGGGGCGTGATCTGCCTGGCGGGCGTGCAGGCGGGGCTGGCGATCCACCACTACCTCCCCAATCGCGTGAAGAGCACGCTGACGGGCCCGGGCCACGCCGGCAAGGAACAGGTGCAGTCGGCCGTGCAGCGGGAGCTCGGCCTCGCGGCCAAGCCGCAGCCCGCCGATGCCGCCGACGCCCTCGCCGTGGCCCTCGCCGACTACCACCTCCGCCTCCGTCCCCTCCTCTTCGGCACCGCGATCGTGCGTGTCCAAAGCAGCCGGGCCTGAGGCGGAATCCCCGAAACCCGTTCCCCCCGTCCCCCCTCGCCCAATCCCATGATCACCAAAATCTCCGGCACGCTCGAGCGGGTCGATCCCACCTCCAACGCGATCGAGATCGCGATCGGCCCGGTCGTCCACGAGGTGCTCGTCACGGAACTCGTCCGGCGCGGCCTGCAGCTGAAGCTCGGCCAGGCGGTCACGCTCCACACGATGGAGTTTCTGGAGGGGACTCCCGGACGCGGCAATCTGGTGCCCCGGCTCGTCGGCTTTCTGTCGGAGGTGGAGCGGGAGTTCTTCGACCTGATCTGCGAGGTGGACGGCGTGGGGGTGCGCAAGGCCCTGCGGGCGATCGTCCGGCCCGTCGGCGAGATCGCCACCGCCATCGACGAGCAGGATGCCAAGACGCTCGCGACGCTCCCGGGCATCGGGGCCGCCACGGCCGAACGGATGATCGCCAAATTGCGACGCCGCATGCCGAAGTTTGCGTTGCTTGTGGCCCGCGAGGCCCCCGGCGAGTCGGTCGCCGGCGACGTGCTCTCCGAGACCTTCGAAGTGCTGCGGTCGCTCGGTCATTCCGAGTCCGACGCCCGGCGGCTGGTCGATGGCTTGCGGGCGGAAAAGAAGAAGCCGAAGGACGTCCAGGAGGCTCTGGAGGTGATCTACCGGCAGATGCACAAGCCGCGATCCTGAGCGATCGGGTAGGCTGCTCCCCGGGTGCCTTTCATGGAAAGTTTCCGCCAGCCCAGCATTCAGGCCGCCGAGGAGCCCGCGCCCGAGGACCGCGCCCTGCGGCCGCAGCGGATGGCCGAGATGGTCGGGCAGCGGGCGGTCTACGAGCGGCTCGAGATCGCGATCGACGCGGCCCGGAAGCGGGGGGAAACGCTCGGCCACATCCTGCTCGACGGGCCTCCCGGCCTCGGCAAGACGACGTTCGCCACCTGCATCCCCCGGGAGCTCGGCACCACGCTCCAGATCGCCAGCGGCGCGGCGCTCGCCGCCCCGAAGGATCTGCTCCCGTACCTCACGAACTGCTCCGAGGGCTCGGTGCTGTTCATCGACGAGATCCACCGGCTGCCGATCGCCGTCGAGGAATTCCTCTATCCGGCGATGGAGGACTTCCGCATCGACATCACGCTCGGCGACGGCGTCGCGGCCCGCACGATCAACATGCCGCTGCGGCCGTTCACGCTCGTGGGGGCGACCACGCGGGCCGGCCTGATCTCGGCCCCGCTCCGCGACCGGTTCGTCGTGCGCGAGCACCTCGACTACTACTCCCCGGCCGAACTGGCCGAGATCGTCCGCCGCTCGGCTGCCAAGCTCGGGATGCCGATGGACGACGCGTCGGCCGACGAGATCGCCCGCCGCAGCCGCGGCACGCCCCGCCTCGCCAACAACCGCCTCCGGTGGATCCGCGACTTCTCGACGAGCCGCGCCGACAATCGCGTCAGCGTCGAGATCGCCCGCTCGGCCCTGGAGATGCAGGGCATCGACGAGCTCGGCCTCGACGGCTTCGACCGCAAGTATCTGGACACGATCCAGCGGGTGTTCGCCGGCGGCCCGGTGGGCATCGAGGCGATCGCCCACACGATGAGCGCCGCACCCGACACGCTCGAGGACGACGTGGAGCCCTTTCTGCTGCGGTGCGAACTGGTCATCCGCACCCCCCGGGGCCGCAAGATCACGCCCAAAGGGGAGGAACACCTCGGCCTGCTGCCCAAGACCCAGCCCCAGGCGAGACTGTTTTGACCGCCAAATGAACCGCGGATTGACCGCCCTGCCCTGTTCTGGCTAGGCTACGCGGCTCGACCGCACAACGATTTAGGTGACCCATGGCCGTTCCCAAGCGACGTCAATCCAACCAGAAGACCCGTTCCCGGCGGGCCCACGACTTCCTCACGCCCCGCCAGTTGACGTTCTGCCCGAACTGCGGCAAGGCGGTGCCCACGCACCGGATCTGCGGCACCTGCGGCCACTACATGGGCCGGGCCGTCGTCAAGACCGAGGACTGACCGTCCGTGGCGACCGCGATCGTCTTCCCCGGGCAGGGCGCGCAGGCGGTCGGCATGGCCGGCGACTGGTGTGACTCGAGTCCCGCGGCCAAAGCGTTGTTCGCCCGCGCGGCGGACATCCTCGGCTACGACCTGCTCGGCATCTGTCGGGAAGGCCCCGCCGAGAAGCTCCACACGACGGCCGTGAGCCAGCCGGCGATCCTGGTGACCAGCCTCGCGGCGCTCGAGGTCTTGCGGTCGCGCGAGGGCCATCCGCTCGACGCCGTCACGGTGACCGCCGGCCTGTCGCTCGGCGAATACACCGCCCTCGTCTTCGCCGGGGCGATCGATTTCGAAGACGCCGTCCGGCTCGTCGACATCCGCGGCCGGGCCATGCAGGCCTGCGCGGAGATGCGGCCCGGCGCGATGGTGGCCGTGCTCGGTGTGGACCGCGACACGCTCGCGACCCTCTGCGACGAGTGCCGCGGCAGCGACGTGCTCGAGGTGGCCAACGTGCTCTGTCCGGGCAACATCGTGGTCTCGGGATCGGCCGAGGCCTGCCGCCGCCTCGAGGCCGCGGCGACGGCCGCCGGCGCGATCAAGTGCGTGCCGCTGGAGGTGGCCGGGGCCTTCCACACGTCGCTCATGCAGCCGGCCGTCGAGCGGCTCACCGAGGCGCTCGCGCGGACGAACGTGCGGTCGCCGCGGATCCCGGTCGTCAGCAACGTCGATGCGCGGCCCCACGTCGATCCCGAGGAAATCCGCCGCCTCCTGGCGCGGCAGGTGATTGGCGTTGTCGAATGGAACGCCTCCATGGCATACATCCTCTCCACCGGCGTGACGTCGCTTTGGGAGGTGGGGCCCGGCCGCGTGCTGCGGGGCCTGATGAAACGGATCGATCGGAGCGTCTCCTGCTCCGGCGTCTTCGACTGACCACACGAGGTACGACCATGACGGACAAGGGAGCCCAGGAAACCGAACGCAAGCGGCTGCAGGTCGATCTGACCGGCCAGGTGGCGCTCGTCACCGGAGCCTCGCAGGGGCTCGGCCGAGCCATCGCGGAGGCGGTCGCCGCCGCCGGCGCGACGGTGGCCCTGGTCGCCCGATCGGTGGACAAGCTCGCCGAGGTGGCGGCCGGGATCGCCGCGGCTGGCGGCCGGGCGGAGGCCTTCCCCTGCGACGTGGCCAAGGGGGAGGAGATCCAGCGGGTCGTGGAAACGGTCGTGGAAAAGCTCGGCCGCCTCGACGTGCTCGTCAACAACGCCGGCGTGACGCGGGACACGCTCCTGCCCCGGATGAGCGACGAGGAGTGGGATCAGGTGCTCACCACCAACCTGCGGGCGCCGTTCCTGTTCATGCGGGCGGCCAGCCGGCCCATGATGCAGCAGCGGTACGGCCGGATCGTCAACGTGGCGAGCGTCTCGGGGCTGATCGGCAACCCGGGCCAGGCGAACTACTCCGCCTCGAAGGCCGGGCTCGTCGGGCTCACGCGGACGGTGGCCAAGGAACTCGCCGGCCGGAAGATCACGGTCAATGCCGTGGCCCCGGGCTTCATCGCCAGCGACATGACGGCCGCCCTGGGCCCCGCGCTGCTGGACGAAGTGAAGAAGCGGGTTCCCGCCAAGCGGCTGGGGGAGGCCTGGGAAATCGCCGAAGCGGTGCTGTTTTTGGCGGCGCCGTCATCCGGCTACATCACCGCCCAGACGCTGGTCGTGGACGGCGGGCTGATCGGGTGAGTCGCGGAGAAACGGATCGTTTCGGCCGCGGCGCGAGGGCCTTCCAAACACGGTTTCGCCCCTCCTTTTCCCGGGCTGGACACATGCGGCCGGAAGCGGGTATATCTTCGCCGTGAAGTCGGGTAAGGTGAGTGGCCTTGGCAGGCACGCCGTCAGCCCGCGAGCGGGTTCATTAGGAAGCGGGCATCAGGAGGATTCATAAGGTGGCATCAGTCCAAGATCGGGTGATCGACATCGTGGCGTCGCAGCTCGGGGTGAGCAAGGAGCAGATCACCGGCGAGACGTCGTTCATCAACGACCTGGGAGCCGACTCGCTCGACACCGTCGAGTTGGTCATGGAGCTCGAGGAAGAGTTCGAAATCAACATCCCTGACGACGCGGCGGAGAAGATCCAGACCGTCGGCCAGGCGGTCGAGTTCATCGAAAAGCACCAGGCCTGACGCAGCGGTGGATCATCGCATGAAGCGAAGGGCCGTGGTGACGGGGCTTGGCGTCGTCACCTCCCTGGGCAGGTCAATCGACGGTTTCTGGGAGCGCATCGTCCGCGGCGACAGCGGCGTTGGTCCGATCACGTTGTTCGACGTGTCGGGCTATCGCGTGCAGTTCGGCGGGCAGGTGCCCTGGGAGCCCGAGGGCGAGAACATCGCCAATCCGAAGGAGCTCAAGCGGCTCGATCGGTTCACGCAGTTCGCCATCGCTGCGGCGAAGGATGCCGTCGCCGACTCGGGGCTCGATTTCGCGCAGGAAGATCCCTACCGCTGCGGCGTGGTGATCGGCTCCGGCATCGGTGGGCTCTCCGAGTTCGAGGCGCAGCACGAGCGGCTCTTGACCAAGGGCATCGACAAGGTGTCGCCCTTCACGATTCCGAAGCTGATGGTCAATTCGGCCAGCGGCCACGTCTCGTCGATCTACGGGATCAAGGGGCCGAATTTCGCGGTCGCCACCGCGTGTGCCAGCGCCGCCAATTCGATCGGCGACGCGCTGCGGGCGATCCAATACGGCGATGCCGAGGTGATGGTCACCGGCGGGAGCGAGGCCGCGCTGACGCCGATGGGCCTGGCCGGCTTTCAGAACATGCGGGCCCTGTCGGTCCGCAGCGACGCGCCGCAGCAGGCCAGCCGCCCCTTCGACGCCGAGCGCGACGGCTTCGTGCTCGCCGAGGGCGCGGGCGTGGTGGTGATCGAAGAACTCGAGCACGCCCGCAAGCGGGGCGCGCGGGTGTATGCGGAACTGAAGGGCTACGGCGCCAGCGGCGACGCGGGCCACATCACCCAGCCCGACGAAGAGGGCCGCGGCGCGGCCCGGGCCATGGCGATGGCGCTCCACGACGCGGGCCTCGATCCCGAAGCCGTGCACTACATCAACGCGCACGGCACCAGCACCCCGCTCGGCGACAAGGCCGAGACGGTCGCGGTGAAGCGGGTCTTCGGCCCGCACGCGAAGCGGCTGGCGATCTCCAGCACCAAGAGCCAGCTCGGCCATACGCTGGGAGCCAGCGGGGGCATCGAACTGGTCGTCTGTGCCCTGACCATGAATCGCGGCGTGATCACGCCGACGATCAACCTGGAGCATCCCGATCCCGATTGCGATCTCGACTACACGCCGCGGGTGGCCCGGCAGGCGCGGGTCGATGTCGCCATGAGCAACAGCTTTGGCTTCGGCGGCCACAACGCCTCGCTCGTGCTGGCCCGGTTGGACTGACCGCCCGCGGCCGCGGGCGGCCGACCCGGGCCCGTTCCGGCGTCTGGTTTCCGTGCGGCCGACTGGAGAACGGGGAGGCGCATCCCCGGGGAACACGATCATGCTTCGTGCGATCGGCATCTGGGTGGCGGTGGCCGCGATCCTCGTCCCGGAGGGGGATCTCGGGGCGCAGATGCCCGCCGACTCAGGCCAGGTCTGGAAGACCTACGACATCGCGCCGTTCGTGAAGCAGGCGGGCGTCGGGAGTCAGCGGCACGTGGTCGATTGGGTGCTGCAGGACACGGGCTATCCCGCGTGGCACGGGGCGGTCGCGGCCTCGTTGTCGGCCGACGACCAGAACCTGCGGTGCTTTCACACGCCCGACATGCAGATCCGCGTGGAGGAGACCGTGCGCCGGTTCGTCGGCGAGGTCGGGCGGCCGCACCGGTTCCAGGTGCGCGTGCTGGCCCTCGGGGGCCCGGGCTGGCGTGCCGACGTGCGGCCCGCGTTGACGGCGATCCCGACGGCCACGCCCGGCGTGCAGGCGTGGATCACGTCGCGCGAAAACGCGGCGGCCGTGGTCGGGAGCCTGCGGGCCCGATCCGACTGCCAGGAACTGCCGACCGGTCCGGTCTTGGCCGCCAATGGGCTGCCGGCGGTGCTCGCCGGCGGCCGCAAGCAGCCCTATGTGCAGGACATCGCCCCGCGACCGGAGGTCTGGCCGGGCTGGCTGATGCAAAACGCCGCCTGCGACGAGGGCTTTCTGCTCGACGTGCAGCCGCTGATCACGGCCGACGGCACGGCCGTCGAGGCGGCCGTGCGGTGTCGGATCGACCAGATCGAGCGGATGGCGCCGGTGGCGCTCGCGGCCCCTGCCGCCACGGGGCAGCGGGTGCAGGTCGAGGTGCCCCAGGTCGCCGCCGTCCGGGTGGGGGAGCGGTTTCGCTGGCCCTCGTCCCAGACGCTGATCATCGGACTCGGGTTGGTGCCTTGGCCGGTGCCTGGTCAGAATGGGGCGGCTGCGGCGCTCTTGTCCGATCCGACGCGAAAGGACGTGATCGTCGTGGTCGAGCCGAGGCTCGGCGGCCCGTAGGCCAGGGGCGGCCGGGCGCGCACGCAAGACAGGACAGGATCGGTTTCCCCGCAGAGTCAGGACAACAACGCATGAGTGCTGGTACGGGACGTCGGGTCGTGGTCACGGGAATGGGCGTTGTCTGTCCGCTGGGGCTGTCGCTCGAGGATCTCTGGCAGGGGCTCGTCGAGGGGCGGAGCGGCGTGAGCGGCATCGAATCGTTCCCCTGCGCGGGCACCCCGCTGCATCATGCCGCCGAGGCCCGCGGATTCACCGGCGACATCGACAATTTCGGTCCCCTCGAAGGGGAGCGGAAAAAGGCGATCCGCAAGGGGCTCAAGGTGATGTGCCGGGAGAGCCAGATGGCCGTCGCCGCGGCCCAGCGGGCCTTGTATGACAGCGGCAACCCGGCGGCGCATCACCCGCCGGAACGATTCGGCTGCGTGTTCGGCTCGGACTACATGCTGTCGCTGCCGGACGATTTCACCAGCAGCGTTGCCCGCTGCCGCGGCGCGGACGGATCCTTCGAGTTCGACCGCTGGGCGGCCGACGGGATGCCGCAGCTCACGCCGCTGTGGCTGCTCAAATACCTGCCCAACATGCCGGCGAGCCACATCGCGATCTACAACGATCTCCGCGGTCCGAGCAATTCGCTGACGCTCCGCGAGGCGAGCGGTCACCTGGCCGTCGGCGAGGCCGTGGTGACCATCCAGCGCGGAGCCGCCGACATCATGGTGGTGGGGGCAACCGGAACCCGCGTGCACCCCATGAAGACCGTCCACGCGCTGCAGAGCGAGCAGGTGGCGCTGCCGGACGGGAGCGACCAGGAGCCGACCCGCTGGAGCCGGCCGTTCGACCGATCGCGCCGGGGCATGGTGCTCGGCGAAGGCGCGGCGGTGCTGATCCTCGAGGAGGCGTCGCACGCCGAGGCGCGGGGCGCCCGGATCTACGGGGAAATCGTCGGCCATGCGGCCCGCTGCGCCACCGATGCCAACGGCGTGGGCCTGCGGCGGACGGCCATCGCCCACGCGATGCGTCGCGCGCTGGCGATGGCGGAGGTGTCGGCCGACGGCCTGGGCCACGTGCACGCCCACGGTGCGAGCACCACCGTCGGCGATCGGGAGGAAGCGGCCGCGATGCAGGACGTGCTCGGCGGCGCGGCGGCCCGCGTGCCCACGGTGGCGGCCAAGAGCCACTTCGGGAATCTCGGCGGTGGCAGCGGCCTCGTCGAGTGCGTGGCCAGTCTGCTCGCCGTCCGGCAGGGCGAACTGTTTCCGCTGCTCAACCACGAGACGCCCGATCCCGAGTGCCCGATTCGGCCGGCCCGCCGCGGCGACGCGGCCGGCGGGCTGTTCGTCTCGACGGCCGTCACGCCCCAGGGGCAGGCCGGGTCTCTGGTCATCCGTTCATGGCCGGCGACGTGAGCGATCCGGGGGCGGCGCAGGGATTCCCGCAACCGCCGCTGCTGCTTGACAGTCGGCCGCAGGAGGCTTACGCTTCACGGGTTGCGTCGAGTGTAAGTGGCTGCTGGTTCGCGGATAAGCTTCCAAACACCTGCTGACAGGGTGTTTCGGCGTCCATGTCGTGATATGGCGTCGGCTGTGCCGGCATTCCCATTTCACGACGTCACCGAGCACCTCATGAAGCCAGAAGAAATCCTCCGAATCGTCGATGCCATTCATCGCGATAAGAACATCGACAAGGAAGTCGTGTTCCAAGCGATCGAAGCCGCGCTCGTCACCGCGTTGACGCGGCAGTACGGCGAGGGCACCGACATCTCGATCGCCATCGACCGCGCCGACGGACGGCTGTCCGGCATGCGGGATGGCCAGTCGATCGACACGGCCGAGCTCACCGGGCGGATCGGCGCCCAGACCGCCAAGCAGGTGATCATCCAGAAGATCCGCGAGGCCGAGCGGGATGCGGTCCACGACGAGTTCGAGGAGCAGATCGGCCAGATGGTGTCCGGGGTCGTGACCCGGTTCGAGGGGGCGGCGGCGACCGTGTCGCTCGGCGCCGTCGAGTCGATCCTGCCGCGCAGCGAGCAGATCCCCGGCGAGTCGTACCATCCCAACGAGCGGGTTCGGGCCACGATCTTCGAGGTCCGGAAGGTGGGGAGCCGGGTGAAGATCATCCTCTCCCGCATCCGGCCGCAGCTCGTGCAGCGGCTGTTCGAGCAGGAAATTCCCGAGATCGCCGACGGCGTCATCGAGATTCGCGCGATTGCCCGGGAGCCCGGCTATCGCAGCAAGGTGGCTGTGATCAGCTCCGACAACCGGATCGACTGCGTCGGGGCCTGCGTCGGCGTGCGCGGCAACCGGATCAAGAACATCGTCGAGGAGCTCGGCGGCGAGCGGATCGACATCGTGCGCTGGAGCGACGATCTGCAGGTGCTGGTGCCCAATGCCCTGCAGCCGGCCGAGGTGGAGGAAGTGATCCTCTGCCAGATGCTCGGCCGCGGCATCGTGCTCGTCCGGGAGGACCAGTTGTCGCTGGCGATCGGCCGTCGCGGCCAAAACGTCCGGCTGGCGAGCAAACTCTGCGGCTGGGACATCGAGATCATGACCCGCGAGGAGCTCGATCAGCAGATCGAGCGGGCGATCGCCGGCTACTCGTCGATCGAGGGGCTCGACGAATCGGTCGCGGAGCGGCTTGTGGGCGAGGGCTTCCTGTCGTACGACGACCTGTCGGTGATCGAGCCCGACGATTTGATGGAGATCGGCGGCTTGTCCGCGGAGACGGTCGATGCGATCGTTGCGGAAGCGGAGAAGCGGGCGGCGATGGCCGAGGTGGCGGCGGCCGACGAGCGGCGCAAGCAGCGGGAGCAGGAGCGGATCGCCAAGGCGACCGCGGATGCCGACGCGGCGGATGCCTTGGCCGCGGAACAGGAAGCGGGCGCCATCACGGCGGAGACGGGTGCGGATGCGATCGCGGATGCCGGCGGCGGCAGCGAATCGTGATGATCGGCACTGCAATGGTTCAGAGTGGGGAGACGACGAGAAGCGATGGTTCGGGGTTCGGTGCGGAAGGCACGCTTCCGCAGGTGTCGGTGGTGATCGCGGGATTGGGCGGACGGCAGGCGAGACGTCGGCAGACGCCGGCAGAGAGAGGTCTGAGTGGCTGTTCGGATTTACACGCTGGCGAAGGAATTGAAGATCGACAGCAAGGAGCTGGTCGACCTGTGCACGCGCGCCGGCATCCAGGACAAGGGCTCGGCGCTCGCCAGCATGACCGACGAAGAGGTCGCCAAGCTCAAGGAATTCATCGCCGGCAAGGCGCGGCCCGCTGAGCGTCCGCCCGCCGCCGGCGCGCCCGTCAAGCCGACGGCTCCGGTGCCCCCCGACCGGCGACGACCGGCGCGCTGAAGCGCGAGGACTACATCGCCCCGGCCGGCGTGAACAAGGGCAAGCCGCCCGAGGTCGCTGCTCCGAAGCCCGCCTCCGCTTCGAAACCCGCCGCCGAAGCCAAGCCGCGGCCGCTGGGCGGCCGAACGGGCGGTGACGCCAAGCCCGCGCCCAGGCCCGCCTTCAAATTCGCGCCGATGCCGGCGGCCGGTCGGCCTCCGGTGGCCCGGCTCTCGCAGGAACCGGTGGCCCAGAAGCCCGACGTCAAATTGCCGCTCGATGCGATCCGCAGCGCCAAGGCCGGGGGAGCGAAGCCGCTCGCCGACCACATGCGGAAGCACGAGCAGCAGCGGCAGGCAGACAGCCAGCGGCCGCGGCCGGGCGGCCTTCTCCGGGGCGGCATGGCCGGCGGAGCGCCGGTGCCCCCGCCGCTCGAGCCGGGCGTGCGGCCGCGGCGCACCCCGAGCAAGACGGGCGGCCAGTCGAACGACGCCCTCGGCGGGCGGGAGCAGCGGCAACTCGGCCGCAAGCGACCGGCCGACTCGCGCGGGCTGTTCGACGACGACGGGATGATG
>JBEIQP010000198.1:0-3341 GCA_040376455.1 Planctomycetaceae bacterium | reverse complement strand
GGTCTGCTCCGTGGCCGCCTGACCGGGCTTCCAGCCCGGCGCCGGCGGGCCGCCCGCGGTCGCCGGCGCGGGGGCGCCGGCGGGCCGCGGCCGATCGGGATCGCGCACGCGATCAATCAGATCGGCGACGACGTTTCCCGCGGCGGCGCGGATTGAGCCGTCGAAATTCACCTGCGGCCGGCCGAGCACGCCGCCGATGCCGACCGAGATGGTCTTGCCGGAGAGTGCCGCGAGCAGCGGCCTGTCTTGCGGCAGATCGACCGGGATCGGCAGTGCGAGCCGGATGTCGAGCGACTTGTCCTCGACACCGACCGAGCCGCTCGAGTTCACGTCGAGCCGTTGGCCCGGCTTCGCCAGCGGCACTCCAAACTCCAGCCCCGTGTGCCAGACGCGACGGTCTGCGAGCCGAAAGGCCACGTTCGATTCGTCGGCAATCCGGATCGTCGGCGGCGGCGGCAGTCGCATGGGCAGTGACTGGAACAGATTCGTGACCATTGGCCCCGGCCCGAGCACCACCTCGTGCATCGACAGCACGCCGGACAGGGTGCCCGCCGCGGGCTGGCCGACCGGGATGCGGCCGCCGTCGAGACGGAGCGAAAAGCGGCCGCTCGTGCGCGTGGAGTCGGCCAGCACCGGCGCGATGTAGGCGAGCACGCCCTGGGCCACGCCCGGCTCGAGTCGCGCGTCGGCCAGCAACTGCGTCGGCTCCAGCGTCCATTCGCTCCACGGGCCGTCGGCGGAGGGGGCGAGCGTCGCGCGGACGTTGATCGGGTCGCTCGTCCACGGCTCATCCGTCCAGGGGCCGTCGATTCGCACAAGCGCATCGACGACGTCGATCTGCATCCGCACCGGGCTGCGCTTCGGCCTGCCGCTCCCCGACGCGGCCGGGTCGGCGGCGGGAGCCGCGAACAGGGTCTGCAGATTCGAACGGCGTTCCGCATCGAACACGACATCGGTTTCCATGCCCTCGATGCGGATTCGGCCGACGTCGCCGCCCGAGAGGAGGATGCCGGCCAGACCGTGGCTTCCTTCGATCCGCTTGATTGCAATCGGGGCTTTGCCGCCATCGTGGGGCTCGATCGTGACGTTTTCGAGCACGATCGGCCCCGACCAGCCGAGTTTCACGGCGCCAAGTTTTACGTTGGCCCGGAGTTCGGGAATCGCGGCGGCGATGAACCGCGACACGCGGGCGGGATTGGAGAGCAGCCAGGGGATGCAGGCCAGTCCGAGCAGGGCCGCCACGGCGAGCGTGGCAAGGGCCATGCGAACCTGCGAGGAAAAAAATCCGCGCGGCCCGGGGGGCGTTGCGACTCCAATCGGATCGGGCGCGGCCATCTCGAAAGCTCCTTCCACTCCGGTCGCCGGCTGGGCCAACCTGACCCGTCCCGGCTGGGGGCGGCGAACGGGCCGCCGCGGCATGCGGGGATTCTACGCTCCATCGGCCGCGGATGCCGCTTGATTGGCGCGACGATCTGCTAGACTCGGGAAACTCCGCGGGCGTAGCTCAGTTGGTAGAGCGCTAGCTTCCCAAGCTGGATGTCGAGGGTTCGAGTCCCTTCGCCCGCTTTTCGTGGTCGCCGGAACCACCCGTGAATCGGTGGATATTCTGGCCTTCTGGGTGGAAGTCTTGCCCACGGCCGCGGCATCCGGCTGCCAACGTCAGGGCGGCACTGTTTCGTACCCTGGATGATTTCGCACTTCCTTTTCCGGTGATATGCACTCCGAGGGACATGCTCGAGGAGTATGGCGATGCCTCAGCGACTGGATCCGATTATCGAAGAGTTGCACGAGGTCCGACGCGAGATCGCCAAGCGATTTGAAGGCGATACCATCGGATCTCGGAGGATGCCCGGCAGCGTCAGATTCGAGAGGGCCGCCCTGTATGGCACCCGAAAGAGGCGAGCCACGCCTTGCAGCAGACTCGCGATAGCGTCCAGCGGCAGGGATAGTCGATTGATCGCGAGCCGCTGATCAGCGTGCCCGTTCGCAGAGAACAACGTGATGTCTGGCGGTGCGTGTAACGCAGCATTGACGAGTGGCCATGCCCTTTGAATCCTCACTACCGCTGGTCGCCGCCTGCCTGCTCGGGGCTGTGGGCGTCTTCGTCGCCTGGCTCCGCGTTCAGTCACGAGGGCTGCTCGCCGGTGCTGCACTGCTAGGAGTCGCGGGCGTCGGGGCCTTCGTCGCGGATACGCTCGTGGTGACCGACCGCGAGTTCCTGCACGCACTGTTCCCGCGGCTGGCTCGTGCGGCCGAGGAGCAAGACATCGCGACAATCATGGCCGCTCTCGATCCCGACCTTCGCCCTTTGCGGGAGGAAGCCGAGGAGGTCTTGAAGCAGGTGCGGCCGACCGAAGTAGCGATCACGAGCGTGGACGTCGTTGTGGATCCGGCCAGAAATCCGCCGGAGGCGGTGGCCAACCTGATCGTGCGGGTGACGGGAAACGTGATCGACAAGAGCACGCCGGGCACGGTTCTGGTGGGCGTGAAGGTTCTGCTCCACAAGAAGGATGGGCAGTGGCTCGTGAAGGATGCAGAGGGCGAGCAGGTCAGGCCGGGGCGGCGCGAGCGATGAATTCCCGCGGGGCACGGCATCAACACAGCCCCGGTGATGGAGGCCGGCGCCGTCCATGAGGGCAGGGCATGGCCCGAGTTCAAACGCCCGCTTTTCTCGCCGCCGGCATCACTTTTTCTTGCCGTTCTTGCGGTAGTCCCACGGTGGCATGGGGTTTGGTTGCGACCAGAGGCCGATTCGCTGGGCCTGGGCCTGGGCCTGCACCGCGGCCAGCGACTTGTCCTTCGAGTAGTCGGCGTAGTGCCAGGCGTTGCCGGTGGCCACCATCTGCCGGTTCACGTCCATGCCATCGACGTAGAGATGGCCGATCCAGCGGCCATAGCGATCCTTGCCGGAGTCCACCACCTCGATCGTCTTGCCGAACACCATCCCCGCGAGAGCCTCCCGCGATACCTTGCCGAAGTCCTGCGAAACCTCCGGCGCGTCGATCTCGGCGAGCCGCACCTTCTGCTGTTGATTCGCATCGTCGATGCAGGTGACCGTGTCGCCGTCGTGAACGCCCACCACCCGCCAGAGATGCGAGTTGGCCGAGCGGGAGGAGGGCGGCTGGAGCGGCGCGAGCCCGCCGCTGCTCACCGGCTGGACGGGCAACGATGCCGGCGCCGCCGCGGCGGCCGTCGGAACCGGGGCGACCGGTGGGGGCAGCGACGCGACCGGCACGGGCTGCGACTGGGAGGCGATCGCGGCGCCCGCGGCCACCCCGGCGGCGCCGGCGATCGCCGGAGGCGCCACGGAGGCCCATTCTGAAGCGGCGGGCGGCGGCGGC
>JBEIQP010000126.1:0-7477 GCA_040376455.1 Planctomycetaceae bacterium | reverse complement strand
GTCGCCGGCGGCCGCGGCGTTGCCGGCCGCGCGGGCCAGCGAGGCGGACCGCGCGGGCACGGCGGCGGATCGGGGTTCGACGCCCACGGCGTCGGCCGGAATGGGCACCAGCGGCAGGATCGCATCCGCGACGGGCTCGGCGGTCGGCGCATCGAACGGGGTCGGGGCGAGGTGCGCCAGATCGCCGTGCGCGGCATCGACGGGCGGCGGCTGCTCCTCGCCCGCGAGGCCGCCGGCGGCCGCGGGCTGGTCGTCGTGGAGCGTGAGATCGAGCGGGCCCTCGTCCCCTTCGCCGCTGTCGGGCGACACCGACATCGCGATCACCAGGGGCCGGGGAAGATCGCTCCGGGGCGACGTGGTGAGCAGGAGCGCCATCGCGATCAGCACGATCACGTGCGCGACGACGCTCGCATAGGCGGAGCGGACCGTCGGGCTGTTCACGATCCGCTGAATGAGCGGCGGGGAGGAAGGTGCGGGCATGGCGATTCCCGGCGACCATCCCCGCCCTCGGCCGCTGCGCCGCGGCCGTGTCGGGATGGGGTGCGTCTGACGCCGCTGTGGCGTGGTCTGCCGGCCCGCGCGTTGCTGTGCCGCGGTCCCGGCCCCAGGAAGGTCATCGGCATCCGCGTCAAAACCGCTGGAGCGGTGCCGATCCCGCCTTGCATGGCCCCCAAAGCGGATCAGATTCCGCACGAAACGTCGGGCGCTCCACCCGGGGAGGCGGGCGCACCCTGCGCGATCGTCGCGTCGGGCACGACCGGCAAGGTCGGCTGCGGGTCACCGGCCTGCCTCCCCCCCGACCCATTTTTTGACTGCCACGACAAACGGTCGTACGTTCGTGGAATTCGAACGGGCTTCCCTTTCCCCGCCCGCCGAGCCGCCGAGGAACCGAGTCGAATGAAATCGCCGTTTGCGAGCCGAGTCCGTCGTGTCCGTCGTCCTTCCCGAACCGCCGAGCGGCAGCGGGCCACCCTGGTTCTCGACCGGCTCGAAGACCGGCGGATGCTGGCGATCCTGCCCGGCCAGATCGTCTCCTCCGCCGCGTACTTCGACGCTGACGGCGACAGTGTCTCGATCACCGTGACGGGACCGGTCGGCGCCGGGGCCGGGTTCGCGGTGGAACTCGCCGGCCTCGCCACCGACAACGCCGACGCCACGCGGATCAACCTCTCGGGCCTGACGAAGGAGAACGGCCTGCAGATCGTGGTCACCCCCACGAAACTCGCCGAGCAGGCGGGTGGAAACTTCGCGACGCTCTACTCTTCGGGCTACACGAACGTCGCCTTCATCTCCAACGACGTCGATCCGACGGCTGCCACCCCCGCGACGAAGATGGTCTCGCTGGGCGGCATCCAGTTGAGCGCCGCGGTCGTGCACTCGATTTCGCTCGACGGCGTGGCCGTCGGCTCCATCACGCTCGACGCCGGGCAGGCCCCTTTCGTCGACCGGATCAACACGCAGAACAACCAGCAGGCCGCCGACTCGAAGTTCTACATGCCGGTCACCGGCCTCATCGACCTCGGCGGGATCACCGCCGCCAGCATCGACTCGCTCGTGATCAACGGCGCCATCAGCGCCCCGACCGGCCATCCGTACGACACTTCCGTCACGAACGATTTCCGCAGCGTGGTGAACGTGTCGGGGGCGATCGGCAGCGTGATCGGCCTCCGGAGTAGCCTCTCGGGCGCGATCCGGGCCGACAGCATCGGGTCGGTCCGGGTGGCGGCGATCGCAGGCGAGATCACGACCCGCGGCTCCGACGACCTGGCGATCAACCTGCCCTCCTCGTTCAAGGGCTTCATCAACGCCGGTGGGCATCTCCACCTCGGTTTCCCGCTCTCCGACGGGGCCCTGATCACGGGCCAAATCAACGCCGCCGGCGGCATCTCGGGTTCCGACAAGAGTTCCACCACCGACACGCTCTACCTGCCAGGGGCCTACGCCGGTTCGTTCACCAACACGAGCACGAAGGCCGGCATCGCCGACATCGCCATCGACGGCGAGGGCTTGCTGGCGGTGTATTCGGCCTCGAGCGTGGGCAACGTCTCGGCCGACGCCTTCGGCGGCGACTTCCTCATCGAGGCGGGGACGTCGATCGGAAACATCGAGGCCGGTCAGGGGGGCATGGAGGGTCACCTGCAGGCCGGCACCGACATCGGCACCATCAAGGTGCTCCGCAGCCTCATGGGCACTATTCTCGCCGGCGGAAGCATCGGCACGATCACGTCGGTCGAGGGCGGCGTCGAGTCGCCGTCGATCCAGGCCGGCGGCGCCATCGGCCGGATCTGGTCCTACGCCGGCATCCTCGGCACGTCGATCGTCGCGGGCGGCGACCTCGGAACCGTGAACGGCTCCACCGGCGCGCTGGAGGCCATCCACGTCTCCAACGGCCACATCGAACTCAGCTACGTCCGCGGCCGCGACATTGGCTCGATCACGGTGGTGGACGGCGGCATGCAGACCTCGTCGCTCGTGGCGGGTCGCGACCTTGGCGCGATCACGACCTTCGGCAGCATCGGCGGATTCGGCCTCCAGGACGTGAGCTTGGTGGCGGCCCGAAACATCGCCGCCATCGACGCCCGGGCGCACACGGGCTACGGCATCCGGCTCCTCAAGGCCGAGGCGGGTGGCGACATCGCCGGCATCTCGGGGATCTCCTACGGCGAGTTCGGCTCGCTCGACGGAGCCGGCATCATCGAGTCGAACATCGTGGCCGCGAACATCGGGCCGGTCTATGGCCGCGGCGTGGGCGGCACGGGCATCGAGGACACGAAGATCATCACCCGCACAGCCTCCGTCGCGGGGGGCGCGATCGACCGGAGCCGTGGCCGGATCGGCGCGGTGACCGGCGACGGATGGCTCGACGGACTGCTTGACGTGATCGTCGTCGCCCACACCGACATCGCCTCGATCACGGGCGTCGCGGCCGTCGATGGCACCGGCATCAACGGCGGCTCGTTCGACGCCAACTATGGCGCGATCGGCCAGATCACCGCCGCGGGCGGCGCTGCGGGTGGCTACGGCATCCTCGAGACCCGCTTCCAGGCGACCGATCTCGAGGTGGGCCGGATCGCCGGGATCACGACATCGGCCAACGCCAACGGCCTCGACGCGATGAACGCCGCCGACGTCTATGCCGGCTCGATCGGGCCGATCAAGGCGACGGTGCACGGCGGCCTCGAAGGCAACGGGATCGTCGGCGGGGAGATCAGGGCTTTCTCCGGCGCGATCGACTCGGTCGATGTCGATGTCCGCTCCATCAACGGCATCGGCATCCTCGACGGCAAGATCACCGCCTCGGGCGACATCGGTTCGCTGACGGTCAAGGCGTTCAACGCGGCCGGGATCAGCGGCGGCGAGTTCCAATCGCGGGGCAACTTCGGCGACATCACCGTGACCGCCGAGAAGGGGGGCAACGCGATCGAAAACGCGACCTTCACCGCGCCGGGCAAGATCTTCTACGACGACCCCGAGGATCTCACGCTCGACCGCGACCCCAAGGGGAGTTTTGGCAGGATCACCGCCAACGCCAACGGCACGAACAAGCTCTCGAACGGCATCGTGGGCTCGACCTTCAGGGCCATCGGCGATATCGGCCAGATCACCGTGGGGACGAAGGGGGGCACGGCCATCCTCGACTCGATCTTCGCGGCCGACACCGACGGCGACTACGACCCCAACCCCGCGCCGACCAGCCCCGGTCAGGCGACCGGCACGATCGCCGGCATCACGGTCGTCGCCGCGGGCCGCAACCTCATCGACTCCTCGGGGATCGTGGACTCGAAGTTCACCGCCGCCATGATCGGCCCCGTCAAGGCGAGGATCCAGACGGTCGAGGGGGGTGACGGCATCGTCCGCTCCACGTTCGATGCCCGGACCGCCGTCTACGACGGCTTCGGCAACTTCGACAACATCGGCCGCATCGGCGCGATCACCGTCACCAACGCGGCCGATCAGCTCGCATCGGGTGCCGGGATCCGGGAGAGCACGTTCTCTGCGGGCGCGGCTGGCGGCATCGGCGACATCACGGTCACCACGGCCAGCGGCTCGGGCGTGATCGGCAGCATCTTCGACGCCTCGATCCAAGGGCTCGTGTTCGATCCCGACCAGAACCTGTTCACCTCGACGATCGGCAATGTCAAGGTCACGACCGGCCGCGTGGCGAACTGGACGTTCGTTCCCGCGGGCATCACGGCCTCGACGTTTACGGCCGCCGCGGGCATCGGCCTCATCACCGTCAACGCGATCGGCAGCGGCATCACGGGTTCGCTCTTCGAAGCCGACTTTGACTGGCAACTCGTCAACGACGCCCCGGGCAACATTGCGGGGATCAGCGTCCGAGTACCGGGCCGCAACGCCTCCGCGGTGACGGCCAGCCTGTTCGGCGGGGCCGGTATCGGAAACATCGACGTCCGGCTCGCCGACGCGGCGAAGAACGGCTGGAACGCGATCGCCCTCTCGGCCTTCACCGCCCGCAGCGGCGCGATCGGCAACGTGACCGTGGTTCATTCGCAGACTGGCCTGCCCTACGCGACGGGCCTCGGCTATGCGATTCTCACCTCCACCTTCTCCGCCTTCACCGGCATCGGCGCGATCTCGATCACGGGCAACACCCTCGGGGCGGTGTTCATCGTGGCTGGCCAGCCGCTTGTCGCCCGCAGCAGGGCGGTCGCCGCACCGGCCGCGGCCTCGTCGATCGGTGCGATCTCCCTGCTCGGCGGCGTCACGCACGACCTCTCCTTCTCCGCGGTGTCGGGCATCTCGGGCCTCTCCTTCCTCAATGCCCCGAGCGGCGCGACCGTGAAGCTCGCCCTGACTGGTTCGTCCGTGGGCGACCTGGTGGTTGACGCTCCGGCCGGCGCGGCGAACCTCGAGGTGTCGGGCTCCATGACGGCATTTGGCGACGTGACCGCCGACGGCGCCGTGTCGATCGTGTCGGCAACGGCCACGACGCTTGGAAACGTGACCGCCGGCGGCAATGCCACGCTCAACACCCCGGCCCTGCAGACGCTCGCCAGCCTGAACGTCGGCGGTACGCTCTCGCTTCCCCAGGGGCTGGCCTCGTTGCGGCAGGTCGGCGCGTTCACGGTGAACGCCCTGGCAGCGGCCAGCAAGAACGTCCGGATCGGGTCGTCCGCCACCAGTGGGTCGTCGATCGGGCCGATTCGGATCGCCACCGCCAACCGCGGCAAGGGCGCCTACCAATTCGCCTTCGCCATCTGGCCGGCGAATCCCACCAAGCAAAACCCGGTCGCGATCATCGGCGGAAAGTCGATCGTCGCGCCGAAGCCGACGGCGCAGTCGGCCAACGGCGTCAGCATCGTGAAGTTGAAGAAGTGATGGCACGCCCTCGACGGACCGCCACAACCCGGTACTTGCTCGGTGCGGAAGCACTCGAGCGGCGGCAGATGCTCGCCGGTGACGCGTGGTCGGCCCCTCCCATCCTGCCCGCGCCGGTCGCCATGCCCGTTGCCGTCATCGCCCCGGCGGCGACTCCGGCCATCCCGGTCGCAGTCGTCCCCCAGATCGACCCGCTCTACGGCTATTCCTTCGCGCTCGCCACACCCAGACCGGCAGGCGGGTTCGATTTCACGACGCTCGGTGGACAGACGGTCGCCACCGTCGATGTCGGCCTCGTCGACATGCCCCTCGGAGCCACCCTCGATCTTGAGGTGCTGTCGGGGCTGCAGTTCTGGAACGGCTGGGGCCAGCCGGCATTCGCCGCCGTGAAGGGGGGCGTGGAGATCAACCTGAGAGCCGCCGGGGCCAATCTCCGCGTCGGTGCCAAGACGGATCAACCGCCGGGGCAGGCTCCGGGAAGCGTTCGGCATTCGCTGGAAGTGGCCGTGTCGGACGGGCTGCCCGTGTCGCGGCGGATCGCGGCGACCATCGGTGTGGGCGGCGTCGGTGAGTCGTTCGCGAAGCCCGGCGCGCCGGCCGGCGTCTACGCGGTCACCGGTCTCTGGTCGGTGCGAAACGCCGCGGGCATTCGCGACTCCGCGCCCGTCACGCTCGTGTTCGCCGCCGGCGGCGTTTCGCGTCAGGCACGCGATGCGGCCGTGGTCGCCTTCTCCGCGCCGGCCGGGCGTCCGGCCGCCATCGTGGCGACCGCCACCGAACTCGTCACACCGGACGGCCCTGGGCAGCAGTTTCTGCGAATCAACGTCCAATACTCCGCGCCCGTGACGGTGACGGGTCGTTCCCCGCAACTCCCGGTCTTCTTCGACCGCAGCATGCGGCTCGTCGAGTTGGAGCGGGGATCGGCCCGTGTCGGCGTGACCACGCTCTCGTTCACCATCGTGCCCACGGCGCAGGAACGGGCCGCGAGGACGGTGCGGCTCGGTGATGCCCTCCGGCTGCAGTCGGGCGGCACGCTCCGCGCCGCTGCCGGCGGGCCGACCATCCTCAGCCTGCCGCCGGAGGCCGCCCGCGATCGTGTGATCGGCTTTGAGTCACCGATCTCGATCGTCGCGGCCGACATCACCCGCAGCACCACGTTTCGTCGCGGCACGACCTACGTGATCGACGGCGAGGTGCACGTCCGGCCGGGCGTCACGCTCACCATCGAGGACGGCGTGACGGTGCTGATCCGCAACGGCTATCGCCCCAGGCGGACGATCGACACGAGCGCCCTCGTCTTTGACAGCGGCTCCAGGCTGAAGGCGGCCACGGTGACGTTCGCCGCCGCGGACGCGCGGAACCGGCAGACCAACGAGGCGAACAACGGCGGCGTCTTCTTCCTCGGCACCACCCGCAGCTGCTCGAAGGACGGCCTCTCGGTCGATCCATCGACGGCCTCCGGACGCTCCTCGTTCACGGCCGATCTGATCAACCTCACCTCGCTCGGACGAACCGATCCATCGGGTGGCGACGGCGACGACAACGACCGCGACGACATCGACGCCGTCTCGCTTCTCGGCCTGGGACAGACCGAGTGGCGGGTGAAGGCCGTGCGGAGCGACAACTCCGGCGACGACGGCTTCGACGTGACCAACTCCTCGGTCTCGCTCGACCGGCTCACGGTGGTGAACCCCGTCGAGGACGGGTTGAACATCACCAGCAGCACCGTGCAGATCCGCCAGTCGCTCACGGTCGCCATGTCGCCGAGCATCGCCCCCGAACGGGAACTCTTCGACTTCGAAGTGGGCGCCGGCCCGGTGAAGCTCGTGATCGACCGCCTCGCTGCGGTCGATCTGCGCGGCTACTGGGGCAACGCCTACGACGAGGTGAATCTCAACTCCCGCGACATGCCCGCGCCTCCGCGCCGCGGCACCGCGAGCCAGTGGTACGTGTTCGACGGCGTGCTGCGTCGCGGGCCGGCGATCGTGTACTCCGGAATCGCCGACTAGTTTCACGGCTGCACGGCCATCCATGGCCCGTGCAGCCTGCCGGGGCGCGGCTTCCTGCCGCGGTTTCACGGCTGCACGGCCAGCCGGGGCCGGTGCAGCCTGCCGGGGCGCGGCTTCCTGCCGCGGTT
>JBEIQP010000101.1:0-9523 GCA_040376455.1 Planctomycetaceae bacterium | reverse complement strand
CCTCGTACTGGGCGACCTGCAGGGCACCGGCCGCGTGGCCCAACTCGTGGCGCGGGAGGACGGCACGAAGCCGCGGATCGTGCCCCTCGTTGATGGCGGGGCCACGGCCGCCGGCGCGTTGGCCCGTGACTACGACGGCGCCGACGCGATCGTGGTCTGCGGCCGGTCGCTGCCGCGGTTCGGCGCCGATGTGATCGCGGGCATCGATCGCTGGGTCCGGCAGGGCGGCCGACTGGTCTTCATCGCGGGCGCGTCGGCCGCGGGCCTCGAGGCTCCGGCGGCCGCGTGGCTTCCGGGTGCGTTCACCAAGGTCGTTCCGCTGCGGCGGCTCGACGCGCTCGAGACCGCGGCGCGGGCGGGACGGCTCCCCAGGCGGGCGGCGGCAGGCGTGCAGGTGCCGGTGTTCGACCCCATCGTGGTGGATGCGGTGACCGATGTCTCCGACGGGGAGGCCTCGGCCGGCATGCCGCTGCTCGTCCGCCGCGCCCACGGCCTCGGAACGATCGCCTGGCTGGGGATCGACATCGACGCCGATCCGTTTCGGGATTGGCCCGGCGCGGAGAACCTCGTGGCCGAGATGCTCGAAGGCCGCACCGCGGCCGGCGAGACGGGCGGTGCGCCCCAGTCGCGGGGCCGGGTGCCCGATCTGGCCGGACAGCTGCGGGTGGCGCTCGAGCGGTCGGCCCCCGGCGCGGAGTCGCCGCCGCCGCTCCCGATCCCGTTCGAGGTGGTGGCGGCGCTCGGGCTCCTCGCGGTGTTCTGCTTCTATCCGCTCGACTGGTGGCTCGCCTCGACGGCCGCCGACCGGCCGCGGCTGGCATGGCTCTCGCTGCCGGTGCTCGTCGCCGCATGCACCGGGCTGATCTGGGCCGCCGGCGGCAGGCTGCGGCCGGCGGCAGGCGGCCTACGGTTCGCGGCGGAGATCGTGGACATCGACGCCGCGCACGCCGCGGTCCGCGGCACGGCCTGGTCGGGCATCCACGACTCGCGCAACGCCGTGTTCTCCGTGACGGCGGACGTCTCGCCGGCGGTGGCGCGGCCCGGGGCGGACGTGGCGATCTCCTGGCTCGGCGACGCGGGGGGCGGCTTCGGCGGAATGGACGCGGCCATGCCGCACCCGTCGCTGGCGACGGCCGATTACGCCTACGGCGACTCGCTGGCGACGCTCGACGGGGTGCCGATCGCCGCCGCGTCGAGCCGGCTGTTCGAGGCGGAGTGGTTCGCGGAGGCCGAGCCGACGCCGATCGCGCAGTCCACCCTTGGCACCGGCGCGCAGGGCACGCTCGTCGGCACGGTCGCGCACCATCTGCCGTTCGCACTCGACGCCTGCCGGCTGCTGCACGCCGGATGGCTCTACGACGTCGGCCGGCTGGAGCCCGGGCAGCGGTATGACACGCAGGCGGGCCGCGGGCCGCGGTCCCTGGCGGCCGCCCTCACGCGCCGCTCCGGCGTGAAGGAGCGGGACGTGGCCGTCCGCTGGGATTCGGCCGAGACCGACGTGGACAGGATTCTGGAGATCGCCGGCTTCCACGCCGTGGCCGGCGGCGGCTACACGGGACTCGCCGGCGGACGCCTGGCCCGACTCGACCTCTCGCCGCTCCTGCAGTTGAACCGGGCCGTGCTCGTGGGCGTCGCCGATCGCGGGCAGACCACCTGGCGGTTTCCCGACGGGCGGGCCACGGGACGCGGCGTGTATCGTATCGTGATCCCCCTCACCCCGAACGCCGCCCCGCCGGCGCCGGCGACCGCACCATGATCGAGACGATCGACCTCACGAAGAAATACGGCGACTTCTGCGCGCTCGATGCGCTCGATCTGAAACTGGAGCGCGGGGACCTGTTCGGCTTCATCGGCCCCAACGGCGCCGGCAAGACGACCACGATCCGGATCCTCTCCACGCTGCTGGCCCCGACCTGGGGCGAGGCCTACGTCTGCGGCCACTCGATCTACACGCATCCGCGCGAGATCCGCCGGGCGATCGGCTACATGCCCGACATCTTCGGCGTTTACGACGACATGCGGGTGATCGAGTACCTGGAGTTCTTCGCGGCGGCCTACCGGATCGCCGGCGCCGAACGCCGGCGGGTCGCCGAGCGGTCGTTGGAACTCGTGGACCTCGTCGCCAAGCGCGACGAGCTCGTGACGAGCCTCTCGCGCGGTATGACGCAACGGCTCGGCCTGGCCCGGGTGCTGCTCCACGACCCCGAAGTGCTGCTGCTCGACGAGCCGGCCAGCGGCCTCGACCCGCGGGCGCGGATCGAGATGCGCGGCCTGCTCACGCGGCTGCAGGGGATGGGCAAGACGATCCTCGTGTCGAGCCACATCCTTCCGGAGCTGGCCGACATCTGCAACCGGGTCGGGATCATCGAATACGGGCGGCTGCTCGCCTGCGGCGACGTGCAGGATCTGCTCGCGCAGGTGCGGGGCCGGCCGACGATCCGCATCCGGGTGGCGGGGTCGCCCGAGGCGGCGGCGCGGTCGCTGGAAAAGTGCCCCGAGGCGGCCGCGGTCGCGGTTCGTGACGGCGAGGTGGTGGTGGCGATCGCCGACGGCGTCACCGACCACGCGCCGATCGCCGCCCGCCTGATTGCCGACGGCCACGGCCTGCTCAGCCTGCGGGAGCAGGAGGTGAATCTGGAAACCGCGTTCCTGGAGCTCACCCGGGGCTCGCTGGCCCGGCCCGCTGACGGATAGACTGCGTCGATTCGCTTCGGCAGCCCCGTTTCGCCCCGTCGAGGAGTTCCCCCTTCCATGATGACCGCGCCCCGCACGATGACGATGGTTCGATCGCTGGTGATCACGGCGCTCTGCTGGCTGATGGGTGAAGCCACGGCGCTGCCGCAGCAGGCCGTCGAGCCGCTGGCGCCGCCGGCGGCCGCCGCCGCCGCGACGTTCGACTCGCCCGCGGCCGAGATGGGCTACGCGATGGGCTACCGGATCGGAGCCCAGATCCTCGCGGAACAGAAGGAGATGGGAACGCCGGTCGATCAGGGGGCGCTGGCCCGCGGTCTGGCCGATGCGGTCTCGGGGGCACGGCCCCAGTTCGACGAGGATCGCTTCCGGCGGGCGCTCAAGGCGCTCGAGGCCGCGATGCAGCAGAAGCAGCGGGAGTTCGTCGAGCGGATGCAGGCGGTCGCCAAGACGAACCTCGCCAAGGGGGAGGAGTTTCTGAAGGCGAACGCGGCGCGGAAGGGGGTCGTCTCGCTCCCCAGCGGGCTGCAGTACGAGGTGCTGGCCGAGGGCTCGGGCCCGAAGCCCGCGGCCGATCATGTCGTCGTGGCCCACTACAAGGGCACGCACATCGACGGCAAGGAATTCGACGGCACCGATCCGAACGGTGAACCGGCGTCGTTTCCGCTCCGCGGCGTCGTGCCGGGCTGGCAGGAAGCGCTGCCGCTGATGAAGGCGGGATCGAAATGGCGGATCTACCTGCCCGCGGCGCTCGGGTATGGAGAGGAGGGCTCGCCGCCCGCGATCGAACCCAACGAGGTGCTCGTCTTCGACATCGAGCTCCTCCGCAGCCAGCAGGGCGGCGGGCGGCCGTGACGCGGCCCACGCCTGAAATCCGGGCCCCGCGGCGGCCCACGGGCCGCCGGCCCTGACAATTGCAGCGATTTTGCGGGCCCGGACAGCCGCCGGCCCCCCGTCGATTGTCCGGGGTGGCTTTCCGCTCGCCGGACATGCGCCGGAATATCTTTCCCAGAATCCTTGATTTGCCCGACCGGCAAATTATCTTTGCCCAGAGTCGAGCGTCCCTCCCCTCGAAAACGGTTCGGGGCCGGCGACGTCCGCATCGAAAATGACATGGAGAACGATCGAGATGTTGGCGCTTCGTCGCTGGATGAGAATTGCGGGAGTTGTGACGTTCGTTGCGGTCGCTGCGGCGGCCTGTGACACTCAAGCCGGCTGGCATCATCGCCACCGCGGCTACGGCTCGTCGGGCGGCTCGTCGGGCGGCTCGTCCGGCGGATCCTCCGGTGGATCCTCGGGCGGCTCGTGGGGCGGCTCGTCGGGCGGCAGCTACAGCTCGTACGGCGGCGGCTCCTCCGGTGGTTCCTCCGGTGGTTCGTACGGCTCGTATGGCTCGTACGGTTCCAACGGCAGCTGGGGTTCGCACCACGCCTACAAGCGGGCGATGCGGGCCTACCGCCACGGTTCCTCGGGCGGCTCGTCGGGTGGCTACGGCTCGGGCGGCTATGGCTACGGCTCAGGTGGCTCGTCCGGCGGCTCGTCGGGCGGCTCCTCGGGCGGTTCGTCCGGCAGCTCCTACGGCGGTTCCTCGTATGGTGGATACGCCGCGCCCGCCTATTCGTCGGGCTACTCCTCCGGCTATTCCTCGGAGACTCCGATCGAGTCGTACCGCGTGATCGACGAGACCCCGTCGATGCCGGGCGGCGAGATCATCGGCACGCCGGCAGCCGCGCCGGCGCTCGATTCGACCCGCAACGAGCAGGTTCCGGCCGACGCCGCTCTGCTCGTCGTCGAGGTGCCCACCGAGGCGAAGATCTTCGTGAACGGCAACGAGACCTCCTCGCAGGGCAGCGTGCGTCGCTTCCTCTCGCGTGGCCTCGTGGCCGGCAAGCAGTATGAGTTCGTCGTCCGCATGGCGGTCGGCGCGGCCGAGACGACCAAGGTCGTTTCGCTCGCGGCCGGCGAGCGGTCGAGCGTGTCGTTCGGCACCGAGGCGGCCCGTCCGGCCCAGGCCAAGACGAGCCTGACGCTGCACGTGCCGGCCGATGCCAAGGTGTGGCTGGCGGGCAACGCCACCGCGGCGACCGGTGCGGTGCGGCAGTTCGAGACCTCGAACCTCCGTGCCGGCCAGTCGTGGAAGAACTACGAGATCCGCGTCGTGGCCGTCGTCGATGGCCGCGAACAGTCGGTGTCGAAGGTGATCGACCTCGCCGCCGGCGCGGCGGTCGAACTGTCGCTCGACCCCGCCCAGCGGACCGCCTCGGCCGACGCCACCGCCTCGCTGCGGTAGGCCTCGTCCGGCAGGTTCGGTGATGCAAATCGCTCCCGCGCGGCCCCGTGCCGCGCGGGAGTTTTGCGTTGTGGGCGGGCGCACAAGCCGCACTTTCGGCACGACACGAACCGGAAATGCGACCTAGGGTTGCGCAGCCCCCGACGAGTGGAGCAGGGGGGGCCTCCCTTCCGATGCCAAGGCCATGGCCGTGCCTCACCGACCCACGCCGACAGACGCCGCCCCCGCCGCCCCGCGGCGCTGGTCGCGGCCCGCGCGGATCGCCGCCTCGCTGCTGGTGGCCTGCTACCTGCTCGCCGTGATCGTGCCGCCGCTGGCGGGCCCGCCGCCGGCCAGCGATCTTGCCAATGCGGTGCTGCGAGCCTTGCGGCCGCTCGTGGGCGCGCTGCATCTCGGGCACGGCTATCGCTTCTTCGCGCCGAATCCTGGTCCCGGGCACTCGATCCGCTGGACGGTCGCGATGCCCGACGGCTCGATCCGCTCCGGCTCGATCCCCGATCGCGACCGCGACTGGCCGCGGCTCCTCTACCACCGGCGGTTCATGGTCGCCGAGAAGATCGCCACGCTCGTGCCGCCGGCCGATGCGCCGGCCGACCTGCGGCAGCAGGCACGGACCGACTGGCTGCCGCTCGTGAAGGGGATCGCCGGCAACCTGCTTCGCCAGACCGGGGGCGCGCGGATCCGCCTCGAGATGGTCGAGCACTACCTGCCGTCACCGGAGGAGGTGGTTCGCGGCGAATCGGGGGCGGACCTCGTGACGCCGCTGGGCAGCTACACCTTCCGGGAAGGAGCCGGCCGATGAACGCGGCAGCGCGGATCGCTTCGCAGCGGGCGGCGGGGGCCGCCGCGGAGACGGTGCAGGGCAGGGGGGCCGGCGGGGCGTGGCTCGGCGACTGTGCCCGGGCCTGGGACGCGTTTTGGTTCACGCCGGCCGATCCGCTGCCGCTGGCGGTCATCCGCATCTGCACGGGCCTGTTGCTCGCCTGGTCGAGCTTCGTCTGGCTGCTCGACGTGGAGGCGTTCTTCGGCGCCGGTGGCTGGCTGCCGCCGCAGCAGGTGTGGCGGATGAACGACCAGCCCTGGCAATGGAGCTGGTACTTCGCCGCGCCGTCGCCGGCCGCGATCCGGGGACTCGCCTGGGTCGCGTTCGCGGCGGCGGTCATGCTCGCCGTCGGGCTGGCCACGCCGCTGGCGGCGATCGTGTCGCTCATCGGCTTCGTGAGCGCGGCCAACCGGGCGCCGCTCAACGTCTTCGGCCTCGACGACACGCTCGGCATGCTGCTGCTCGGCCTGGCGGTCGGCCCCTCCGGCGCCCGCTGGTCGCTCGACCGGCTCTTGGGCAGGGCGGGGCAGGGGGCGACCGCCCCCTCGATCCGGGCCAACATCGCGCTGCGGCTGATCCAGGTGCACGTGTGCGTGGTCTATCTGTTCTCCGGCTGCGGCAAACTGCTCGGCGCGAGTTGGTGGGACGGGACCGCCCTCTGGGGGGCCGCCGCCAACGTGCAGTACCGGACGCTCGATCTGACCGGCCTCGCCCGCCACCCGCTTGTGACCAACGCCCTCACGCTGGGTACGCTGTGGTGGGAGATTTCCTATCCCGCCCTGGTCTGGCCGCGGCTCACGCGGCGGCTCGTTCTCGCGATGGCCGTGGCGGTGCACTTGGGAATCGGCCTCGCCATGGGCATGATGGAGTTTGGATTGGCGATGATCACGGCCAATCTGGCGTTCGTGCCCGCCGCGGCCCTCCATTCGCTCGCTCGACGTTTCACCTCCCGTTCCCCCATCCCCGAAGGCAGATCTGAAAGTCTCGCATGATCGACACGATTGCAGTGGTCGGCGCCACCGGTGCCGTGGGCCGAATCATCGTTGAAATGCTCCTCGCCCGCCGGTTCCCGGCGCGGCAGATCAAGCTCCTGGCCTCGGAACGGTCGGCGGGGAAGCCGCTCGACGTGGCGGGGCGGCAACTCCCGGTGGAGGTGCTGCGGCCCGAATCGTTCACCGGCGTGAACATCGCCATCGGCAGCACCCCCGACGAGGTCGCCGCGGAGTTCGTGCCGTGGGCGGTGGAGCGGGGCACGGTGGTCGTGGACGAGAGCGCGTACTACCGCATGAATCCCGACGTGCCGCTCGTCATCCCGGAGGTCAATCCCGAGGCGATCGCGACGCACAAGGGGATCATCGCCAGCCCCAACTGCTCGACCACGCAGATGGTGATGGTGATGAAGCCGCTGCACGACGCGGCCCGCGTGCGGCGTGTGGTCGTGAGCACCTACCAGGCGGTCAGCGGCGCCGGGCTTGCGGCCGCGCAGGAACTGCGGCAGGGGACGTCGGCCTGGCTCGCCGCGGGCGCCGAGCCGCGGCAGATCTTTCCGCATCCGATCGCCGCGAACCTGATCCCCCAGATCGGCTCCGCCCGGCCGGGCGGATCGACCAGCGAAGAATTGAAGATGGTCCACGAGACCCGCAAGATTTTCGGCGACGAATCGATCGGCGTCTGCGCCACCTGCGTCCGCGTGCCGGTGGCCAACGGCCACAGCGAATCGATCCTCATCGAGACGGAGAAGAAGGTGTCGGCCGACGAGGCCCGCCGGCTCCTGGCGGCGATGCCCGGGGTGGTCGTCGTGGACGACCTCGACGCCAAGCGGTATCCGATGCCGCGGGACTGCAGTGGCCGGGACGAGGTGTTCGTGGGGCGGATTCGCGAGGATGCGTCGAGCCCGACCGGCATCGCGATGTGGTGCGTGTCCGACAATCTCCGGAAGGGAGCTGCGACCAACGCCGTGCAGATCGCCGAGTGGCTGGCGACACGGGGCCCCAACCGTTCATGAACCCGCGCCGCGTGCCCACATGACCCGGCGGATCGGCCTGCGGCTGGCCTACGAAGGCACCCGGTATTCGGGCTGGCAGACGCAGCCCGGGCGGGAGACGGTGCAGGGGGTCGTGACCGAGGCGATCCGGCAGATTTCGGGGGAGTCGGTCCTGGTCCGCGGGGCGAGCCGGACCGACGCCGGCGTGCACGCCCTCGACCAGGTGGCGGCCTTCAGCACCGAGAGCGACCTGCCCGCCGAGGTCTGGGTGCGGGCGTTGAACGCGAAGTTGCCAGCCGACGTCACCGTGGTGGCGGGCCGCGAGGTGGATCCCGACTTCGACCCGGTCTCCGCCGCCGTGCGCAAGCGCTACCGCTATCGGATCCACGACGCGCCGTGGAAGCCGGTGCTGCAACGGCACCTCGTCTGGCGCTGGCGGGGCCGGCTCGACGAGGCGCGGATGCGGGAGGCCGCCGGCAGCCTCGTCGGCGAGCACGATTTCACCAGCTTCGAGACGACCCCCTCCACGAGGATCTCGAAAGTGCGCACAATCCACGGCCTCTCCGTGACGCGGCCGCCGGTGGCGGACGACGCGGCCGGCGCCGAGGTGTGGATCGAGGTCGAGGGAAACGGATTTCTGTACAACATGGTGCGGATCATCGCCGGCTCGCTGGTGATGGTGGGCGCGGCGCGGCGGCCGCCCGAGTGGCTCGGGCAGGCGCTCGCGGCGCGGAGCCGGCCGGCGGCCGGGCCCACGGCACCGCCGCAGGGCCTCGTGCTCGTGTCGATCGGACTGGATGCAAACGCATGGCCAAACTTGCCGGGCAACTCGGACCCCTGAAACTCGTCCAGCAACTGGGGGTGGGCCGCCACTGCCAGATCTGGGAGGCGGTCGACACGCAGGCCGGGCGGAGCGTGGCGATCAAGGTGATCGTGCCGGCCATGGCCGCCGACGCCGGCCAGCGGCAGCTCCTGACGCACGAGCTCAAGGTCGCGAAGTCGCTCGACCATCCGACGATCATCCGGATCGACCGGCTGGCGGAGGAGAACGGGCTGCCGTTCCTCGTGATGGAGCTCTTTCCCCATCCGAATCTGAAGAAGCAACTTGCGGCCGGAGCCGACGCCCTGGCACCGCGGCTGCAGCGGATCGTGACCGAGATCGCCCTCGCCCTGGATCACATGCACGCCCGAGGCTGGGTGCACCGCGACGTGAAGCCCGACAACATCCTCGCGGCTCCGGACGGCCAAGTGAAACTCATCGACCTGGCGATCGCCGCCCGCTCGTCGGGCCTCCTCGGCAAGCTGTTCGGGGGCACGACCACGGCCCAGGGCTCGCCGAGCTACATGTCGCCCGAGCAGATCCGCGGCCAGGCCCTCGATCCGCGGTCCGACATCTACTCCTTCGGCTGCGTGCTCTTCGAACTGTTGGCCGGACGCCCCCCGTTCACCGCGGCCAACGCCAACGACCTGCTCAACAAGCACGTGGCCGACCAGCCGCCGTCGATCGAGAAGTTCAATCCCAACGCCACGACGAGCGTGTCGCAGTTTCTGCGCCGGCTGCTCGCCAAGAAGCCGGGCGAACGCCCGGCGTCGATGAAGGACGTGCTCCAGCACCTGCGGTCGATCCGCCTCCTGGAGCGGGCCGCGGTGTAGCTTTCCGTGGCCAAAGCCCTCCATGGCCTTTGTCCACGTGGCCGACCGATGAGCGAGGGGCTGCCCATGCCCCGAGAGCCGG
>JBEIQP010000162.1:0-4777 GCA_040376455.1 Planctomycetaceae bacterium | reverse complement strand
TCGCGGCGGATGGTTCAGCCGCGGAGCGGAGTTTCACCGGGCCGGCCTGCCCAATCTGCCCAGTCCGCCTCCCCACGGATCGTCGCGGGGCTCACGGCCGCTCGCGGGCCTCCTCGACGACCACGCGAAACCCCTCCTCGACTCCGCCCCAGGCGTGGCCGCCGCCGGTCAGGCCCGGGTCCGGTGACACCTGGCGGCTCGCGGACCGCGTCAGCCCGAGGTGATGGCACCAGGCGCCGCCACGCCGCACCCGCTGGGTGCCCGATGCCGGGCCGGTGGGATCGTCGGTCGCGCTCTCCTGATACGCGGTCGGGGAGTACCAGTCCTGCACCAGTTCCGAGGCATTGCCGTGCATGTCGTGCAGCCCCCAGGCGTTGGGCCTCCTGCGCCCCACGTCCTGCGGACCGCAGTCTTCTTCAAAGGGGCCGTATCCGACGGTGTCGTAGGTCGCGTAGCGGCCCAGGGCGCCGACATAGTCGCCGAAGCACCACGTCGTCGATCCACCGGCACGGCAGGCATACTCCCACTCCGCCTCCGTCGGAAGCCGGACGGTCTTGCCCGTCTTGCGGCTCAGCATCCGGCAGAAGTCGTCCGCTCCCCGCCAGCTGACGCCCACCGGCCGCCGGCCGCCCAGGAAGTCGGCAGGGAGCGGGGTGGCGCCGGGAAAGTTCTCGACGGCCGCCTGCTCGCCCATGACCGCCTCCCACTGCTCACGGGTCACTTCGTGCGTGGCCATCAGAAACGGCTTCGTGATGCGCACGAGATGCTGCGGGCCCTCGTGATCGCGCCGCCACGGCTCGTCGGCGGGGCTGCCCATGAGGAATTCCCCCGCTGGAATCCGCACCAGCTTCATCTCGAGGCCGCCGCCCAGATCGAGTGCGACCGTCGGCAGAGGCTCGGCCTCGAGGTGGATCCGCTGGGCGTCGAGGAGGAAGGCGTCGAACGTCCACGTCCAATAGAGGAATGCCTGGCGGGCGGCCGTGTCGCCGGCCGCCGCGATGTCGAGCAGCGCGCGGTCGCGGAGCGACTTCATCCGCGCCACCACGTCCGCGGGCCAGATTTCGCGGAACACCCTGTCGGGAAGCCGGTGGGCCTGGTCGGGCGGATTCAGGTCGCCGTCCCGCAGCGGACGAGACAGCCGGGCCCGTTCCCAGCAGTCGCACTGCAGCCGCAGCAGTTCGCGGGCCGGCTCCGCTCCGGGGCCGAACAGCCGCCGGCACATCTCGTCGAGCGTCGCATCGACGTCCAGTTCCGGGTTCCAGAGCACCCGCTTCCACACGTACCACGTGGGCGCGCCGGTGACGCGGATGTTCTCGCCGTAGGAATGAAAAAAGCTCCCCTCGATCGCGTCGCGATGCCGCCGATAAAAGTCCTGCACGACGTGCGGATACTGGACGGGGGCGTACGTCCAGTTGCTCGGCTGGTACGAGCCGCCTTCCAACAGCAGCCGCGCGCCCCATCCCCGGATCGTGTCGTCCCATTCCCGGCGGACCTCGGGCTGGCCCATCAGCCCCAGGTCGCAGCGCAGGTCCATCGCCACCACCAGGTTGTCGGGAAACTTCAGCTGGGGCGGAGCCTTGCGATCACCCGCGTACAACACGACCTTCTTGCCGGGCCAGCGCTGCTGGACCGCCGCGCAGAGCCGCTGCAGGAACAGCCCCATGACCCGTTCCGCGCCCCCCTGCGCCATCGTCTGTCGGCAGCTGGGGCACCGGCATTCGAAGCGGGGAAAGTAGACGGTGACGCTGTTGCGCACGATGATGCAGTGGACGGAATCGTTGCGGGTGCGCGTGTCCCAGTTGCGCTCGAGGCGGTCGAGATAGGCGTCGAGTGTTTGCGGCGCGCTGAAACAGTTCCACTGCGTGTCGCGCGTGCCGTCGTCGCGCAGGGCAAACACGGCCTCGCTGCGGAGCGGATCCCCGGGGTCGCGGCAGACCGCCCCGCCCCAGGACCCCTGCGTGATGCCCTGCTCGTAGTCGAGGCTGCTGCCGAGCCGCCAGAGCGTCATCTGCTGGGTTCCCATGTTGAGCCGCGAGTAATACTTGGCGGGCGTGTCTCCGCCGGGGTTCACCCCGGCATGAAAGGGGATGACGCCCGGCGCGAACGGGTGCGGCATCTTCGGCACGCCCCGGATCAGGTGGTAGGAGATGGTGAGCGGGTTCTGCGGGCCGACCATCGTGTCGCGCTGATCCTCCCGCTGGCGAAACACGGGCTGGTCGCGGTAGTGCACGGGGGGAACGACGAGCGACCGGTCGCGGGGAATCGAGCGGCCCCCGAATTCCGCCGGCCAATACCAGCGGACCCCCGCGAACCGCTCCAGGAAGTCGGCGACCGCCCAGGCGGTGCCGTCGCTCCGGGGGAGGGCGCCGTTGGCGCGCGGCGCCAGTTGCTGCGTGCTGCCCACGAGGTAGACGCGGTTCGGGGCGGTGACGACGACGAACCCTTCCGGCGGAAGTCGCGACGTGTCGATGCCCGCCCGGCGCGTCTCCTCGCACGCGCCGATCACGATGGCGGGCTGATCGACCGCGGGAAACTCGTCCACCTGCTCGAGCGTGGCGCCGGTGCGCAGGCGGATTGCCTCGATCAGTTCGTGACGCATTCGCGTGAGCGACTGTCCGAAGGGATTCTTGTTGAGGCCGCGGCCGTCGATCAGATCACGCACGAACGGCTCCCGTCCCGTCGGATCGGCCACGTGCACGACCGCCCGGGGCCGGCCGTCGCGCACGATCTCGATGGGCGGATGCGCCGGCGGCTCGAGCCACGTCACCGGCGTCAGGTCGCGCGGCGCCAGATCGCCCGCCGGCGGAGCGGAGTGGGCGATCCGCGCGGCGGCGCCGGCGACGAGCAGGCCGAGTGCGGGGATGATCCAGAACCGGATGGGCATGGCATAGACTCCCAGGCGTGCAGGAAGCCGCGTGCGGCGGCGGACCGACAGGATTATGGTAGCGACCGGAGCGAGGAGACCATGAAAAAGACGCGACTGCTCGATCAAGCGACGACGAGCGACGGCAAGCCGATGACGCTGCACGAGCACGACGGCGCCTTCATGATCCGGGTGAACGGCGTGGAATTGATGTCGAGCCGGCAGCACCATTCCGAGGAAAGGCTCGCCGAACTCGCCTGCAGCCACATCCGGACGCCGGCCGCGCGGGTGCTGATCGGCGGTTTGGGCATGGGCTTCACGCTCCGCGCGGCCCTGCGGCATCTCCGTTCCGACGCCGCCGTGGTCGTCGTGGAGATCATGCCGGCCGTGATCGCCTGGAATCGGAAGCCCGAGTACGGGCTGGCGGGCGACGCGCTCGACGATCCGCGGGTGGAGGTCATCGAGGGCGACGTGGCGGAAGTCCTCGGGAGGCACCGGGGCCGGTACGACGCGATCATGCTCGACGTGGACAACGGGGCGAGCGGGCTGAGCACGGCGGCGAACGATCGCCTCTACACGCCGGCGGGGCTCGCGCTGGCCAAGGCGGCCTTGAAGCCAGGCGGCTGCCTGGCGGTCTGGTCGGCCGGGGACGACCCGGCGTTTGCGGACCGGATGGGCCGCGGCGGTTTCGAGGTCAGCGTGGAGCGGGCCCGCACGCATCCCGGCGGCGGCAGTTGGAACACGCTCATCATCGGACGCGCGGGGCCCGACCGCCGCCCCGGCCCCCCGGTCTGAATCCGGATAAATCGGGGTTTTTTCGGGCCGGCCGATCCGCTATACCCCCCCTTGCGAATGGTGTCGCCGGCCGTTCCGTCCGCGGTCGGGCCGCCGCGTGCGCGTTCCTCCAGCCAGGATGCCCGATCATGCCCAACCATGGATCTTCCCGCGACCGCGCCGGCAACCGGAAGGGCATCGTGTCGGCCGCCGAGGCATTTCCCGACGGGCTCGGCAACACGTGGCCGCTCGTGGTCGCCGACTTTCCGATCGCGGTGAGTTGGAGCCGCAAGGCCGCGAACACCACGATGCTGAAGTGGTTTCTCTACCAGAATGGCTGGCTCGACGAGGCGCAATCGCTGTATCCGAACCGGATGCACGAGTATTGGCACACGCGGGTCAAGCAGACTTCCAATTACGGAGCGCTGTGCTGCGCGACGCTCCTGGGACAGACGGGAAAACTCACGGTCAAGGTGGTGCGCGATCCGGGCCGCCGTGCGGTCAGCGCGTTTCTGCACTTCGTCCGCGACCCGAAGGCGGGGTTTCGGGGAGCCTGGGAGGCGTTTCTCCCGTGGAAGCGGTCCCAGGGGCTCGGCGACGCGGCCACGGCGACGTTCGAGGAATTTCTCCGCCACATCCTGGCGGCGCGCGACGCGGGAGCCCCGCTCGACCCGCACTTCGAGCCGCAGTGGAATCCGGCCCAGGATCCGCACGTGCGGCTCCACGTTCCGCTGGAGGACATCGAGCCGCGCATCCAGGGGCTGGAGCGGCTCTACGGCCTCCAGGAGTCGCCTTTTGAACGGTTGTCGGAGTCGCCGCACCACAATCCGCCCCGCGAAGGGTGGCAGTGGCCGGCGACGGCGGCGCGTCTGCCGCTCGATTCCGGTCGGCTCCGCACCATGGGCATCCCTTCCGCCGAGGTCTTTCTCGACGACCACACCCGGTCGCTGATTCGCCTCGCCTACCGGGAGGATTACGAGGGGTATTCGCGGTTCTACGGCGGGGCCGCCGGCAGCCTCGCCCGGGCCGCCTGACGCGGCGGGGCGGATGCCTCGGGGATTCGCCGAACCGCCCAGCCCCTCGAAACCGGCGAAAATGCCGTTTCGACGGCGGCGGGGATTTGCTATCCCTCCCCCCGCT
>JBEIQP010000215.1:0-2325 GCA_040376455.1 Planctomycetaceae bacterium | reverse complement strand
TCAGACCGTCTTCGCCCGCGAGGCCGGCTCGGCCGCGGCGCCGACCGCAGGGCTGCATTTCAACGCCGAGATTTTCGCGGCGCTCGCGGCTCGCGGTGTCGAGCGAGCCGCCGTGACGCTGCACGTGGGCCTGGGCACGTTCCGGCCGATCACGGCCGACTCGCTCGACGGCCACGTGATGCATTCAGAGTGGTGCACGTGCCCGGCGGAGACGGTGGAGACGGTGCAGCGGACGAAGGCGCGGGTCGGTCGTGTGGTGGCGGTGGGCACAACGGCCGTGCGGACGCTCGAGACCGCGGCCCTCGCGGGGACCCTCTCGCCGTGGTCCGGGGCGACCGATCTGTTCATCAAGCCCGGGTTTCCGTTCCGCGTGGTCGACGCCCTGTTGACGAACTTCCACATGCCGCGGACAACCCTCATGGTTCTCGTGTCGGCTTTGGCGTCGCGGGACCTCGTGATGCGGGCCTACGCCGAGGCGATCCGGGAACGCTACCGGATGCTGAGCTACGGCGACGCGATGCTGATCCTCTAAGGGAGACGTGGTGATGGGAGAACTGCCGCAGGAAGACGTGCTCGTGGTGCCGCGGTCGCTGTTTGAGAGAGTGGGGGCCTTTCAGGGCTTCTGCGGCGACACGGCTTCGTATCTGGCCGCGCTACTTGATCCTGCCCATACCTCCTGGCGGCCGCGGGCCACGGTCGAGGACGACCCGTCGCTCAAGCAACTGATTCCCTACTGCGTGCTCTCGTGGCGCGATGCCACTGGCACGCCGCACTACTTCGCCTACACCCGCGGCGGCGGTCAGAGCGAGGCCCGCCTGCGGGCCAAGCGGTCGGTCGGCATCGGCGGCCACATCTCAAGCATCGACGGGGAATACGGCGACGACACCTCCTACGACGCCGGCATGCGGCGGGAACTCGCCGAGGAGATCGCGATCGACGGCACCTGGACGGCCCGCTGCGTGGGCCTCATCAACGACGACTCCAACGCCGTGGGGAGCGTGCATCTCGGGATCGTGCACGTGCTGGAACTCGAGAAGCCGGGGGTGGCGTCCCGGGAGAGCGAACTGGTGGACTGCGGCTTCGCCACGCTCGAGGCCCTGCTCGCCGACCGCGACCGGTTTGAGACCTGGTCGCAGATCACCCTCGACGCGATTCGCGATGGTAAACTCGGTTGAGGACATGGCCGAGCTGCAGCGCACCATTTATCTCGACAACCACGCCACAACGCGGCTTGATCCGCGGGTGCTGGAGGCGATGCTGCCGTGGCTCACCGACCGCTACGGCAACGCCGGCAGCGTGACGCACGACATGGGCCGCGAGGCCCGTGAGGCGGTGGAAGCCGCGCGGGGCACGTTCGCCGACGCGATTGCCGCCGATCCGCGGGAGATCGTGTTCACGGGCGGGGCCACCGAGAGCACCAACCTCGCCATCCTCGGAACGGCCGCGCGGCATGCGCGGCTCGAGGCGCCGGACGGATTTCCCGGGCACGTCGTGACGGTGGCGACCGAGCACCACGCCGTGCTCGATCCCGTGGAACACCTCGAACGCGAGGGAACCAAGGTGACCCGGCTCCCGATCGTGCTCCAGCACGACGCAGGCGGCGTGCCGGGGCGGATCAGGCTCGCCGATCTCGAGTCGGCACTCCGGCCGGACACGTTCCTCGTCTCCGTGCTCCTGGCGAACAACGAGATCGGCGTCGTGCAGGACGTGGCGACGATCGCCGAACTGGTCCACGCCGCCGGCGCGATCCTCCACGTGGACTGCGCCCAGGCGATCGGCCGGATGCCCGTCGACGTGGACGCGCTCGGCGCCGATTTGGCGAGCTTCTCCGGCCATAAGTTCCACGGGCCGAAGGGGACGGGGGCGCTGTATGTTCGTCGTCGCGGCCGCGCGGTCCGCGTGGAGCCGCTCGTGTTTGGTGGTGGCCAGGAGCGGGGCATGCGGAGTGGCACCCTCGACGTGCCGGCGATCGTAGGGCTCGCCGAGGCATCGCGGCTGGCGAACGAGGGGCTCGCCGACGAGGTGCCGCGGATGCGGCGGCTCCGCGACCGGCTCTGGGAGACGCTCCGCGCCGATGTGCCAGGTGTCGCGATCAACGGCCCAGCACTCGACGCGGTCGATGACCGGGGGCAGCCGCTGCGGCTCGTCAGCAACCTGAATGTGCGGATCCCGGGCGTGGATGGACAGTCGCTCCTGGCCACGCTTGCGGGCGACGGCCTTGCGGTGAGTTCGGGCAGCGCCTGCTCGTCGGAGAGCCCGCGGCCGAGCCACGTGCTCTTGGCCCTCGGGCTCGGCGACGACGAGGCGCGGGCCAGTCTCCGCTTC
>JBEIQP010000103.1:0-9134 GCA_040376455.1 Planctomycetaceae bacterium | reverse complement strand
GTGCTCCCGATGCCCGGGATCGTGCCCCAGGGGCCGGCGCCATTGGCAGCGGCCGCGCCGATCGACTGCCACGCGGCCGACTGGATGCGACCGCGGAGTGCGGCGGTGGATGGGACGGGACCGGATGAGCCTGGGTTGGGACCGGCGCCGACGACGGCTTCCCAGTCCTGAGCGTTCGAGACGAGCGTCGTGCCATCCGGCAGCGTAAACTGCCCGATCCACGACTGGGGTCCACCGTCGTCCCAGGCCACCACGTAGATGTGCTCGCCGGCGGCCGGCGTGAACGTCCAGCTCTCGGGCAGGCTCCAGTTCCAGGCGCCCGGGTTGCCGGAGGCGCCAATCTCGTTGCGGCCGATGAACGACAGGCTCGAGCCGTCGGCAGGGCCGGTGAACAGGCCGTAGTGGTTGTCGGCTGTGAGGGTGGCGGAGGCGGTGGGTGTGGCAGGGGTGGGCGGAGGTGTGAGCAACTCCTTGATCGACCTCGCGGTGCGGTAGATCGTGTACTCTGCATCGCTGGGCACGGTCTCCGAGCCCAGGCTGTCGTACCAGATGAACCGGGCCTTGGCGGAGATGCCCTGGATCGCGCCCCAGGGCGCGGAGCCGTTGTCGGCTGCCTGGCCGATTGCCTTCCAGGCGGCCACCGGGATATCACGCGAGATATCGGGCACAGGGCCGTTCGGGCCCGGGTTACTGCCCACGCCGAGAGCACACTCCCAGTCGGTGGCGTTGGTGACGATCGTTCCAGGGGCGCAATCGCCGCCGCTGGGGGTGACGGTGAATTGGCCGATGAGGCCCTGCCAGAGCCCGTCATCCCAGGCGGCGACGTAGAGGCGATCGTTCGGGTCCGCAGCCCACGAAAACGTCTCGGGCAGGCTCCAGTTGCAATCGCCCGGGCTGCCGGAGGCGCCAACTTCGTTGCGGCCGATGAGGCCGCTGATGCGGCTGCCGTCGGCACTGCCCGTAAACAGGCCGTAGTGGTTGTCCGCGGTAAGCGTGCCCTGGATCGTGGCCAGGGCCAGACGCGGCTCGAGGGGTTCGAGGCCGAACGGGGATCGCCGCATCGTGGTGCGACGACGGCGACGGGTGGATGCAAAGAGGCGACCAAGCGACTCGCGGAGGGCTGCTGAAGGCAACGATGAACCTGCGGAAAACCGGTGGCGGAAAGGGCGGGGATGCTTGGCGAGAACGGAGGGGCATGAAGCCCGTCCGTCGTGCGAAGGAGAGGCAGCGTAGCGGGGGGGGGGGGGGGGGCGTCAAGTCAAGGGCCCCGGGAGACGCCCCCGGCGGGGCTCTTGCCGGCGGCCCAGAAAGCCCCGGCAGATCATGGCCGCTCTCTGGAAGGCGCAGCGAACGTTCGGGGAGAGGATACGGGCAACCACGAACCGTCACCTGACGCAAACCCAACCCAGCGAGAAATCGAGTTTGGGTCCGCGAGGATCCAGTGGGATCCGTATCAGGTCCGCGTCGCGGAGTCGTCGGTGCGGTGGGCCGGCAGGACCGCGAGCAGCGCCGCGGCCACCACGGCCAGTGCCGCCGTCGTCCCGAAGGCGGCCGCCGGCCCCACCCCGTCCGCAGCCCACAGCCAGCCGGCGAGCAGTCCCGCGGGCAGCGCCATGAGCCCCTGCACGAGCGCATACCAGCCGAAGGCGCTGCCTTGCGCTCCCCTTGGCGCCAGCCGCGCGACGAGCGCCCGCTCCGCCGGTTCGGCAAGCCCATAGGCGACGCCGACCCCCGCGATCAGCGCGAGGGTGGCCGGCAGCCCGCCGCAGGTGGCGAGCCCGCCGTAGGCGGCGGCAAACAGCAGCCAGCCGGCGATCAGCGACAGCCGTGGCGACGTGCGGTCGAGCAGCCGGCCGGTCACCATCGCCACACCGCTCTTCACGAGGCTCAGGCCGAGCCAGACGAGCGGAATCCACGCCGCAGCCACGCCCAGATCGCTCGCCCGCATGAGGAGGAACAGTTCGCTCGACGCGCCCAGCGCCCACACCGCCACGCTGGCCAACAGCCACGACTGCGGGCCCGTGAGCGTCCGCGGCAGCGGCCTGCCGGCCGCCACGGCGTGGCCCCGGGGCGGATCGTGCACGAGCCTCCCGATGACCGCCAGCGTGGCCAGGCCAGGCACCAGCGCCAGCAGAAACAGCGTGCGCTCCTGGCCAGGAAACACCCGCAGAAAGAGCATGGCGACGAGCGGCCCGAGCGCGGCGCCGGCATGATCCATCGCCCGGATGTGGCCGAAGGCGCGGCCCCGCACCTCCGGCGCCGCCAGATCGGCCACGAGGGCGTCGCGCGGGGCGGTGCGGATGCCCTTGCCGAACCGGTCGGCCGACCGCACGAGCAGCGCGCCGAGCGGCGACGCCACGAGCCCCATCAGCGGCCGGACCAGCGCCGAGATGCCGTAGCCGAAGAGCACCAGCGGCCGCCGGCCGACCACGTCGGAGATCGCGCCCGCCGGCAGCCGGACGACGGCGGCCACCGCATTCGCGATGCCATCCATCAGGCCGATCTGCACGCTCGTGCCCCCGAGTTGGGCGACGAAGGCCGGCAGCAGCGGCACGATCGCCTCGCTGGAAAGATCGGTCAGAAAGCTCGTCCAGCCCAGCGCGCGGATGGTGGGGGGCAGTTGATCCCCGGCGCCAGGTTCGGCTGTCATCGCAGGCCGCCCGTCACTGCCGCTCGGTGCCCGTGTCGAGCACGGCCATGAAAGCCTTTTGCGGGATGTCCACCGAGCCGATGCTCTTCATCCGCTTCTTGCCTTCCTTCTGCTTCGCCCAGAGCTTCTTCTTCCGGGAAATGTCGCCGCCGTAGCACTTGGCCGTGACGTTCTTGCGCATCGCCGAGATCGTCTCCCGGGCGATCACCTTCGTGCCGATCGCCGCCTGCAGCGCGATCTCGAACATGTGCCGGTCGATCTCGCCCCGGAGCTTCTTGACGATCGCCCGCCCGCGGCGGTCGGCGTCGCGACGGTCGCAGATGATCGAGAGGGCATCGACCTTCTTCCCCCCGACGAGGATGTCGAGCCGCACGAGGTCCGCGGGAAAATAGCCGACGAGCTCGTAGTCCATCGTGCCGTAGCCGCGGGTCACGCTCTTGAGCTTGTCGTGCATGTCGTAGATCACCTCGGCCAGCGGCAGATCGAAACTGAGCATCGCCCGCGTCGGCGACAGATATTCCGTCTTGAGATAGGTGCCGCGGCGGTCGGCGCAGAGCTGCATGATCGGGCCGATGTGCTCGACCGGAACGAGGAAGTTGGTCCGCACGACCGGCTGGCGAAACTCCTCGATCTGCCCGGTGTCGGGCACGTCCTGAGGATTGGTGATCTCGATCGTCTCGCCGGTCGTCTTCAGGATCTGGTAGGTGACGTTGGGCGCGGTCTGCACGAGATCGAGATCGGCCTCCTGCTCCAGCCGTTGCTGGATGATCTCCATGTGGAGCAGGCCGAGGAAGCCGCACCGGAAGCCGAAGCCGAGCGCCTCGCTGCTTTCCGGCGCGTATTCGAACGACGGGTCGTTGATGGCGAGTTTCTCGAGGGAGTCCCGCAGTTCCTCGAAGTTCTCCCCTTCCGAGGGATAGAGGCCGCAATACACCATCCGCTGCGGCGGCTTGTAGCCGGGGAGCGCGGCGGCCCCGTGATCGCCCGGGATCGTGACGGTGTCGCCGATGTGGACCTGCTTCACGTCCTTGATGTTGCAGACGAGATAGCCCACCTGGCCGGCGGAGAGCTCGTCACAGGCCCGCCGCTGCGGCACGAACTGCCCCAGCTCGAGCACGTCGTGGGTGACGCCGGTCCTCAGGAAGCGGATCTTCTGCCCCTTCCGGATCGTGCCGTCGATGAGCCGCACGTACGTGATCGCCCCGCGGTAGCTGTCGTAATGGCTGTCGAAGATCATCGCCCGGAGGGCCGCGTCGGGATCGCCCTTCGGGGGCGGAATCCGCTCCACGATCGCCGCCAAGAGCTCGTCGATGCCGATGCCGGTCTTGGCGCTGGCCCTGATCACCTCCGTCGGGTCGATCGCGAGGCTCTGCTCCATCTCCTGGAGCACCTCGTCCACCCGGGCGTGCACGAGGTCAACCTTGTTGATCACCGGCACGATGGCGAGATCCTGATTGATCGCCGCGTAGGCGTTGGCCACCGTCTGCGCCTCCACCCCCTGAAAGGCGTCGACCAGCAGCACGGCACCCTCGCAGCAGGCGAGGCTCCGGGACACCTCGTAATGGAAATCGACGTGGCCCGGCGTGTCGATCAGATTGAGCTCGTAGCGCTCGCCCTTGTGGAGGCACTCCATCCGGACGGCGCGGGCCTTGATCGTGATGCCGCGTTGCCGCTCCAGCTCCATGTCATCGAGCATCTGCTCCTTGAGCTGCCGCTTCTCGACGGTGCCGGTGCGTTCCAGAAGCCGGTCGGCCAGCGTGCTCTTGCCGTGGTCGATGTGGGCGACGATCGAGAAATTGCGGATGTGCTTGCAGTCGATGCTCATGGGTAGATTCTAGCTTTCCGTGGAAGAAGTCATCCATGACCGTTCTCCCCGTGGGCGTTGGTGGGCGAGTCGGGCGAGGCCGGCGGCGCCGATCGAGCCGGCATCGCCGCCGAGGCTCGCGAACCGGATGACGGTTTTCTCCGCCAGCATGGGAAACGCCCGCCGGCGCACCTCCTCGCGGATGCGGCCCAGGAAGGCCCCCCCGACCGGGTCCTCCGCGCCGCCGAAGGTCATCGCGCCGCCGAGGAGCACGGCCTCGGGATCGATCGTGTGGAGGAGTGTGACGATGCCGATCCCCAGCCAGGTGGCCGCCTCCAGGACCAGTTCGAGGGCCGCCCGGTCGCCCCCCCGCGCCTCGCGGGCGATGAGCAGCGGCGTGAGTTCCTCACCGGCGGCGACCGCCGCGGCGAGCGAGCCCCCCTGCCCTGCCGCGAGCCGTTCGCGGGCGATCGCCTTGAGCGCCGTCGCGCTGGCGTAGGCCTCGAGGTGTCCGGTCTGGCCGCAGGAGCACCGCCGGGCCGACGGCGCCGAATCGACGATGATGTGGCCGCACTCCGAGCCGTGGCCGTGCGCGCCGTCGATCGACAGGTCGCCGACGATGATGCCGCCCCCCACGCCGGTGCCGAGCGTGAGCAGCACGAGGCTGCCGTAGGCGCGTCCCGCGCCGACCCAAAACTCGCCGTAGGCCGCCGCGTTGGCGTCGTTGGCGAACGTCACCGCGCGGCCGCAGTGGGCGGCCACCCGGTCCCGCAGCGGGAAGTCGTCCCAGCCGGGAAGGTTGCCGGCCCGAATGATCCGCCCCGCGGCAAGGTCGAGCGGCCCGGGAGACCCGAGCCCCACGCCGGCCACATCGGCGGTCGCCATGCCGACCGAAGCGGCCAGGGTGTGCACGGCCCGGCCCATCCGCGCCGCGCAGTCCTCTGGGCCGCGGTCGGCGTGCGTGGGCTCGGTGTGGAATGCGAGCACGCGGCCGTCGTCGTCGACGAGCGCGGCCTTGATGTTGGTGCCGCCGAGATCGACACCGGCGTAGATCGGCTGACGGGCCTGGGACAACGGCAGCAAAGCGTGGTGTGCCATCACTCCGGCAGCCGGCTCGTTTCCACCGTCGGCGTCGGGCCCGTGCAGGCTTTCATGAAGGCGACGAGATCCACCTGCTCCTGGTCGGTGAGCTTGAGGGGGCGAATCTTGTCGCTCAAGTTGGGATTCGGATGCCCGCCCTTGTCGTACCACTCGACCACGTCCTCGAGCGTCGCGAGCGAGCCGTCGTGCATGTAGGGGGCGGTGAGGGCGACGTTGCGAACGGTCGGGGTCTTGAAGGCGCCGGTGTCCTTCGGATCCTTCGTGACGACGAATCGGCCGAGATCGGGCTCCGGCTTGTCCATGCCGATGCCGAGATTGTGGTACTTCTCGTCGGCGAGATTGGCGCCCACGTGGCAGGCGGTGCAGTTGCCCTTCTCCGTGAAGAAGATCTCCCTGCCGCGCTGCGCCTCCTCCGACATCGGATGGGCCTCGACGGCGGCCTTCGCAGCGGCATACCGCGCGGCCAGATCGGCATCCTCCGCGATGTCGTCTGGATCGAGGCCCGCGAAGGCCCGCAGTTGCTCCGCGTAGTCATACGGCGACGGGGCCGTGACGAGCACCCGCTCGAAGGCGGCGATGGCCTGGCCGACGCGGTCGATCGTCACCTCGCCGAAGATCTTCTCGAACTGCCTGCGATAGACCGGCATTTCCCCGAGCCGCTTGACCACGCCCTCGTGGGTGAAGCCCATCTCGATCGGGTTGGCGATCGGCCCCACCGCCTGCGACTCGAGCGAATCCGCCCGGCCATCCCAGAACTGGGCCCCGGACAGGATGCGGTTGAAGGAGACGGGAGAATTTCGCCCGCCCTTCTGGCCGCGAATCCCGACGCCGGTGGCGGTATGCGCGGAGTAGCCCTCGGCCGGGTTGTGGCAGCTGGCGCAGCTCACGGTCGAATCGGCCGAAAGCCGGGGATCGAAGTAGAGCTGTCGGCCGAGTTCGATCTTGGCCCGCGTCAGCGGGTTCTTCTCGAGCCCCTGGATCTGGGCCGCTCCCTGGGAGAGCCCCAGCGGCAGCACCGGCTCAAGGACGACGAAGTTGTCGGGCTTCGCGAGCCATTCCTCGATCTCCGCCAGCGTGATGGGGCCTTTACCGGGCACGCCCGACGTCAGGGAGGCATCGCCCAAGGCGACCTTCTCCGCCGGCCGATCCGTGGCCACACCCGTCCCGCCCCGCTCCTCTTGCCGCTGCGGCTCGATCGACTCTCCGGCGGCGGCGATCGCCTTGTCGGCGGCGGCCGTCTGGGCATCGGCATCCCTGCGGGCTTCCGCAGCCTTCTCCGCGATGGCCGTCACGACGGCCGGCACGGCCGGGGCCGCAGGCGTGCCTTCGGCGGGCAGCATTTCAATCGTTTCGATCTCGACGACGTTGTCCTGCGGATTCGGCCCGCCCGCAGGCGCGCAGCCCACGGCCGCCCAGGCACAGCACCCGAGCATCACGAGCCGCAGCGCAGCCGACGAGCGGACCACCGGCGCCTGCCGCGCGGACACCGTGCCAAACACCGCGGCTGACCACCGCGGGAACTGCGAAAGAACGGCTGACATGTCGCGAATGGCTCCCAAAAAGGAAACGCCCGAAAAGGCAGGCCGAGCCCTGCGGCCCTGCGGCTTACCGACCCAATCATTCTAGCCGCCCGCCTGAAAAACCCAGCCTCGGCCCCCTCCCGACGGTGCGGCCGCAGGCTGGTGGCACCGGCCGTCAGCCCTGGGCCGGTTCCTGCTCGGCAAGCAGCCAACGGCCGATCAGGCCCGCCACGGCCCCGCCGGAAAGCGGCGCGGCGGCGTAGAGCCAGAGCGTTCGGAAATCGCCCGCCGCCACCGCGGCTGCCACCGCCCGCGCGGGATTCATCGCTGCGCCGGTGAACGGCAGGCCCGCAACCGCAAGTCCGACCACGGCGAGTCCGACCACGAGCGGCGCGGCCGCCGAGCGGCCGCCACTCAGGCTCAGATGCACGCCTGCCCACATGAGCGCCAGAAATCCCTCGATGACGGCCGTCTTCACCACGTCCGTCTTCGTGAACGCTCCCACCGGCATGCCCAGCGCCGTCCCCGCGCCGTCCAGCAGCCACGACGCCACAAGCCCCGCCAGGCATCCGCCCAACAACTGGCCGACGACGGCCGACAGGAGCCGCGACAGGTGGACGCGGCCAGTCGTGAAGATTGCGAGCGTCACGGCCGGGTTGAGGTGCACGGCGGCAGCTGGCCCGAACAACTGCAGGGCCGCCATCACGGCCAGCCCGTAGGCCAGCGCCGTCACGATCCTCCCGGCATCCCCGGCTGCGGTGCCGGCCGCGGCGAGGATCGCGATCAGGCAGACGCAGAACGTCGCCAGCAGTTCGGTGCCGAAGCGACGCAGTTGTTCGTTCACACGCGTATCCTTTCCCCGCGGCCCAACGCGACGGCGGTGCTCAATCCGCATCCGCCAAGTCGGTCGTGACCAGCCACTCCAGTTCGCCGGGCTGGCCCGGGCCGTCATCGAGCCGGATCGCCGCCACGGCGCCCTTCTGCATGCGAATCGCTGCCGAACCATCGCCGACGCTCAGCGCCACCAGGCGACCCACGCACGGCGCATGGCCGACCCAGGCCACGCTGGCGGCATCCTGCTGGATCGTCCACTCGAGGATCGCCTGCCAATCCGACCCCGGCGACAAGGCATCGACCACCTCCACCCGCGGCGCCGACCCGAGGCCCTCCGCCAGGATCTCCGCCGTCTCCCGCGCCCGCACGAGCGGGCTGGTGGCCACCAGGTCGACCGCCATCCCCGCGTCGCACAGGCGGCGGACGAGCCGGGCGAATCGCTTGCGGCCCCGCTTCGTCAACCGCCGCGCATGGTCGTCGATGCCCGCCGCCTGATCTTCGGCGATCGCATGACGGACGATGTAGAGGCGGGTCGTGAGCAAGGGCATCGGCTCGATTGTGCTTGCGATCCGGCACGCGGGCAAGTTCACACGCGGCGCCACACGCGGTCCCAGTCGATTCCGGCGGACCGCACCGCCTCCGCCGCCTCGCGCCGCCACCGGGCGGCATCGACGGGATACCCCGCGGTGCCGCGCAGGCCCGGCGCGCGGGATTCCCAGAAGGCATTGAACCCCTGCATGGAGAGTTCACGGACGTACTTGGCGGTCATGCTCGCCAGCGCCACGGGAATGCGGGATTCGCCCCCCACGTGGAACTCGGCGCGACAGTCGGCCGTAGGCATCTCGTAGGCCGACCGATACGGCGTCTCCTCGAGCGGGCGGACGAGCGGCGTGTCGAAGTGCCGGGCGAGCAGGCCCGCATAGCTGCGCCGTCCACCGTGGCGGTCGCACCAGACCAGCGCCGGTTCGTCGGCCCAGGCGGCCCGCAACCCGGCGGCGAGGTCGAGCGTGATCCGGGAGAGGATGTCCGACTTGTTGAGACCGGCGGCCAGCATCTGGTTGAACGCCGCGGGCTGGAGGGCGCGGCAGCGGACCGCCGCCAGCACGATGCCGTGATCCGCCAGCCGGGCCGCGAGCCGGCCGGCCAGCGCTGCGCACGACTCGGGGTCGGCGGCCAGCGGCAGCGCCACGGTCGCGAGCGCCTCCGCTTCCACGCCCGCCTCCGC
>JBEIQP010000168.1:0-4528 GCA_040376455.1 Planctomycetaceae bacterium | reverse complement strand
GTGGGCCGCGACAAGACGCCTAAACTCTGGACGCCCGACGGCACGCAGGAGCGGGCCTTCGAGGCCTGTGCCGATGTCGGCCTCGCCGCGTCCTTCTGCGATGAGACAAATCGGCTCCTGGTCGGCGACTGGACCGGTGAGATCCGGGTGTGGAATGCGGCGGATGGCGCCCGCGTCGGCACGCTCGATCCCAATCCGATCTCGCTCGCCGACCGCGCAGGAGCCGCCGATCGCGAGGTAGCCGCCCGGCAGGCAAAACTCGCCGAGGGCACGCAGGCCGTCGCGGCCGCGGCCACCGAGCTGGCAGCGGCCAGCCAGGAGCGTGCGGCCGCCCTCGCAGCCAAGACGGCCGCCGACGGCCCGCTCGCAGAAACCCAGAAGCAGGTCGATGCCGCCACCGCCGCGGTCGCGGCCGTGAAGCAGTCGCACGCCGAGGCCGCCGCGGCGCTGCCGGCGATCGACCAGCAGATCGCGGCCGCGGGGGCGGAGGTGCAGGCAGCAACGGCCGCCGTCGGGGCCGCCGGGGAGGACGCCATTGCCAGGGAGGCGGCCAATCAGGCTCTGGTCGCCGCCCAGGCGAAGCAGGCCGAAGCGCAGGGACGCCGCGAGCCCCAGAAGGTGGAACTCGACAGACGCGCCGCGGCAATCACGCAGGCGGAACAGCAGGTCGTGGCCGCCACCGGACCGCGCGACCAGGCCAAGATCGTCGCCGATGTGGCCGGGCAGAAGTTGGCACAGACCGACGCCGCGGTCGCCGCCGCCACGACGAAGCACCAGCAGGCGGCCGCCCAGGCCGATGCGCTCAAGGCCCAACTCGACCAGGCCGCCGCGGCCCACGCCCACTGGCTCGCCGAGGTGGTGTTTCAGTCGAACTACGTCGGCCTCGCCACGGTGCTCGCCGAACGCGAGCAGGTGCTCGGGCAGGCGGAGGCGGACCTGGCTCAGACGGAGGCCAGGCGGCAGGCCGACGAGCAGGCGCAGCAGGCCGTCGTCGCGAAGAAGGACGGCATGCAGAAGCAGATCGCCTCCCTGACGGCGGCTCTCGCGCAGGGGGAGCAGGCAATGCAGGCGCTCACCGGCCAGATCGAGAAGCGCGGCGGTGAACTCATCGGCGCGCAGGGGGCCATCGAACAATCGCTGCAGGCGATCGCGGTGATCGACGAATCGACGAAGAGCCTCGACACGGGCCTGGCAGCCGCGCCTGACGACGCCACCCTCAAGCAGGCGCGGGCGGGCCTCGGCGCCGCGCTCGATGCCAAGCGGGTACAGCTCAAGCAGCAGCAGGATGGGCTCGCCGCCCTGACAGCCGAGAAGGCGGCCTGGGAGACGGCGATCGTCGACATGCGGGCGGCCGGCGAGAAGCACAAGGCCGACATCGCCGCCCTGACGGCAGCGCTGCCGGTGGTTGACGCCGAGTTGGCGACGGCCGCCAAGGCGTTGGCCGACGCCGTGCAGGCGAGCGTGGAGAAGCGTTCGGGCGTGACCGCGAAGCAGGCGGAGGTCGATGCCGCCGCCAGACAGCTCGACGCGCTGCAGGGCATTCAGAACTGAGTGCTCGAATGAGAACCGAATGAAGACGGCTTTTGTGACATTGTCTAACGCAGGGTTAGTGTGCCTCCGTCGACAGGGTAGGCGCTGCCGGTGATGAAGCTCGCCTCGTCGCTGCAGAGGAACAGGGCGGCGACGGCGATTTCGTCGGGTTTACCCATGCGGCCGATCGGCTGGGCCAGCGACAGCCGCTCGAACATCTCCGCCTCGCGGCCGGGGTAGTTCTTGGCGATGAAGCCGTCGACGAAGGGCGTGTGCACCCGCCCCGGCATGATCGCGTTGCAGCGGACGCCGTGGGCCAGGAAATCCTTGGCGATGGCGTAGGTCATCGCGAGCACCGCGCCCTTGCTGGTGGCGTAGGCGAACCGGTCGGGGATGGCGCTCTGCGCCACGGTGGACGCCATGTTGAGGATCACGCCACCGCCGTGTGCCGTCATGTGCCGCAGGGCGGCCTGGCTGCAGTGCGCCACCCCGTTCACGTTCACCCTCTGGATGCGGGCGAAGTCCTCGGGAGATGTGGTGAGGGCGTTGCCGACGTGGGCGATGCCGGCGTTGTTCACGAGGATGTGCACGCGGCCCCGCCGCGCGAGGATGCGGGCGAACGCCGCGTCGACGGAGGCGGGGTCGCCCACGTCGCAGCTTTCACCCTGCGCGTCGTATCCAGCGCTGCGGAGCTCGGCCACGGCGGCGTCGAGGTGCGTCTGCTGCAGGTCGATGATCTCGACGGCGGCATGGTGGGCGGCGAACCTTCGGGCGATGGCGAGGCCGATCCCGGAGGCGCCCCCGGTGATGACGGCGGTCTTTCCGGCGAGATCGAAGGGGCTGCCTGTCATGACGACTTTCCTTCCTGGTTCGGGATGCGGCCGATCATAGGATACTGCTCGGCTTCGAACACGGTGCCGCTGATTGGACGGCTGACGGGACTGACCCAGTAGATGGCGGCCTCGGCGATGCCCTCAGGCGTGAGGAGCTGTCCCGAGGGGACGGCGTAGGCCGGGAGCGTGTCGGGCCAGTTTTCCGGCAGCCCGTCGGCCCGCTTGGTGGCGCATTCGTTGTCGGTGAGCGTCCAGCCGACGTTCATCTGGTTCACGCGCACGCGGTCGGGGCCGAGCGTGTCGGCGAGGTTGCGGGTGAGGGTCATGAGGCCGCCTTTGCTGATGGAGTAGGCGACGAGATTCGACTGCCCGCAGTGCGCGAGGACACTGCCGATGTTCAGCACGCAGCCCTGGGTTTTCTTCAAGGCGGGCAGCAAGCCGCGGATGAGCATGAAGGGCGCGCGGAGATTCACGGCGAGCATGCGGTCGAAGAACGCAGTGTCGGTGTCGGCGATGTGCGCACGCGTGGTAAACGCGGCGTTGTTCACCAGGGCGTCGATTTTCCCAAAGCACTCCACTGCGGCGGCGGCGAGTTGCTCGGGATGATGTTCGTCAGCGAGGTCACCAGCGACGAACGCGGCATTCTCGGCACCGAGTTCCTCGAGCAAGGCCTCGCCGCGAGCGACATCACGTCCGTGCAGGATGACGTGCGCACCTTCCGCGACAAATCGCCGCGCCATGGCCGCTCCGATGCCGGTGGTGCTGCCGGTGATGAGGATGGCTTGATTTTGCAGACGCATGGCGCGGTGATGTGCGGTCATGGGCAGGCGACGGCGTGCTGCTTCGACTCGCCGAGTCCGTCGATGCCGAGTTCAACGACGTCGCCAGGTTTGAGAAAAACGGGCGTGGGTTTCAGACCGAGACCGACTCCGGGCGGTGTGCCGGTGCTGACGACGTCGCCGGGGAGCAGGGTCATGAACTGGCTGATGTAGCTGATGAGCCGCGGCACGCCGAAGATCATCTGCTCCGTGCTGCTGTTCTGCCGCTTGACACCGTTGACCGACAGCCACATGGGCAGGGCGTGCGGGTCGGCGATCTCATCGCTCGTGGCGAGGAACGGGCCGAGCGGGGCGAACGTGTCGCAGCTCTTGCCCTTCACCCACTGGCCACCGCGCTCCAGCTGCCACTCCCGCTCGCTGTAGTCGTTGTGCAGGGCGTAGCCGGCCACGTGGCTCATGGCGTCGGTCTCGGCCACGTATGACGCCCGGCTACCGATGACGACGGCCAGCTCCACTTCCCAGTCGGTCTTCCGCGAGCCGCGGGGAATGACGACGTCGTCGTTCGGTCCGCACAGCGCGGTGGTGCTCTTGAAGAACAGGATCGGCTCCTTGGGGATCTCCGCCCCGGATTCCCGGGCGTGGTCGGCGAAATTCAGGCCGATGCAGACGATCTTGCTGGGCCGGACGATGCAGGGGCCGAGCCGCTCGGCAGGAGCAACGGTCGGCGCGGTCGCGGAGTTCTTGCGGGACCACGCCGCAAGCCGGGCGAGGCCGTCGCCGCCGAAGAAAGCCTCGTCGTAATCGCCGCCGAAGGCGGAGGCGTCGATCCGCCGACCGTCATCGAGGAGGAGGCCGGGTCGTTCGTGTCCAGGAGCACCGAAGCGGATGAGCTTCATGGGTTGCGTTCCTATGGGGATTGAGGACTGGGGGTGTACGGGTTGGTCAGTGGTTGTGCCGCGGCACGGTGCCGCAGACCGCCCGGTAGGCGCAGGCGAACTCCAGGCATCCGCCCGTGTGCAGCTGGCCGACGTGGCCGCGATACAGCTCCTGCCAGGGCGTGGCCGAGACCGGCGCGGCAGCCCACGCGGCGGTGTCGCGGGCCTCCCATTCCGGCCCGGGCACGAGCGCCGTGACGCGGCGGGAGCTCAGGTCCACCCGCACTCGGTCGCCCGTGCGGAGTCGCGCGAGACCCCCACCAGCGAAAGCCTCTGGGGAGGCGTTGAGGATCGACGGACTGGCGGCGGTGCCGCTCTGCCGGCCGTCGCCCATGGTGGGCAGTTCGCGGACGCCGGCCCGCAGCATGGCGTCGGGCGGCTGCATGTTTACCACCTCGCCACTCCCGGGGAAGCCGAGCGTGCCGCAGCCGCGGATCACGAGGATCGTCCG
>JBEIQP010000203.1:0-3217 GCA_040376455.1 Planctomycetaceae bacterium | reverse complement strand
GATGCGGCCGGGCCGGCGCGGCGGGCTTCGCTCGCCGTGTTCCACCGCCGCACGCGGGCCACGGCGACGCCGTTGCTGACGACGATCACGGCGGCACAGACCCCGAGAAACGGCGCGAGCGTGCGGCCCCCCGCCGGCCGCAGCGCGGCGAACACGGCGCGGGCGGGCGACACCGCCGCCCCGGCCTCCGGCCCGTATCGGGAGGCGGCGGCCTCCCCCGCGGCGAGCCAGGCGACGAGCAGGAAGGCGGTGATGGCGAGCGCCTGAAACGTGGTGTCTTTCCAGAAGGCCACGGCGTTGGCGATGCTCGCGGCGGCGAGCGCCGCGGCGACCGTCGCCACGAAGACCCGCGCGAGTTGCGGCGGGGTGACGCCCCCGAAGAGCGCCGCGATCGCGAAGATCGGCACCGCGGCGAGCAGCAGCAGCAGCACCCGCAGCAGGCTGCCGGCGAGTTTGCCGAGCACGAGTTGGGCGTCGTTGAGGCGGCTGACGAGGAGCAACTCGAGCGTGCGCCGATCCTTCTCCACGCCCACGGCCACGACGCTCGTGAGCGCGGCGGCAAGCATCGCGAGCACGAGCTGGAGCGGGGCGAGGATCCGCAGCAGGGTGGCCGCGAACCGGGCCGTGTCCCCCGCCGTCGTCACCGACTGCGACCCGGTCACCACCAGCCAGCAGGTGGCGATGATGCCCACCAGCACGCCGGCGTAGACGGCCCGGGCCACGAACAGGCTGCGGGTGCGGGGGGCGACCTTGACCTCCCGCTCGTAGACGGCACCCAGGAACATCGCGATCGGCTCTCGGGCGGAACGGTGGCACACGGGGGGGTGGGACGATTACAACAGTACCAGATCATCCCGAGTGTGGCGGCGGACTCGCGTCTGGACGCCGGTGGAGGACGGCAGCATGAAATGGCTCTCGAACGCGGCTCGCGGGGGCTTTCCGCGCGGGCTCGCGGCGGCCTGTGCGGTGGCGGCGGTGCTGGCCGGGGGGCCGGCCCGCGGGCAGGTGACCGCCCAGGCCCTCATCGGCAAGGCGGTTTCCGACGACGGCCAGAGCAAGGAGATCACGGCGGCGATCAACCGGTTTCGCGACCGCGACGTGGACGGCTGCCGCGCGATGCTCGAGCGGGCCAAGGCGAACAACCCCAAGCTGCCCCCGCCCGGCGTGATGATGTCGATGCTCTGGCTGAGCGCGAACCAGCTCCCGCCCGCCCGTGGCGAACTCGAGAACGCGGCGGTCGCCTTCCCGGCGGATCCCGAGCCGTACCTGATGCTCGGCGACCTCGCCTTCCAGGAACGGCGCGTCACCGAGGCCGCCGTGCTCTTCGACAAGGCCACGCAACTGACCGCCTCCTTCACGGAGAACGCCAAGCGGAAACGCGACTTCGACATCCGCTGCCACGCGGGCAACGCCGCGGTGGCCGAGGCCCGCAGGCAGTGGGAGATCGCGAAGACGCACCTGACCCGCTGGATCGAGCTCGACCCCGACAACGCCAGCGCCCAGCAGCGGATGGGCATCGCGCTCTTCCATCTCGGCAAGGAGCAGGAGTCGTTGGCCCGGTTTCGCGAGGCGCGGCAGCTCGACGAGAAGGCGGTGCAGCCGGAGCTCGCCCTGGCCCGGCTCTACGACGAGGCGAAGAAGCGCGACGTCGCCAAGCGGCTGGTCGAGGCGGCGGTCAAGGCGGCGCCGAACGACCCGTCCGTGCTGCTCGCCTCGGCGCAGTGGTATCTCGCGCAGAACGACCTGGAAACGGCGAAGGCCAACGCCGACACCGCGTTGAAGATCGACCCGAAGAGCCTGGAGGGGAAGATCGTCCGGGGGGCGATCGCCCGCCTGTCGCGCGACTACCGGACGGCGGAGCGGTTTTTCAACGAGGCGCACGTCCAGTCGCCCGGCAGTTTCCCGGCGAGCAATTCGCTGGCGCTGGTGCTGATCGAGTCGGACGACAAGGAATCGCAGCAGCGGGCCCTGGAGCTCGCGCAGATGAACGTCTCGATGAACCGGGAGAACTCGCCCCAGCAGGTGAACGCCCTGACGACGCTGGCGTGGGTCTTCTACCGGCGCGGCCAGCGTGAGGAGGCGGAGAAGATCCTGGAGCAGATTTCGCGGCACAACGCCCTGACGACCGACGGGGCGTACTACGTGGCCCGCATCCTCTCCGACCGTGGCGAGAAGCAGCGGGCCCGCACGATCCTCGAGGACGTGCTAGCGACCGATCCGATGTTCGCCACGCGGGCCGACGCCACCGACCTGCTCGCCACGCTGAAGGCGGAGCCGCCGCTGCAGGCGGAGGCGCCGCTGCGTGCGGGCGAGCCGCCCACGGCGGAAGAGCCCCTGAAGGCGGAGGCGGAAACCGGCGACCGCTGAGCGGTCGTGGCCCCCGACCGCGCGGGCCGCGCGGCGCTCAGGCCGCCGCGCCGGGTTCGTCATTCGCCGAGCGGCGTCGGCACCTCGTGCGCCAGCACTTCCTCGGGGAGGGGCGGCATTGGGGCGGTGTCCTGGCTGGGCGCCATGCGTTGCGGCGTCGGCTGGGGCCGGGCAACGGATCGCGGCACGGGGTGCGCGGCCTGCACGTCGGGCATCGCGCGGATCGTGATGCCGGCGGGCATGCCCGGCTGGGCGACGGCGGCGGGCTGGCCCGACTGGCGGAGGGCGCGGCGCCGGGCTCGGAGCCGGTCGCTCCGGAGGGGAATCCCCGGATAGGCCTCCACCGGCACCTCGAGGCTCGGGAGGCCGATGCGGCTCCCGTCGTAGAAGTAGGTGAACATCTCGATCGCGAGGCACTCCGAGACGCCGGCCGTCAACAGGAGGAGGGCCGCCGCGAGGCGGAAGGTTCCGGCGGCGCAGCGGCGCACGGCGGCGGGAGGGAGCCGAAGCATCGTGGACTGGTTTCCCGGAGGCTGCCGCGGAGGCGGACAGGGCGTTCGACTGTGGTATCGGACTCGGCGTCGCGGGCCGGCGAGCGTTTCTCGCCGCTCCTGCCCAACCGTCACGATCCACGCCACCGGTCGCCGCCGCCGTGGGGTAGGCTTCCTGTATGCCGTCGCACGATCTTCCGTACCTGCTCGCCTGCCTCGCCGCGGTCATCGCGGCCGGGGCTGCCGCGGCCGGTGGCGTGCTCGTCCGCGGCACGACGGCCGTGCCGGCCGCCGCGTGGGCGGCGGCGGCAGCGATGGCGCTGGCGGTCGAGATGGGCTGCCGCGCCGGCGGCGGGCTC
>JBEIQP010000025.1:0-28773 GCA_040376455.1 Planctomycetaceae bacterium | reverse complement strand
CAAGCGAAGCCAGGATGGCGAAGCGCAGCCAGCACGGAGTGAGCGAAGGGCACGATGCCCGTAGCGAACGTCCGGCGACAGGACGTGGCCAGCCCCGGAGCCGTTCATAAGCAGGGCGGGCCATCCATGGCCCCGTCCTGCTAGTCGGCCGAAGCCGCAGCCAAGGTGCGGCTTGGCCAACGCCCCGGCTCAGCCGGGGCCATGCGCTATCCGTGAGGGGCTGGCCATGTCCTGAGAGCCGGCCTTGATGGCAAGCGAAGCCAGGATGGCGAAGCGCAGCCAGCGCGGAGTGAGCGCAGGGCACGATGCCCGTAGCGAACGTCCGGCGACAGGACGTGGCCAGCCCCGAACCGTCGCCAGCCACCATGCACGCCTACCCGCCGAAACCGGCACCGATCCAGTCGGCAGTGGCGCCGCGGATGTCGGCGAGCTTCGCCAACCGGGCGACGAGCGGCTGCCAGAGCGGCGAATCGCCGATGGGCTCGATCGCCTGCGGAAGATCGATGGGCAGCCCGGCGGCGTCCACCTGCACGAAGCCGAGCAGCCCGTCCATCCAGGGCAGCGTGTGGCCGGCGAGCGGCATCCCCACCACGCCCACGACCAGATAGCCCTGCCGCACCTGCAGCACGGCACCGCGTATCTCGACGAGCGACCCGACCGGCACCGCCCGACGGCATTCGAGCGACAGCACCCGCCGCAGCATCAGGTTCGCCCCGGGCCCGACGCCCCGGCAGGCCGAGGCATAGGCCGCCTCGAGCGCATACCGCAGGAGGCTGCCGGCATAGAGCGTGCCGTGGTGATTGGCATCGGCGGGCAGGACGAGCCGATGGCTCGTGGTTTCCAGAGATGGCATGCGACGTTTTATAGCCGCTGGCCACCCCCGGAACCTAGGGCATGGGCGACGCGACGAGCGCGAAGTCAGCCGGCCTGACGGGCGTACGCCGGGTCGATCACGGCGAGCTCTTCCTGCATTGCCGCGATCGTGCGGCGGATCTGGTCGGCCGTGTGCCGCGACGTGATGAAGAACCGCAGCCGGGCCGCCCGCTCCTCGACGGCCGGGTAGAGGATCGGCTGCACGCTGATGCCGCGGGCAAACAGGGCCCGCGAGAGGCGGAGGCTGTTCATCGAGTTGCCGAGAATGATCGGCACGATGGCCGAGCCGCCCGAAGGCCCGGTGTCGAGGCCCGCCTCGCGGGCCAACTGGAGGAACAGACGGGCGTTGGCGAGCAGCTTCTCGACCCGGTCCGGCTCGCGCTCCAGGAGCTTGAGGGCGCCGAGGGCGGCGCCCGCCGCCGCCGGCGGCAGCCCCACGCTGTAGACGAAGCCGGGCACCGTGTACTTGAGCCACCGCACCAGCGTGCGGCTGCCGGCGATGTAGCCGCCGCAACTGCCGAGCGCCTTCGACAGCGTGCCCATCCAGATGTCGACGTCGGCCGGATTCACGCCGAAGTGTTCGCCGATGCCGCGGCCCCGCGCGCCCATCACGCCAATCGAGTGGGCCTCGTCCACCATCAGCAGGGCCTTGTGCCGCTTTGCCAGACCGATGAACTTCGGCAGATTCGCGAAGTCGCCGTCCATGCTGTAGATGCCCTCGATCACGACGAGCACGCGGCGGTACTGGCTGCGCATCTGGCCGAGGAGGGCCTCGGCGGCGGCGAAATCGTTGTGCGGAAAGGGACGCCGCCGGGCCCCGGAGAGCACGGCGCCCTGGAGAAGGCTGTTGTGGGCCAGCGCGTCGTGGAGGACGAGGTCGCCGGGGCCGACGACATGGCCGATCACCGTCTCGTTGGTCGCGTGGCCGCCGACGAACGTGACCGCGTCCTCGGTGCCGATCACCCGCGCGATCTCCCGCTCCAACTCCTGGTGGATCGTCTTCTCGCCCGAGACGAGCCGGCTGGCCGAGACGCTCGAGCCGTAGCGATCGAGGGCGGCCTTGGCCGCCGCGGTCACCTCGGGCTCGCCCGACATGCCGAGGTAGTTGTAGGTGGCCCAACTGATCATCTCCCGGCCGCCGATCACGGTCCGGTCGTTGGTCAGCCCCTCGTGCACGCTGAAGTAGGGATTTTCGAGCCCCGCATCGCGAACCATCGCGAAGTTCTGCTCGAGCGCCCGCACCTCGGGGAACTGGTCGATCTGATACGCATCCGGCGCGATCTCCGCGACGACGCGGGACGCCTGCACCTTCGCGCGGCCCTCGACCGGCATGTGGTCGATGATGGCCTCGGTCACTTCGCGGCAGGTTTCGATCATGGGGAGCACCTGCTCGGGAAACCGCGCGCCGAAGGATTCCTCCAGGCTGGCGACGATTTCCATCCGCTCCAGCGAATCGAGGCCCAGCTCGACGATGTTGGTGTCGAGGGTGAGATTGCCGGCCCGCTCCTTGGCGATCCGCCGCACGTGGTCGAAGACCGCCTGCACGATCTCCTGGGGCAACTCGCGATCGGGGCGATGCGAACGGGCGGCGTCGCCCACGGGCCGATGCCGCGCCAGCCGCGGCGTGTCGGAGCCCGACGGCGGCAGCGGCGGGGCGACCGGCTGCGCGGGCGCGAGCCAGCCGATGTGCTGCTCGACCACGTCGAGCGTGCTCTCCAGAAACTGCCGCTTGCTGGCATGCCGCTGGATCTTGCCGCTCGACGTTTTGGGAATGCTGTTGGGCCGGACGAGCACGATCGCCTCCACGGCGAGCTCGTGTTCCGTGGCCAGCCGCTTGCGGATCGCCTCGAAGGCCTCCCCCGTCTCCGTCGCATCGCGCCGGCCGCGTTCCACTTCGGCGACCACGACCACCCGCTCGCGATCGTCCACGTCCACCGCGAAGGCGGCGACCGATCCGGCGCGGACGAGGCTGCTCGCCTCCTCCACCGACCGCTCGATGTCCTGCGGATAATGGTTCCGCCCCCGGATGATGATCAGATCCTTGAGCCGGCCGGTGACGAACAGTTCGCCGTCGTCGAAGAAGCCGAGGTCGCCCGTGCGGAGGTAGGGCCCCGGATTCGGCCGCCACTTGGCGACGGCCTGCGACGGGGCGGCCGGCTCCGTCTGCGCGAGCATCGCGCCGAACGTGGCCCGCGACTCGTCCGCGCGGTTCCAGTAGCCCTGCGCCACGCTCGGGCCGCTCACCCAGATCTCGCCCACGCGGCCGGGCGGCAGCGCCTCGCAGGTCTGGGGATCGACGATCAGCACGTCCTGGCCGTCGAGTTCGCGGCCGCTGCCGACGAGCCGCCGCACGCCCGACGCGTTGGCGGGCTTGGCGAGCGCCGCCCCCGTTTCGATCGAGGCAGCGTCGAACGACCGAATGACCGGGGCCTCGAATTTCATCCCCCCGGTCACCATCAGCGTGCTCTCGGCGAGGCCGTAGCACGGATAGAACGCCTGCCGGCGGAACCCGCTCGGCGCGAAGGCCTCGGAGAAGGCCTCGATCGTCTCCGCCCGGACCGGCTCGGCGCCGTTGAAGGCGAGCGACCAACTGGAGAGGTCGAGGGCCGCCCGCTGCTCGGGCGTCGTCTTGCGCACGCAGAGTTCGTAGGCGAAGTTCGGGCCGCCGCTGATCGTGGCCCGATACTTCGAGATCGCCTGCAGCCAGCGGAGCGGCTTCTGCAGGAAGGCCACGGGCGACATCAGGACGTTGAACTTCCCGCCGTAGAGCGGCACGAGGATGCCGCCGATCAGCCCCATGTCGTGGAAGCTCGGCAACCAGAACACGCCCGACTGGCTCCGCGTGATCTCGAAGGCCTGCATGATCCGCAGCGAGTTGTGGAGCAGGTTCTCGTGCGAGAGCATCACCCCCTTGGGTGTGCCGGTCGAGCCGCTCGTGTACTGCAGGAAGGCGAGCGTGTCGCCGTCGATGTCGGGCCGCTCCCAGCGGTCGGCCCACTGCGGCTCGAGTTCGCTGTCCACCTTCCAGATGAGGTGCTCGAGGCTCGGTGCCGCGGCCCGCAGGCCGTCGAAGCGGTCGAGCACGTCCCGGGTGGTCAGGGCCACCGACGCGTCGGCGTCGGCCGCGATCGCCTCGATCCGCTCCACGGAGCGGTTCTTGCGGGGCGGGTAGGCCGGCACGGCGATCGCCCCGCCGTACAGGCAGCCCATGAAGGCGGCGATGAAATCGAGGCCCGACGGGTAGAGGAGCAGCACCCGCTTGCCGACCATGCCCTGATCCATCAGCCAAGCCCCGAGCGCCCTGGCCTTCCGGTCGAGCTCGGCGTAGGTGATGTTGAGTTCCTCGTTCTCGCCATCGACGAGGAACGTGAACGCCCGGTCATGGGGGCGATAGGCAGCCCGCTGCCGCAGCAGATCGACGATCGTGGGGGCGAACGAGGCTTCGCTGGTTGGATTCGGGATCACTACTGCGCGGCCTCCGCGTCGATTCCTTGCCCAAGACCACCAAGGGATTCGGCAGGAACCTCCCCGGCTGGCCACAGTTTACCCGTCCGCGCCAGACAACCGGAAGTTTCGGCCCACCCTGCTTTTCAGGCCGATTTGCCGCGATTTCGCGCCACGTTGCCGGCACAACCGGTCAGGTCGCGGGCCGGTCGGGGGGAGTTTGACGCCAGGGCAGGACCGCCTCGGCGAACGTCCGCTCCAGGCGGACGAAGTCGTCCGGCGAAATGTCCTCGGCCCGGGCGTCCGCGGCGAGCCCGAGCGCCGCGAAGACGCCGTCCACCGCCCGGCGGGCCGCCTCCTTCTCCTGGCTCCCCGCCATCCGCACGAGCACGCCGCGGAGCAATTTCCGCCGGTGGCAGAACACGTCGCGCACGAACGCGTGAAACCGGTCCGGGTCGTCGATCGCCCCGCGCCGCGCCGGTTCGAAATCGAGCCGCACGATCGCCGAATCGACCTTCGGCCGCGGCCAGAACACGCTCGGCGGCAACACGCGGACGATCTCGCCGCGGCACTGGGCGCCCACCCAGACCGAGAGCCCGTTGTAGGAATGCGATCCGGCCGCAGAGGTCATGCGCTCCGCCATCTCCCGCTGCACGGTGACCACGGCCGCATCGAAGGGCCGCGGGAGGGCCAGGAGGTTCGAGATCACGGGGGTCGCCACGCAGTAGGGCAGGTTGGCGACCAGCAACAGCCTGCCTCCCGGCGATGCGGCCAGGGCGGCGGCGACGGCCTCCAGCACCGCCGGCGCGAAGCGGTGCTTCGAGGCGAGCGCGTCTCCTTCGACGAGCGTGACGTTGTCGCGCTCGATCAGCCGGTCGCGGGCCAGCTGCGCCAGCCGCGGGTCGATCTCGCAGGTGATCACGCCGGCGGCGGCCGCGGCCATCCGCTCCGTGAGCACGCCCGTCCCGGTGCCGACCTCCAGCACCACGTCGTCCGGCCGAACGGCGGCCGTCCGCTCCACGAGATCGACGAGGTTCAGATCGACGAGAAAATTCTGGCCCCGTCGGGCGTCGATCGTGAACCCGACCTGTGCGAACAACTGCTTGAGGTAGGCGGTGGTCTGCCGGGGTGCCGCCGACGGCGGGGCCGCGTCGTCGCGGGGAGTCGCGTTCATCGGCCGACCTCGTCCGCCGCGGCCCGGGCGGCCCGCGCGCGGGTCACATATTTGAAGAGGAGGTCGGTCTCCAGGTTGACGGTGGCCCCCTCGGCCAGCCCGCCGAGGGTCGTCTCGGCGAGCGTGTGGGGGATCAGCGCCACGCTGAATCCGGTCGCCGTCACATCGACCACCGTGAGGCTCACGCCATCGACCGCCACCGAGCCCTTCGACGCCATCTGCGCCAGCAGGGCAGGGGGGGCCGAGAACCGGCAGGTCACCCAGTCTCCCTCCTGGAGCTTGGAATCGAGACGGCCGACGCCATCCACGTGGCCGGTCACGAGATGACCGCCGATGCGGTCGGCCAGCCGCATCGACCGTTCGAGGTTGACCGCGGCGCCGGCGGTCAGGCCGCCGAGCGTGGTCCGCGCGAGCGTTTCGGGACCGAGTTGGAATGCCAGCCGGTCGCCGTCGATCTCCACTACGGACAGGCAGCAGCCGCTCGTGCAGATGCTGTCGCCCACCCGGGCGTCGGCCGCGACGGGCCCCGCCTCGACCACCAGCCGCACGCCGGGGGCCTCGGGCACGACGGCCGCGATCCGACCGAGCGATTCGACCAGGCCGGTGAACATGCGGTGCCGCGCGAGGGGAGAGAGGGGGAAGGAAACGTCGCCGTCCGGAGAATACCCCGGTTCCGACGCGGATGACAGCCGCCCGCGGCATCCCGGCACGAGCCGTCGGGCGAAACGGTCTTGCGTGGCCGGACAACACTGGCACAATTGCCGCCGCGTTCCCTACCGGTCCCGCCCCCCATCCCACAAGGCTCTCCGACATGTCCACGATCGTCGACGTCCACGCCCGCCAGATTCTCGACAGCCGCGGCAACCCCACGATCGAGGTCGATGTGACGTTGGCCGACGGCGCCTTCGGCCGCGCCGCGGTGCCGTCCGGCGCGAGCACCGGCGCCCACGAGGCGTGGGAGAAGCGCGACGACGACAAGGGGATCTACCTCGGGAAGGGCGTGCTGGAGGCGGTCGAGAACGTCAACACCCGGATCGCCGAGGAGCTGGAGGGCTGCGACGCCCTCGACCAGACCACGATCGACGAACTCATGCTGGAGCTCGACGGCACGCCGAACAAGAAGGAGCTCGGCGCCAACGCGATCCTCGGCGTCTCGATGTCGGTGGCCCACGCGGCGGCCGAGCACTGCGGCATCCCGCTCTACCGGTATCTCGGCGGCGCCACGGCCCGCCTGCTCCCCGCCCCGATGATGAACATCATCAACGGCGGCGCCCACGCCGACAATCCGCTCGACGTGCAGGAATTCATGGTCATGCCGCTGGGCTTCGACACCTTCGACGACGCGCTCCGGGCCGGCGTCGAGACCTTCCACGCCCTGAAGAAGGTGCTCAAGGACAAGAAGCTCTCCACGGCGGTCGGCGACGAGGGGGGCTTCGCGCCCCACATCGGCACCTGCGCCGAGGCGCTCGAGGTGATCCTCGCGGCGATCGGCAACGCCGGCTACAAGCCGGGCGCCCAGATGGCGATCGCGCTCGACGTGGCCGCGACGGAGCTCTTCGACTCGAAGTCGGGCACCTACACGATCGAGGGCAAGAAGCTCGACTCGGCCGGCATGGTCGATTTCCTGGCCGGCCTCGCCGGCCGCTACCCGATCGTCTCCATCGAGGACGGCTGCTCGGAGGACGATTGGAAGGGCTGGAAGCTGATCAGCGAGAAGCTCGGCGACCGGGTGCAGCTCGTGGGCGACGACCTGTTCGTGACCAACTCGGAGCGGCTCTCCCGTGGCATCGCCGAGGGTGTGGCCAACAGCATCCTCGTGAAGGTCAACCAGATCGGCACGCTGACCGAGACGATCGCCGCCGTGCAGCTGGCCCACCGGTCGGGCTACACCTCGATCGCCAGCCACCGCAGCGGCGAGACGGAAGACGCCACGATCGCCGACCTGGCGGTGGGCCTCTCGACCGGCCAGATCAAGACGGGCTCCGCCTCCCGCAGCGACCGGATCGCGAAATACAACCAGCTGCTGCGGATTCAGGAATCCCTCGGCGACGGGGCGCTCTATGCCGGCCCGGACGTCCGTGGCCGCTGGCCCGGGTGTGCCTGAGCGGGATGGCCCGCCGCGATCCGTCCGGCCGAGCCTATGATGACCGTATGCCCGATCGATCGACCGCCGAGCCCTCCCGGCTGACCGACAGCCCCTGGTTTTGGGCGCTGATGTTCGCCGTTATGTCGCTCGTCGGCATCGCGCTGATCGCGCCCAAGTTCGACCGGCGGCAGCGGCAGGTGGAGGGGCGGTTTCTGGGCCGGGAGCAATCGGCGCGGGAGCGGGAGCGGCGGGCGGCGGGGCTTCCGCCGACCGATCTGGCCGCCGAGGCACGCGACCGCGACGAGGCGCAGCCCGGCCGGATCGTGCCGCTCTGGACGCTCGCCGCGCTGGCGGCTGCCGCGGCGGGTGCGTCGGGCGTGATGCTCTGGCGGGAGCGGCGGCCCACCACGATCGAGCGGTGAGCGGGCCGTCGGCGGCCTGCCGGGCCCCGGTCGCCCGCCGGGCTCCCGCCCGGCCACGAGGAGGCCAAAAAGCCCGTTCTGCCGGGAAATTGCCCCCGCACGGTTTTTCCACTTCGCGCAGTTTGACGTCCGGCGCTACATTTTCGCCCAGCCGTCGCCTCCGGGCGGCGGCCAACTGAATCACCTTGAATGGATTGCGATTCGGTTCGGTTCGTCCCCAGGAGAGAGTCATGATGCGTTTTTCCAAGTTCGTCTCGATGGTCTTCGTGTTTGCCGTCGTCGGCATGGTCGCCGCCGACACCGCCTCTGCAGCCGGCCGCCGCGGCCAGAACAGCTGCGACTGCTGCGCTGCCGAGCCGGCCTGTGCCGCCGCTGAACCGGCCTGTGCCGCTGCCGAGCCGGCGTGCTGCGCTGCCGAACCGGCCTGTGGTGCCGCCCCGGCCTGCTGCACTGCCGAGCCGCGTCGTCGTGCACGGCGTGGGCTGTTCACCCGCCGCGCGAAGGCCAGCAGCAGCTGCAGCAGCTGCTGCACCGAGCCCGGCTGTGCCGCCACCGCTGGCTGCGGTGCCGAGCCCGGGTGTGCCGCCGCCGCTGGCTGCGGTGCCGAGCCCGGCTGTGCCGCCGAGCCGGCCTGCGGTGCCTGCGCCGGAGGCTGATCATCCCGATCCGAACCGGCTCCACGTGGGCCGGCGGACGTGAACCTGGGCCGGGCCTTCCCTGCGGAGGCCCGGCCTTTTTCATGCGCCGTGGCGCGTCCGCCTGCTCAGCCGATGATGGAGCGGCGGCGGGCCACGTAATCCCAGACCACGAACCGGTCGAGATCCTTCCCCGCGGCGAAGAACACGCGGCCGTTCGCCTCCTCCGCCAGCCGGTAGGCAAACTGGATGTCCTCCCGCGACTGCGACCAGCCGGCCAGCAGGAAGACGTTCACCGTGATCCCCTCGCGCCGGCAGGCCCGCGCCTCGCGGAGCGTCGCCTCCTCGGTCCGCCGGTGGGGCGGATAGAGCAGGTAGAGCTCGCTCCCCTCGAAGTGCGCGGTCGGCAGGCCGTCGGTGATCAGGATCACCTGCCGGTTGGGCGTGGGCTGCCGGGCGAGGTGCTGCCGCGAGAGCTGGAGCGCGTGCTGGATGTTGGTGAAGTGCGGCGGCACGTCGGCCTCGGCGATCCGCGGGTCGGCCATGTCGGCCCGCAGTCGAACGACCGAGTCGAAGATCGTGACCGGCTTCGGCATCAGCTTCACGATCTCGCCCGCCGGCCGCGGCTTGGCGAACGAGTACATCTCGATGAACTGGAGGAAGTCGCCGGGAAACTCCCGCTGCACGAGGCCCTGGAGGGCGAGCGCCATCTTTTTCACGCTCACGTGGAGGCCGGCGTACCGCATCGAGCCGCTCATGTCGAGGATGACGGTGGTGGCGCACGTGGGGTTGTTTCGCGTGCGATGCACCTCGATGTCGCGCGGCGTCAGCCGCAGCGGACCGGGGGGCTCGGCCGCCTGCCGCAGCATCGCGTTGACGAGCGACCCTGGGATGTCGATATGGGCCACCGAGTCGCCGAATTCGTAGGGCCTCGTGGGCACGAGTTCGACGGCGCCGTCGCCCACGGCGGCGGCCTGATGGCGACCGGTGCGAGACGGCGCGAGGGAGGAGAAAATTTGCTCCAGCAGCTTGCCCTGGAACGTGCGGAGCGCCTTCGGCGTCAGTTCGTAGCCCCGCTTCGTCTTCTCGAGCCCCTGCCGGGCCGCCATCTGCTCGATCAGATCCTCGACCTGCCGCCTCATCGCTGCGAGCTCGTCGAGCTCCCCCTCCGCGACGTAGCGGCCGAGCGCCTCCATGTCGATGCGGTAGAGCTTGGCGTTCGCGCGGGCCTCCTCCAGCTGCCGCAGCAATTCCTCGATCTGCTCGAGCGTCGCCTTGACCTCCAGCGCCTGCTCGACGGAGAGCTTCTCCCGGCCCGTGAAGCTCCACTTCGCCGCCAGTTCGTCGATCTGGTAGACCTCGCCGAGCCGGTCGATGAGCCCGGCGAGCTCCGCGCCGAACCGGCTCTGGTCGTCGTCCTGCGCGTACCAGAGCCGCTCCAGTTTCCGCAGCTGCTCCTCCCGAATCGCCCGCTCGAAGGCCACGCGGTGCTTCTCGGGTGGCCGGGCCCGTCGGGCCGCGTCGCGGAGGACGTTTCGCGCCCGCTTCCGCACCGTGTCGGTCTCGAATCGTTCCAGGATCGTGCGGCGGGCCTCCTCGAGTTTTTTCCGGATCGAGTCGAGCGACGGGCCGAGCATGTGCAGCTGCGCCGGATCGAGCTCGATCGCCTCCGCCAGCTGCTCCTCCGTCAGTCCGAACTCGTCCGCATCGCCGAACTCGAGCACGTGCTCCATCGCCGCCGACACGAGGTCGGCCTCCGGCGGCCGCGGCGGCGGAATCCGCGCCGGGTCGTACTTCTGATACGTGTGGACGATGCCGCCGAGCGTGTCGCGTGTGGGCATGGAGCCTCCTAACGAAACCCGCCCGTGTCGTAGACGGTGCGGCCGTGCGACTGGATCCGCGAGATCCGCTCGGTCGCGTAGAGGCCGGCGAGCACGAACTCGATGCAACTGGCCCGCACGGCCGGATCCCGGGCCGCGTTGACTTCGAAGGCCTTGTCCCAGATCTGCGGCACGTCCTCGACGAGCCGCTCATAGGCCGCCGAGGGCACCGCGTCACCCACCTCGATCTTGGCCCCCTGGCCGAAGACCTTGGCGATCTCGTCGAGACCGTGCGCCTCGACGTATTCCTCGAAGACCGTGCCGATCGCCTCCGCCACAACGGCGTCGAGCACCTGCCGCTCGGTCATCTGGTGGCTGCCCATCAGGTCGAGTTCCAGCTTGCCGAGACTCGACGCATAGAGGTGGCCGAGGTCGCTGATCCGCGGCACCGCCGGATTCTCTCCCAGCCGCACCGCCCGCTGGCGGGCGCTGGCCACGACGGTCTCGTAGTTGGCGATCGAGAACCGGGCGCTCACCCCCGACTGCTGGTCGATGAACTTGCTCTTCCGGGCCGCGATCGTGACCTGCTCCAGGATCTGCTTCATGAAATAGGGGACGACGACCGGCCACTCGCCGCCGAGGTCGATGCCCGCCTCCTGCTCGGAGACGCGAATGCCCAGGTCGCGGTCGGCAGGGTAGTGGGTGTGGATCACGGCGCCGATCCGGTCCTTGAGTTGCGGGATCACCTTGCCGGAGCGGTTGTAGGTGGACGGGTTGGCCGAGAAGAGCAGCATCACGTCGATGTCGAACTTCACCGGGTAGCCGCGGATTTGGACGTCGCGCTCCTCGAGGATGTTGAACATCCCCACCTGCACGAGCTCGTCGAGCTCGGGAAGTTCGTTCATCGCGAAGATGCCGCGGTGCATCCGGGGGATCAGGCCGAGGTGCAGCGCCTCTTCGCTGGCCATGCTCGTGCCGCCGGCCAGTTTGGCCGGGTCGATCTCACCGATGATGTCGGCGAACTTGGTGCCCGGCGCGAGCCGCTCGGCGTAGCGTTCGGCGCGGGGCCACCAGGCGATCGGCACGTCGCGGGGGTCGCGTTCCGCCACCAGCCTCCGGCCGGCCGCCGTGATCGGCGCGTCGGGATCGTCGTGGAGCGGGATCGCCGGGTCGTCGAGATAGGGCAGGTGCTCGTCGAGAAACCGCACGAGCAGCCGCATCAGCCGGCTCTTGGCTTGTCCCTTCTCGCCGAGGAAGAGCATGTCGTGACCGGCGAGCAGCGCGATGCTGATCTGCGGGATCACGGTGTCGTCGTAGCCGACGATGCCCGGAAACAGTTCGGCCCCCTCGCGCAGCATCCGTAGGAAGTTGGCCCGCACCTCGTCCTTGACGGAGCGGCTCTTCCAGCCGCTGGCGCGGAGTTCGGCGAGCGTGGCGGGCAGGGGGGACGCGTGCATCCGGGCGGCTCCTGGAGGAATGCTCCTGATTGTAGGCGCGCCGTCGCCGGCGGACACGCCTCCGGTGCGTCATACGCCGCGCGGGATCAGGCCGCGGCGGCCTGCAGCACGGGCAGTCGGATCGTGATCGCGGTGCCCTTGCCCGGGGCGCTCTCCACGCGAATCCGTCCCCGATGCGATTCCACGATCTCGCGGCAGGCGGTGAGGCCGAGGCCGGTGCCTCCCTTGCCGGTCTCGTCGGGCCCCGACTTGGTCGTGAAGTGGGGATCGAAGATCCGGCGCATCACCTCGGGAGTCATGCCGCACCCGGTGTCGCGGACCATCAGGTCCACGAGCCCGCTCGGTTCGTCCACGGAGAGCCGGAGGATCAGCCGGCCGCCGTTGGGCATCGCCTGCCGGGCGTTGACCAGCAGGTTGAGGAGCACCTGCTGGATCTGGCTCGGGTTTGCCTGCACCCGCGGCACCGGCGCGAACTCCCGCTCCACCTGCACCCGGTATTTCATCATTTCCCGCTCGAGCAGCACGAGCACGTCCTCGACGAGCAGGAGCAGGTCGGTGGGCTCGAACCGCGTCGCCCGGTTTCGCGACAGCGAGAGGACGCTGGCCGTGATCTTCGCCGCCCGCGTGCCGGCCGACAGGATGCGTTCGAGCGCCTTGTCGCGGGTCGGCTGGTCGCGGTGCCGCAGCCCCATCCGCGCGTAGTTGAGGATCGTGGTCAGCGCGTTGTTGAATTCGTGCGTCGTCGTTCCCAGCAGTTCGCCCAGGCTGGCGAGCTTCCGGGCCTCGAGCACCTGTCGCTGCAGCGCCGCTAGTTCCGCGGCGTGGCGGGCGGCGGAGGCCTCGGCACGGCTCCGCGCCTCGTCCACCTGCCGCCGCAGGCGGCCGATCTCGGCCGATTCGTCAGCCATCGGGCCGCGGGAAGCGTTGTCGGTGCGCACGATGATCAGGTCCCGACGCGGAGCATCCCGCAGCGGGCGGTCGGACGAACCCGATGGTCCTCCCAACTCGTCGTTCATGCGTCTTCGCCAAGGCTCCCAGCCGGAACGGACAACCGGACATTCCTTCCCGCGACAACCGGGCCGCCCACCGGCGGAAATCCCGTCATCCTGCGGAGCTACGTCCCACCGTGGGGTATCGTCCGCCGCCGCGAGACCGCTATACAATCACGGGCCGGGCGCCGCCGGGACGCCTCGACCGTTCCATTTCCGCAGACCAGCAGCCGCACCGCGGCCGCCGCACAGTTCGGCGGTGGCCGTACGCATCGGGCAGACTCTGCCGCCTTCACCTCATGCCCATCCTCCGCACAGTCCGTCGTCTCGCGACCCGCCCTGCCACCGCGGGCCCGCCTCATCCGGCTGTTCCCGCGGGGATCACGCTCGTCGAGTTGCTGGTGGTGGTGGCGATCGTCGGGTTGCTGATCGGTCTGCTTCTGCCGGCCGTGCAGTCGGTGCGGGAGTCGGCCCGACGCACGCAGTGCCGCTCGAACCTCCGGCAGATCGGACAGGCCTTCCAGCTCTACCTCGACCGCAAGACCGGCGGGGGGCAGAAGGGCACGTTTCCGGACGCGGCGGTGCTGCCGAGCGCCGAGCTCTGGTTTTGGACCCCCACCCGGCCGATCCGGCCGAGCATCGCTGCGGTGCTCGGGCCGTTCCTGGAGAACAACCGCCAGGTGTTTCGGTGCCCGTCCGACAACGGCTACTTCGAGCAGAACGGGACCTACATGGTGTCGGACAAGTATCCGAGCCCCGCGGCCTACGTCGAGGCGATGAAGGCCCAGTACCAGACGATTCCGGAGGCGGAGCGGCCGAAGGAATATGCGTCGCTCCCGTACGAGGGGACGAGTTACGAATACCCGGCGCGGAGGCTGGCCAACAAAACCCGGGAGCAGGCGCTCATGTACCGGGGCAACCCGGGCGCCTCCTCGAAACTCTGGGTGCTCTATGAGTTCGAGGCCTTCCACGGCGGCTTCTCGCTCATCCCCGGCTCGGGGGACACCGACTTCAACGACCCCGATCCCGAGCGGCCGCCTCCGCAGGAGGGTGCCCGCAACTTCCTCTACTTTGACGGCCACGTGGACAATCTGTGACGGCCTCGGCGACCCGAGGGGGAGGCGAGCATGTGTGCGGCAACGAGCGGTTCCCGGAAATCCCGGCGTGAAGGCGGCGGGGGTTCGTCGGCGGCGGCGATCCGCTGGAGCGTCGGGCTCGGTCTTGTGTTGGCCGTGCTCGGACTGGCGGCGTGGTGGCTTGGCTGGCTGGACCGCCCGACCGATCCGCGGGTGGTCGAGATCCGGCAGATGCGTGACGACATGGCGCAGCGATTTCAGGCTTCCGGAGGCCCCACGACCCTGGCAGACGCCACGGCGCTGGCGGCCTCGATGCAGCAGATCCGGGAACGCATCGACGCCCTTCCCGAGCACCTGCGACCGCAGGCCGAGCGCGGCGGCGGCGACGCGATTCGACAGACGATGCGGGCCCGGATCGACGCCTACTTCGCGCTGCCGCCCGAGAAGCGGCTCGCGGAACTCGATCGCCGGATCGATCAGGAGGAGTTGATGAACAAGGCCTTCGAGGCGGCCCGGACCGTGGCCAACGCGATGGGCGGCGGTGGTGGCGGCCCGGGAGGCGGCACCTCCGGCGGCACCTCCGGCCGCGGTCCGTTTCCGCGGTCGGGCACGGAGGAGGATCGCAACCGCTGGCGGAAGTCGATGATCGACCGCACGTCTCCGGCGGAGCGAGCCCGCTACGTCGAATACCGCCGGGCAATGGAGGAGCGCCGCGAGAAGCGCGGCCTCCCTCCATCCCCCTGGGGCCGGTAGCCCGCAAAAGGACAGGCATAATCCCGGCCCCCACCGGGCGGAAAAAGGTAGCCCGCAGCCGCCGCAAAAGGACAGGCATAATCCCGCCTGGGAAGGGAAAAAGGACAGGCGTAGTGTTGACGGGGGGGTGGGGCGGAATAGGATACGGGCGTTCAGTACCCCTCAGGGAGACGCCTGCGATGACGATGGCTCGGCGGCAACTGGTGGATGTCGAGGTCACGCGGTACTACCACTGCATTTCCAAGTGCGTGCGGCGGGCGTTCCTCTGCGGCGAGGGCTTCGAGCACCGCAAGGCCTGGATCGAATCACGGCTCGAACTCCTCGCCCGACAGTTCGCCGTCTCCGTGTGCGGGTTCGCCATCCTCGACAACCACCTCCACGTCCTCTGCCGACTCGATCCCGGCGTGGCCAATGGCTGGAACGACAAGGAGGTCTTGCGCCGCTGGATCGCGGTCTATCCCCCGTCCTGCCTCGACGCGGACGACCCGGCCACCGTACAGATGTGGGTCGATCACCAATGCCAGGATTCCGCCTGCGTCGCCCGGTATCGCGAGCGGCTGCACAACCTGGGCTGGTTCATGAAGGCCCTGAAAGAGCCGCTGGCGCGGCTGGCCAACAAGGAAGACGACTGCACGGGCACGTTCTGGGAGGCCCGCTACAAGTCGATCGCCATCCTCGACGAAGAAGCCCTCCTCGCGACGTGCGCCTACATCGACCTCAACCCCGTGGCAGCCGGGATCGCGAACAGGCCCGAAGACAGCCCGCACACGTCGATCAAGCAACGCGTGAACCACGCCCGGAACACCGGGGCGGTCGAGATGCTCCGGATCGCCGCCCGGTCCCGATCCATCGCCGCCGCCGGGATCGAAGGCGACCTCGAGCAATCTCACTGGCTCTGCCCGCTCCAGGATCGGCGGAGCGCGGACGCGGCTCGGGAAGGGATGCTGCCGGGGTTTTCGCTCTCGGGCTATCTGGAACTCGTGGACTGGACAGCCCGTCTCTGCCGCACCGGCAAGGCCAGGCTGTCGCAGGAAGTGGCCGGCATCATGGACCGACTGGGAACGAGCGCCGAATACTGGCAGGCGCACATCACCACGCTCTTCGCGAAGACCCGATGGCTCGGAAACTACTGCGCGACCCGCGCCGAGCGGCTCAAGGCGATCGCCCTCCGCCGCGGCGTCCATCACGTGGACAACGCGCTCGGCGCCGTCGCCGCGGGATGACCGCGGCACGGGCCACGGCAACCTCGCGCGGGCCCCGCAGCCCCCCGGGGACGGCTCGCCGAGAATCCTGCAGACCCCGTAGGATTGGCGAAAGGGCCTCGTCGTCCCCAAGACCGGCGCGAGCGCCGATCACGCCACGGAAATCACCTCCGTCGATCCACACTCCCAGGGAGCGGCCTCATGGGCGACACGATCGGACTGCTCCACGAAGCGATGCAACTGGCCCGCGACCTCGGCTACCGGGTGCGCGAGGAACCGCTCGGCGACCTGCCCGGCGGCCGTTGTTCCATCGGCGGCGCGGAGCAGGTGCTCCTGAACATCGAACAGCCCGCATCCGAGCGGCTCGAACGCCTGCTCCGGGCCCTCGCTCCCGATCCGAGAGTAGCAGCCGAACCGAAGAGCCGGTTGCTCGAAGCCCGGTTCGCGACGCTCTTTCCGCCCCCGACCTGAACGCCGCTCAGGTCGGGTCGCGATAGAGGCCGTGCGCGGTTATGTAGCACTCGACGGCCCGCGGAGTGCGGTAGCGGATGCTGCGGCCCGCCGCCACCGCGGCCCGCAGATCGCTCGCGCGGATGCCGATCGCCGGCATCCGCACACGCGATGCGATCAGGGCGGCCAGCCCCCCGGCGCCGACCAGGCCGACCAGCCCGGCCGCCGCGACGAGTGCGTTCACGTCGTCGAGCGACTCCCGCTCCACCGCCACGAGATCGGCCCGCTCTACGATCCGCTGCGGCTCCCGCCACGTCGGCAACTCGGCGAGCGCGTCGGGGCCGAGCACGAGCAGCAGGTCGTCGCCCGGATGAGCCGCCGCCAACTGGTCGAGCGTGTCGGCCGTGTAACTCACGCCGCCCCGGTCGATCTCGACCGTCGAAACCGCGAAGGCATCGTGGCCGCCGATCGCGAGTCGGAGCATCTCCACGCGGTGCTCTGCCGGCGCGAGCGTGCGATCCTGCTTGTGGGGCGGAACGGCCGCCGGCACGAAGAGCACCCGGTCGAGCCTCGCCTGCTCCCGACAGCACTCCGCCGCGATCAGGTGCCCCACGTGCACCGGGTTGAAACTGCCACCAAACACGCCGATCCGCATGTCGCCCTCCTCGAATCTGCTCTAATCATGCCTATGGCACGCGACCGCACAAGCCAGCGAGAACTCTTCGAGAGCCGGCCGCAGTGGGTCGAGGACGACGTCCGGCACGGCACGATCGCCACCGTTGTCCTGCCCGACGGGGTGGATAAGCCGCTCGACTACCTCGTGCCCGAGCCGCTGGCTGCCGCGGTCGAACCGGGCCGCCGCGTCCGCGTGCCCCTCGGCCGAGCGAACCGCGAACGGCTCGCCTACTGCGTGGCCGTCCGCAGCGGCGAACTGCCGCAGACGCCCCTCAAGAGCGTGGCCGGCGTCGAGGACGAGCGGCCGCTCCTCTCGCGGCGGATGCTGGAACTCACACAGTGGATGTCGGAACGCTGGATGGCACGCTGGGGCGAGGTGCTGGAGGCGGTGCTGCCCGCGGGCGTGCGGCAGCGAACCCGCGTCCGGGTCGCGGCCCTGCTCGTCGCCACCAGCACGCCGCCGGCCCGAAAACTGACGCCTCCACAGGCCCGCGTGCTGGCGGCCGCCACGGAGCCGAAGACCGCGGACGACCTCGCGCGGGCCAGCGGCGCCAGCCGCGCCGTGATCAGCCGGCTCGTCAAGCTCGGCCTACTGGCCGAGGCAGGCGGCGTCGAGCAGCCGCGCGGCCGGGCCCGCGAGGAACGGGAACGAATCCGACACGACCGGCCCGCCGAACTGTCGGCGGCACAGACCGCGGCGCTGCGCGCGATCTGCGACCCGATGCGGGCGGCACGGCACGAGACGATCGTGCTCTTCGGCGTCACCGGCAGCGGCAAGACGGAGGTCTACCTGCAGGCGGTGGAGGAGACCATCGCCTACGGCCGCCAGGCGATCGTGCTCGTTCCCGAGATCAGCCTCACGCCGCAGACCTGCGACCGCTTTCGGGCCCGGTTCGGCGCCGTGGCCGTGCTGCACAGCCACCTCACCCCCGCCGAACGACACGCCCAATGGCGCGAGATCGCCGCCGGCCGCGTGGGCGTGATCGTGGGCGCCCGCAGCGCGATCTTCGCGCCGACCCCGCGACTCGGCCTCGTCGTGATCGACGAGGAGCACGAGTCTTCCTTCAAGCAGGCCACTGCGCCGCGGTACCACGCGCGGGACGTGGCCGAATGGATCGCCCGCGCCGAGAACGTGCCGCTTGTGCTCGGCTCCGCCACGCCCTCGCTCGAGACCTTCGCCCGCTGCCTGAAGGGGGAATGGACGATGTGCCGGCTGGCGGACCGCGTGGGAGGATCCCAGCTTCCCGCGGTGATCACGGTGGACCTCCGCGACCGCAGTGCGCGATCCCGCGGCGCCGTGACGCCCCGGCTCGCCGCCGGCATCCGCTGGGCTCTCGACAGCGGCGGCCAGGTGATGCTGCTCTTGAACCGCCGCGGATTCGCCACCCACGTGCAGTGCCGCGACTGCGGCCACACGGCCCGCTGCCCACAGTGCGATCTCGCGCTCACGCTCCACCAGCCGGGCGACCGCGGCATCTGCCACGGGTGCGGCCTCGTGAACCGCCTGCCCGCCACGTGCCCCGAATGCCACGCGCCCGGGCTCGCTCACCGCGGCACCGGCACCCAGCGGCTCGAGGAGCAGATCCGGGCCGCGTTCCCCGACGCCGCCGTCGCCCGGATGGACACCGACACCATGCGGTCGCGCGGCAGTCACGAACGCACCCTCGACGCCTTCCGCAACCGGCAGCTCGACATCCTCGTCGGCACGCAGATGATCGCCAAGGGACTCGACTTCCCCGCCGTCATGCTCGTGGGCGTGGTGAACGCCGACGCGGCGCTCCACCTGGCCGATTTTCGCGCCGCCGAACGCACCTGCCAGCTCGTCACGCAGGTGGCGGGCCGGAGCGGCCGCGGCCCGCTCGGCGGCCGCGTCGTCGTGCAGACCAGCACCCCCGACCATCCCGCGATCCGGGCCGCGGCCGCCCACGATTACGAGGCCTTCGTGCGGACCGAGCTGCCGATCCGCGAGGCGCTCCTCTATCCACCCTTCGGGAGCATCGTGCGGATCCTCGTCCGCAGCCTCGACGACCAGGCCGCCGCCGACTGGGCAGGGCACATCGCCGACAGGCTCCGTCACGAGGCCGGCGCCGGCTCCACCGACGCGTCACCCCAGGTGCGCGTGCTCGGCCCTGCGCCCGCGCCGATCGCCCGGCTGCGCGACCGCTTCCGCTGGCACGTGCAGGTGCACGGCCCCGACGGGCCGGCCCTGCGTGCGCTCGTGCGCCGCGCCACCGGAAACCTGAAGACGCCCGAGACCGTTGCCTGGATCGTCGATGTCGATCCCGTCGAGATGCTGTGACTCAGGGACGCGGGCCGGCCGGCGGCCGCGCCTCGACGGCCGCCCCGCGGCCCATCGACCACGCCCCATCCTTCCGGCCCGGGAAGGCCGCAGGGTACATTGGGTGCGGTTCGACAACCGGAGTTCCGGGATTGCCGGAACGTCATGGCCTACCGCTCACTCACCGACATCCTGGGCGAGACCAGCCTCGAACGGAAGTGCCGCTTCCTGTTCGGGCTGTGCCTCTTCGTGCTCATCGCGGGGAGCTTCTGGTGGTACGGCAGCCGCACCGAGCAGCTCGTCTATGAAACCACGCGCAGCAAGGGGAGCCAGCTCGTCGATGCCTACATGCTCCAGTACCACTGGCAGAAGCTCGAGCCGGAGCAGCGCTACACCAATCTGATCAAGAAGCTCGCCACCGACCTCGGCAACCAGGCCTACGAGCCGACGCTGCTCCGCCTCGACGCCTCCGCCGCCGAGCGCGCGGCCTACAACCGGCTCGACGCCGCCGTGCTGAAATTCTTCCCCAACCGCCCCGCCGACGTCGCGCGGCAGGCGTCTCCCGTGGGCGGCTTCGCCAGCCCCTCGGGGGAATACCGGGAGTTTCGCCCCGAGGACGACCAATACCACTACTACCAGCCGATCCGGGCGAAGGCGAACTGCCTCGTGTGCCACGAACGGCGCGGTTCCGCGGCCGGCGCGGTCGCCGCCGACGGCGCCGAGGCCGCCGGTCCCCGGCTCGCGGAGAACGACCTGATGGCCGTCGTGAAGGTGGTGATGCCCGACGCAGCCACCCAGAAGGCGATCAACCTCAACCGCGCGATCCTCCTGGCCACCGCCATCATGACGGTGTTTCTCGCCATGCTCGCGGCCTATGCGATCGTCCGCTACGTGATCGTGAAGCCGCTGGCGCACCTGCGCGACGTCGCCGACGAGGTCCGCCGCGGCAACACCCAGGCGCGGGCCGAAATCCACACCGCCGACGAGTTCGAAGATCTGGGCGTGGCGTTCAACCGCACGCTCCGCGGCCTGATCGATTCGCAGGAGGACCTGCGCAAGGCCAACACCGCGCTCGACGACAAGGTTGACGAACTGGCGCAGGCCAACCTCAATCTCTACGAAATGAACCGCCTCAAGGGGGACTTCCTGGCCACCATGAGCCACGAACTCCGCACCCCGCTCAACAGCATCATCGGCTTCTCCGACGTGCTCGGCTCGATCCAGTCGCTCGACGACAAGCAGCGGCGCTACGTGGAGAACATCCGCACCTCCGGCCGGATGCTACTGGAGATGATCAACGACATTCTCGACCTCGCCAAGATCGAGGCGGGCAAGATGGAGGTGCGGCCGGCCCTGTTTCGCATGGAGTCGGTGGTGGCGGCCCAGTGCGACATGGCGCGGCCGCTGGCGGAACGAAAGCGGATCGATCTCACGTTCGCGGTGGAGCCGGGCCTCGAGGCGGTCGAGCAGGATCAGGCCAAGGTTCAGCAGATTCTGGCCAACCTGCTCTCCAACGCCGTGAAATTCACCCCCGAGGGCGGTCGCGTCGAGGTGCTCGCCCGGCTCGACGCCGGCGGCGCGGGAGCGGGTCCCGAGGCGATCCTCGAGGTCGTCGATACCGGCGTGGGCATCGCGGAGGAGGAACAGCAGGCGATCTTCGAGAAGTTTCGACAGGGGCACGTCTTCCAGCGCGGGGACGACGCCATGACCCGCGAGTTTTCCGGCACGGGCCTCGGCCTGTCGATCGTCCGCGAGCTCTGCCGCCTGCTCGGCGGCGACGTCTCGCTCGAGAGCCAGCTGGGCCGCGGCAGCAGGTTCACCGTGCGGCTCCCGCTCCGGCTCCCCGCGGCGGAGCCCGGGGGCGAGCCCCCCGCGCTCGCCGGCGCCAGCCGCGGAGTGGCCTGACATCCCGGCGGCCCGGCCCCCGCCACCACGCGTTCACCAGGGAGAAATCGATGCCGAAGGACCGGGAAGAAGCCGAGGTGCTGCTGTTCACCGACGGGGCGTGCAGCGGCAACCCCGGCCCGGGAGGGTGGGCCTTCATTCTCCGGCATCCGGGCAGCGGCCGGGAGACGAGCCGTTCCGGCGCGGAACCCGACACGACGAACAATCGCATGGAGCTCACGGCGGTGGTGCAGGGGCTCATGCACCTCAAGCGGCCGACCGTGGTGGAGCTCGTCACCGACAGCGTCTACGTCGGCACCGGCCTCTCGGAGTGGCTGCCGCGCTGGAAGCAGCAGGGGTGGAAGCGGAAGGAGAAGGGGCGGCTGGTGCCCGTCAAGAACGAGGACCTGTGGCGGGAACTCGACCGGCTCGCGGCCTCCCACACGGTCCGGTTCACGCACGTGGCCGGCCACTCCGGCCACCCCGAGAACGAACAGTGCGACCAGATGGCCGTGGCGGCCTACAAGCAATTGCGACGCGATTCCTGACGCCGCGTCGCCCGGCCGCCCGCGAACGGGGCGGTCTCCTCCCGGCCCGCTGCGATACACTGCGGCCATGGATCCCCTCCCGCCCCCTCCGGCCACCCGCGAGCCCAGCCTCGCGACCAAACTCGAGCGCCTGCCGGGCGTGGGAACGGCCCGCGCTGAGAAGCTGGCGCGGCTCGATCTGGTCACGGTTCGCGACGCGCTGATGCACTTTCCGCGGGAGTACCGCGACTTTTCGGGCGCCCATACCGTCGCCGATCTCGTGGAGGGCGAGCACGCCTCGATCGCGGGCGATGTGGCCGACGTCGGCTCGCGAACCCTCGCGTCGGGCCGGACGCTGCTCTCGGTGCTGATCGCCGCGGCCGACGGCAGGTTCCGGGCCGTCTGGTTCAACATGCCGTTCATGACGAAGCGGTTCGCCAAGGGCATGCGGGTGGTGATCGCCGGGCAGCCGCGGCGGAACGGCGGCGTCTGGGAGTTCGCGCACCCCGAGGTCCGCTGGCTCGCCGGAGGAGAAGACCCGCACGCCTCCGACTGGCTGGCTGTCTATCCGCTCTCGGAAGGCGTGCATCAGTCGCAGGTCCGCATGGCGGTGCGGGCGGCCATCGAGCATGCGGCCGGCATCTGCCCCGAGGCCTTTCCCCCGACGATGCTGGCCGACAAGGCGATCCTGCCGATCGAGCAGGCGATTCGCGAGATCCACTGCCCGTCCCGCCGCGAGATGATCGATGCGGCCCGGCGCCGGTTCGTCTACCAGGAGCTCTTCATGCTGCAACTCGCGCTGCGGATGCACCGCCGGCTGCAGCGCGAGCGGAAGACCGCCCCCGTGCTGCCGGTGGACGCGAAGCTCGACAGCCGGATCCGGGCCCGGTTCGCATTCGAATTCACTCCCGCGCAGCGCCGGGTCTGCCAGGAGATCGCCGCCGACATCGGCCGCGACGAGCCGATGAGCCGGCTGCTCCAGGGCGACGTGGGAAGCGGCAAGACCGCCATCGCGATCTACGCCATGCTCGCGGCGGTTGCCACGACGGTGAAGCGGCCGTCCGCAGCCGATCCGGCCGTGCTCGAGACCGTCACCGGCGCCGACGGCAAGCCGGAGCGGTATCAGGCCGCGATCATGGCGCCGACGGAACTGCTCGCCCGCCAGCACATGGCGACGCTCGAGCGGATGCTGGCCGGCACGGGCACGGAGGTGCAGTTGCTCGTGGGCGGTCAGCCAGCCCGACAGCGGGAGCGGATCCTGGAGCGCATCGCCGCCGGGCAGACGGGCATCGTGGTGGGAACCCAGGCGCTCGTCTGCGGTGCGGCGGCCTTCCGCCATCTGGGCTTGGTGGTGATCGACGAGCAGCACCGGTTCGGCGTGCTCCAACGGGCGCTGCTCCAAAAGGGGCAGGCGGAACCCCACACGCTCGTGATGACCGCCACGCCGATTCCCCGCACGATCGCCCATGCCGTCTACGGCGACCTCGACGTCTCGGTGCTCGACGAGCAGCCGCCGGGCCGCCAGCCGGTGGCCACCTACCGCGTCGGCCCGGACGACCTCGACCGCTGGTGGGAGTTCTTCCGCAAGAAGCTCTCCACCGGCCGCCAGGGCTACGTGGTGGTGCCGACGGTGGAGGAGTCGAAACGCGATCTGGCGAGCATCTCGTCGGCGTTCGAGGAGCTGGCCAACGGGCCGCTGGAGGCCTTTCGCCTCGGGCTCGTGCACGGACGGCTCAAGGCCAAGGCGAAGGCGGCGGTGATGGACGACTTCCGCGCCCGCAAGCTCGACGTGCTGGTGGCGACGAGCGTGATCGAGGTGGGAATCGACGTCCCGCAGGCGACGATCATGACGATCCTCGACGCCGAGCGCTTCGGCCTCGCGCAGCTGCATCAGCTCCGCGGACGCGTGGCCCGCGGGGCGACGCAGGGGATCTGCGGCGCCGTCACCGGCTCGCAGCAGGACCCGCACCCCCGGATCGACGCCTTCGTGGCCACGACCGACGGCTTCAAACTGGCGGAGCAGGACCTGCTCCTCCGCGGCCCGGGCGACCTCGTGGGCACCCGGCAGAGCGGCGCCCCGCCCCTCTATCTCGCCGACCTGCTCCGGGACGGCTCGGTCGTGGCCGAGGCCCGGCGTGACGCCCTCGCCCTCTTCGAACGCGATCCCGACCTCGCCGATCCGGCGCTCCTGCGGCTCAAGGAACTGGTCCTGATGCGCTGGGGCGCCACGCTCGGGCTTGGTACGATCGGATGACCTCCGGAGCCGACTGATGTACGCCTTCGCCTATGCCCTCAAGTCCTACCTCGCGCCGATTATGGCCCTGCAGGTGGCGCAGCAGTCGCTCGCCAATGCCGGCCTGGTGATCTTCGACCCCCTGCAACCGGGCAAGATCACGGTGGGCGGCTCGCACCCCGGCGCCGGCATCCTCGTCACCGCGGTGGCGGTCGATTGCGAAGGCGGCTCGGCGACGGTGATCAACGCGTTCTGCACCCACGAGTCGTCGGCCGCCTCGGCCCAGCAACTGGCGGAGACGGTCTTCGCGACGATTCAGGCGTCGTGACCGCGCCGCGGCACGAGCCCCGTCACGCCCGCCAGCACGCAGCCCACCAGCAGGCCGACCGCCGCCTCGGCCCCATGCCCGAGAAGGGCCGAGAGCAGGCCCGGCAGCCGCTGGCACGCCGCCGTCACCGCATGATGCAGGGCCGGCCATGCGTGCACGATGATGCCGCCGCCCACGAGAAACATCGCCACCGTTCCCGCGATCGACAGCCCGCGCATCAACCACGGCGCGGCCCCGAGAATGACGCCCCCGAGGAACCGGGCCGGAGGCCACGCGCCGCTGCGGAGAAGCAGCCCGAGATCGTCCAGTTTCACGATCCCCGCGACGAGCCCGTAGACGCCGACGGTCATGCCGATGCCGATGGCCGCGAGCACCGCCGCCCGCGTGACCAGGGGGGCGGCGCCGGCCACGCCGAGTGCGATCACGATGATCTCGGCGGAGAGGATGAAGTCGGTGCGGATCGCCCCGCGAATCCGCTCCCGCTCCGTGGCCGCGGCGGGGGCTGAGCGGTTCGCCGTGGCGCCATGTCCGGCGGCATGCCGCCGGGCGAAGGCGTGCAGCACCTTCTCCGCACCCTCGTAGCAGAGATACGCCCCGCCGAGCAGCAGGAGCGGCTGGATCGCCCAGGGGGCCAGGCCGCTCAAGGCGAGCGCCGCCGGCACCAGGATCAGTTTGTTGACGAACGAGCCGCGGGCCACGGCCCAGACCACCGGCAGTTCGCGATCCGCCGTCACGCCCGAGACCTGTCGGGCGTTGAGCGCGAGGTCGTCCCCCACCACGCCGGCGGTCTTCTGGGCGGCCGCCTTGGTGAGGGTGGCGACGTCGTCGAGCACGCTCGTGATGTCGTCGAGCAGAAGCAGCAGGCTGGAAGCCATGAAGCGATCCCGCGTCCGATCAGCCCGCCTTGACCGGCTCGGCCGCATGCCAAGCCGTGCCGTCGCGGACGACGCGATGATACAGCGTGTCGCGTTCCACCGGGTCGCGGCCCGCTTCGCGGATCAGCCGCTGGATCTCCTCCACGGACAGCACCTCGGGCGTGGTCGCCCCGGCGTCGTGGTAGATCAATTCATGGCGGACCGTGCCGTCGATGTCGTCGGCGCCATAGGCGAGGGCCGCCTGGGCGGTGCCGATCCCCAGCATGATCCAGTAGGCCTTGAGGTGGTCGAAGTTGTCGAGCACCAGACGCGACACCGCCATCGTCCGCAGGCTCATCGCCGCCGACGGCTTGGGGATGTGGGAAAGCCGCGTGTTGTCGGGATGGAAGGCGAGGGGGATGAAGGTCTGGAAGCCGCCGGTCTCGTCCTGCAGTTCGCGGAGACGGAGCAGGTGATCGGTGCGGTGGAAGGCGTTTTCGATGTGGCCGTAGAGCATCGTGGCGTTGCTCCGCAGGCCGAGGGAGTGCGCCGTGCGGTGGATCTCGAACCACTCCTTCGTGTCGGCCTTGTGCTCGCAGATCTTGTCGCGCACCTCGGGATGAAAGATCTCGGCGCCGCCGCCGGGCAGGCTGCCCAGCCCCGCCTCCTTCATCTCCACGAGGATGTCGCGGATCGACCGCTTCGTGAGGTGGCAGAACCAGTTGATCTCGACCGGCGTCCACGCCTTGAGGTGCAGCGTCGGATAGGCGTCGTGCAGCAGGCGGACGACGTTCAGGTACCAGTCGTAGTCCCTCTGGTGGTGCAGGCCGCCGACGATGTGCATCTCGGTGCTGCCCGCATCGACCGCCTCCCGGCCCCGCGCGAGGATCTGCTCGTCGCTCATCACGTAGCCGCGGGAATCGCGCAGATCGGCCCGGAACGCGCAGAACGTGCAGCGGTAGACGCAGACGTTCGTGGGGTTGAGATGGGTGTTGATGTTGTAGAAGCCGCGGTTGCCGTTCTTGCGTTCGCGAACGATGTTCGCGAGCTCGCCCAGTTCGTGGAGGTCGATCCGTTCGTCCCAGAGCATTTCGCACTCGGCGGCGTCGAGCCGCACTCCCGACTCGACCTTTTCCCGGACGGACGCGAGCGACGGGACGACGGCACGGATCATGGAGGGGCCTCGGGGCAGTGGGGGGAGGAACGCTTCAGGGCACCGGAACACCACCAGAACAACCGCAGGCGGGCGATTTTCGCAACTGGCGCGACGGCCGGTGGCGTTTTTTCGGCCGAATCGCGGGGGGCCGCGCGGGCGAAACCAGCCGCGATCGGCATGCATCGCCCCCCGGCGCGGGTCAGATCCAGAGGTCGATCGCGATCGCGGCCAGGAGGATCAGGCCGATGGCGGCGTTGGCGGTGAAGAACGCCTGATTGACCCGGGAGAGGTCACCCGGACGAACCAGGGAATGCTCCCAGACGAGCAGGGCGGCGATCGCGGCGTAGGCCAGCCAGTAGACGACGCCGAGTTCGGGCACGCACCGCGGCAGCAGCGCCAGCAGGAGCAGCGTGGCGGCATGGAGCCACTTCGACGCCGCCAGCGATCGCGGCACGCCCAGCCGCGCGGGGATGCTCCGCAGGCCGTGGGCCGCGTCGAACGCCGCATCCTGGCAGGCGTAGATGATGTCGAAGCCGGCCACCCAGGTCGTGACCGCGAGGCCGAGGATCACGGCCGGCAGCAGGTCGCCCGGATCGCGCAGGATCAACGGGCCGCGGAGGGCGATCCAGGCCGCCACCGGCGCCAGGCCGAGCGCCACCCCGAGCCAGAGGTGCGCGAGCATCGTGAACCGCTTGGCGTAACTGTAGCCGAGCAGCCAGGCCAGGACGGGCGCCGACAGCACCAGCGGCAGCCAGTTGGGCAGGAAGAGGAGGGTGGAGGCGATGAACGCGGCCGAACTGGCGACGACCAGCAGCAGCACCTCGCCGGCGCCGACGTCGCCCCGCGGCAGGTGCCGGGCCGACGTCCGCGGATTGGCGGCGTCGATCGTGCGATCGACGAGCCGGTTGAAGGCCATCGCGGCGGTTCTGGCCGTCACCATGCAGAGCAGGATGCCGGTGGCCGGCCGCATCCACGCCAGCGGCTCGGCGGACACCGCGACCGGATCGCCGCCGCGACGGGCGGCGATCAGCGCCGCCGTGATGGCGAAGGGCAGCGCAAAGACCGTGTGGCTGAACCGGACGAGTTCCAAGTAGGTGCGGAGCGCGGCGGCCATCAGGTCGTCTCACCCCAGCGGCGGATGAGCGTGTTGGGCACGCCCACCTGGTCGCAGATGCGGGCGACCACGAAATCGACCAGATCGGCCACGCTCGTCGCGCCGTGATAGAAGCCGGGCGCCGCGGGCAGCACGACGGCCCCCGCCTCGTGGATCGCCTGCATGTTCTTCAACTGCGGCAGCGAGAGGGGCGTCTCCCGCGGCACGACGACGAGCTTCCGCCGCTCCTTGAGGTGCACCTCGGCGGCCCGATGAACCAGGTTCTCGCCCATCGAGTGGGCCACCGCCGCCAGCGTACTGCCGCTGCAGGGGCAGATCACCATGGCGGCGGTCAGGAACGACCCGCTGGCGATGGGGGCCATCAGATCCTTGTAATGGTGGTAGGTGCACCGCGAGCCTGCGGGCGGCTCGCGGCCGAGCAGGGCCGACAGATCGAAGCGGTCGAGGTCGATCCGGCGGCCGACCTCCTCCGTGAAGACGGCCTGCCCCGACGGGCTCACCGTGAGGTGCACGTCGCGGCCCGCCGCCAACACGACCTCGAGAAAACGAACGCCGTACGGGGCGCCAGACGCCCCCGTGATGGCCACGACGATCGGCAGTTCTTCCTGGTTCACCCGGTCACGCAGCCTTTCCCGCGGATCGCGTGGCGATGGTGAGCGTGGCGATGCCGAGGGAGAGCGGGATCATCTCGACCCCGTCGAACCCCGCGGCGCGGACGAGGGCCGCGAGCCGTTCGCCCGATGGAAACTCCTCCACGCTCTGGTTGAGGTAGGTGTAGGCGTCGGAGCGGTTCCGCGCCACGGCGTTGCCCAGCCAGGGGAGCACGTGACGGAAGTACCAGAGGTAGCCCGAGCGGACGAGGGCGTTTCTCGGCAACGAGAATTCAAGGATCGCGAGCCGCCCCCCGGGCTTGAGGACGCGGGCCATCTCGGCAAGGCCGCGGGCGGTGTCGGCGATGTTTCGCAGGCCGAAGGCGACCGTGACCAGGTCGAATCCCGCGCCGGGGAAGGGCAGGGCCATCGCGTCGGCCTCGATCCATTCGACGTGCGGGGCCGACTTCCGCCCCTTCTCGATGCCGCGCTCGAGCATCGGCCGGCAGAAGTCGCTGGCCACGATCCGCACGCCCGGCCCGGCCTTCGCGGCGTAGGCGAGCGCCAGATCGCCGGTGCCGGTGCAGACGTCGAGGATCGCCCCGGCGGTCGGCGGCGGGGCCCGGCGGACCGTGACGTGCCGCCACCAGACGTCGATGCCGCCGGAGAGCATCCGGTTGACGAGGTCGTACCGCGGGGCGATCTCGGCGAACATGCCGTGGACCTTCGTGCCGCTCTTGTCCACGGCGTTGT
>JBEIQP010000031.1:0-24889 GCA_040376455.1 Planctomycetaceae bacterium | reverse complement strand
GAAAGCCACCGTCACGGTCGTGTAGACGAGCATCGACGCCCAGGCGTCGAGTTGCATCACCCGCATCCAGCAGCGGGCCCGGTCGGCCCACGCCGGCGACGCATCGCGCGGCCCGACGGCCCGGCCGTAGCCCTTTTCGAGGCACCAGTAGGGATAGAGCATCAGTTCCGCCGCACCCACGCCGATGATGCCGAAGGTGGCCAGCGCCGTGGTCAGGGGCGATCGGCCGTGGATCGGGGCGGGCAGCGAGGGCACGAGCCCGCTCCGCAATTCGGGCCACGACACGGCCCAGGCCGGGTCGCGTTGCAACAGGGCGAGCGCCACGAGCGTCACCACGGTGAACGTGCCCACGAGGAGCAGCGAGACCCGCTCGATGATCCGGTAGCGGCCGCGGGCCAAGAGCGCGGCGGTGACGACCGCGACGATCACCGCCCAGAGGCTGTCGTCGGATCGCGACGCAAACCCGGCCGCCTCTTCTTTGAGCGCCGCGCCTCGCGCCTCGCTCGCCTCGGCCCGCGCGGGATCGCCAGCGCGGACCGCCGCCGCCGCGTCGATCCGCGCCGCCGCCGCCTCGTCTTCGACCCGGTTCCACTCCCGGCCGGCCCGGGTGAGCGGCACACCGGCCGCGAGCGTCTGGGCCACGCCCATGAGGATGCCCCCCTGCTGCACGAGGATCAGCAGGGTCATCACGACCCACGCCCAGTAGATCCAGCCTCGGCCGGCCAGCCGCGGCCCCGGCACCCGTTCAAACGCCGCCAGCGGCGTGCGGCCCCAGGAGAGCGTGGTGCGGCCGATCTCGAGCTGGGCGGCCACCTTGATCGCGCAGCCCAGGACGATCAGCCAGAGCAGTTGAAAGCCCGCCTCGGCGCCGACGGTCGTGGTGGCGATCAGTTCGCCGCTGCCGACGATCGAACTGGCAAGGAGCACGCCCGGCCCGAGGTGGCGGAGCGCCTGGCGGAACGTCCGCGGCGGATCGGGATGCGAGGGCTGCATGGAAGCGTCATGCCACGGGAGACGTTGGTCGAGCGTGCGGGGGCTTGCCGGCGCTCGCGTCCTCCGCCCCTGCCAGGGCGTGTTGTAGCGCCTGCGTCGGCGGCAAGCAAGCGACGCCGGGCCGGCCGGGCTCCGGGGCACGACACGAGCCGGAGCCAGCCACTACAATCTCGGCCTTCGTGCCCCCCTGGGCTTTGCCCGCCGCGGCAGCGGCACCACCTTCCAATCGCGCTTCACCCATGCCCCTCACGATCACCGACCTGACCGTCCACGACCTGCGCTTCCCCACCTCGAAGCAGCTCGACGGCTCGGATGCGATGAACCCCGATCCCGACTACTCGGCCGCCTACTGCATCCTCCACACCTCGGACGACCGCTTCGCCGGGCACGGCATGACGTTCACGATCGGCCGCGGCAACGAGCTCTGCTGCCGGGCGATCGAGGCCCTGCGGCCACTGATCGTGGGCCAGTCGCTCGAGACGATCGCGGCCGACATGGGCGGGTTCTGGCGGCGGATCACCGGCGACAGCCAACTCCGCTGGGTCGGGCCGGAGAAGGGCGTGATCCATCTGGCGACGGCGGCCGTCGTCAATGCCGTCTGGGATCTCTGGGCCAAGGTCGAGGGGAAGCCGCTCTGGAAGCTGCTCACCGACATGTCGCCCGAGGCGCTCGTGCGCTGCATCGACTTTCGCTACCTGACCGACGCGCTGACGCCGGCGGAGGCGGTCGAGATCCTGCGGCGGCTGGAGCCGGGCCGCGCGGAGCGGATCGCGCGGCTGCAGGCGGAGGGCTACCCGGCCTACACCACGTCGGCGGGCTGGATCGGCTACTCCGACGACGGCATGCGGCAGCGGTGCCGGGAGGCGATCGCGGCGGGCTGGGAGTGCTTCAAGATCAAGGTGGGCCGCAACCTCGAGGACGACATCCGCCGCTGCCGCATCATCCGCGAGGAGATCGGCTGGGAGCGGCGGCTGATGATCGACGCCAATCAGGTCTGGGACGTCCCGGAGGCGATCGAGTGGGTGCGGCAGCTCGCCCCCTTCAAGCCGTGGTTCATCGAGGAGCCGACCAGCCCCGACGACATCCTCGGGCACGCCGCCAGCGCCCGGGCGGTGGCGCCGACCCTCGTCGCCACCGGCGAGCATTGTGCCAACCGCGTGATGTTCAAGCAGTTCATGCAGGCCGGCGCGATGGGGGTCTGCCAGATCGACAGCTGCCGCATCGGCGGTGTCAACGAGATCCTCGCCGTGATCCTCATGGCGGCGAAGTTCGGCATCCCCGTCTGCCCGCATGCCGGCGGCGTGGGGCTCTGCGAGTATGTGCAGCATCTCTCGATCTTCGACTACGTGTGCGCCAGCGGCACCTTCGAGGGCCGGTTCACCGAGTACGCCGGCCACCTGCACGAGCACTTCAAGGATCCGGTGCGGATGCGGGCCGGCCGATACATGCCCCCGACGGCGGCGGGCTACAGCGTGGAGATGTGGCCGCGCTCGATCGAGGAATACACGTTTCCGGGCGGCGCCGCCTGGCGGGCGTCGTGACGCCTCCGCGATGCGCGAGGAAAGGCGACGGGTGGTCATGCCGACGCGGTTCTGGATCATCCTGGTGCTGGGCATCCTCGCCGGGATCGCCGTGACGCTGGCACGACCCGGCGACCGGAAGCGGCGTTCATCGGAGCCCTGGCGGGGCCGGATCAAGCCGCCGCCCCCGCCCCCCTGACCGGCCACGACGGCACGTGGGGCTGGTTGGATTGGGTTGGGTTGGGGGGAGACGGGATGGGGCCAAGGCCCTTTGAAACCCGACCGAAGCACCGATTTCCGCGGCCGCCGCGGTTTGCTGGCGCGTCGTGAATAGACTATTTTGAAGGGAGCGACGTAGTAGATATGGCGATGTCGGATCCCGCCTGATCGCCCCGGGAAACCTCCCGGGAGTGGCCTTGCCCACCTTTCTTCCAGCAGGGGTTGAACCATGACACACGCAGACCGCCGCACGCTGATCAAGGGGATCGCCCTCGGGGCCGGGGCCGCCTTCCTCCGGCCGTTTCTCGACGGTCTGGCCGCCGAGGCGGCCGGCGAGGCGCCGCCGCCGCGGTTCATCTTCATGTTCGAGAACAACGGCCTCTGGGCGCATCACGTGCGGCCGAAGAACCTGGGCGCCAAGGGAGACGAGAAGGGGGAGAAACTCGTCGATCTGCCGCTGGCCGACCTCGAACTGCCCGAGCCGATCGCCCCGCTCGCGCCGCTCAAGGATCGGATGTCGATCCTGATGAACCTGTCGGGCGCCCAGTGCGCGCCGAATCACGGCGCCGCGTATGGGGCGCTTGGTTGCTACAACGCCCGCACGCAGGGCACCAACACCCAGTTCGCCGATCCCCGGATGCAGACGGTCGATCACGTGCTGGCCAAGTCGCTGCCCGGCATCTTTCCCGTCGTCGGCCTGGGCATTCACGCCAACCCGGAAGTGGTGTTCGCCAACAGCGTCTCGGTGGTCGACCCGAAGCGGCCGCTGACGATGATGTGCCAGCCCCACGTCGCGTTTCAGACGCTGTTCGGCAGCGTGGCCGAGGGGCGGGCGGGCAAGGCCTACGCCGCCCGGAACAAGTTCCTCGACTGGGCCCGCAGCGACATCAGCCGCGTCCGCAACGAGTTGCCCGCCATGGACCGGGAAAAGCTCGATCGCTACCTCGACGCCTTCGAGCAGATGCGGTCGCGACAGGACAAGGTCGTCACCGTCAAGGACAACCTCAAGGCCAACCAGCCGGCGACCGACAAGTTCGACAGCAAGTTGAAGACCGAGCGGTTCGAGGCTCAGTGCGCCCTGACCGTCGCCGCGCTCGCCTCCCGTCTGACGAACGTGGTGGTGCTCGACGCCGCCTGCGGGCCGCACGGCTACAAGGTCTGGAGTGAGCTCGGCGTCAACGTGGACGGCCACGAGATCGGCCACATGGTGGGGTCGCCCCAGCGGGAGCCGCTCAACACCGTGATCCGCCAGTTCCACGCCAAGCGCGTGGTCGATCTGGCCGATCGGCTGGCGGCCATCAAGGAAGGCAACGGCACGCTCCTCGACAACACGGTCATCGTGTGGCTGAGCGACTCCGCCGAGGAGCACCACGGCATGGGCGAACAGTGGCCGATGATCGTGGTCGGCGATCTCGGCGGCCGCCTGAAGACGGCGGGCCGCTACCTGCAGTATCCCCGGTACAAGCAGCCGGGTAACCGCACGACCGCCAACCTCTATATGTCGTTCCTGCACGCCGTCGGCGACAAGCGGGAGACGTTCGGCGATCCCGACAAAGCCCTGGCCGATTTCGACACGCGCGGGCCGCTCGCCGAGATCCTGGCATAGTCCGGCCCGCTCCCGACCCGTGAGCTTCGTGCCCAGACCCCGAGGAGTTTCGAGCAGCATGCGCCCCCTCATCGTCGGCCTCGTGTGTTTGTGTCTGCTGGGACTGGCGCCGGCTCGGGCGGCGACGAACGACCCGGTCCGGGCGGTCTCCGCGGAGGATGCCAAGCGGCTCGTGGACGCCGCCGCCAGCCGGCTCGCGCTCGACGACCTGACCACCCTCGCGCCCGAGGCGGCGGTCGAACTGGCCCGGCACAACGGCTGGCTCAGTCTCGGCGGTCTCGCGGAGATTTCCGATGCCGCGGCGGCCGCGCTTGCCGAACACAAGGGCCCCTTGAGCCTCGACGGCCTGAAGTCGCTCAGCGACGCGGCCGCCGCGTCGCTCGCCCGCAACCAGGGCGAGCTCTCCCTGGCCGGCCTCCCCACGCTCTCCGACGCGGCCGCCAAGGCGCTCGCGGAGCACAAGGGGGGCCGCCTCATCCTCAACGGCGTCACCACCCTCTCTCCCGCGGCCGCCACCGCGCTCGCGCAGCGGAAGGGGGGCAACCACACCTGCCCGCTGCGGCTCCAGGGGCTCACCACGCTCTCGGTGGAGGCCGCCGAGGCCCTCGGCAAGATTCCCGGCATTGGCTGGGACGGCCGAATCCTCGGCATGAAGACGATCACGGCCGACGTCGCGCGGGCGCTTGCCCAGCCCGACCGTCCGCTGTCGCTGGAGGGGCTGACCGCGCTGCCGGACGACGTGGCCGCCATCCTCATGGAGAAGCGGCTCACCAAGCTCAATGGCCTGACCGAGCTCTCACCGCAGGCGGCCAAGGCGCTCGCCGCGACGCGGCGCGACCACAACCACGCGCCCCTCTTTCTCAACGGCCTGAAGACGCTGCCTGACGAGGTGGCGACCGAGCTGCAGGGAGCGACCAACTGCGATCTCCACCTCGACGGCCTGACGAGCCTGTCGCCGGCGGCGGCCCGGGCGATCAGTCAGCGGAGCCGGGATCTCTATCTCAACGGCCTGAAGACGATCCCCGACGACACGCTCCAGGCGCTCGCCGAGCACCGGGGCAACCCCGATCAGCGGTTCTACGTGTTTCTCGACGGGCTCACCGCGATCTCCGGCGAGGGCGCCCAGACCCTGGTGGGCTGGCCGAAGTGGCGGGGCACACTGCCCGGGATCACGTCTCTGGACGAGAAGGGGGCGGCGGCGCTGGCCGCCTCGACCCGTTGGGACGGGGCGCTGCCCGCCCTCGCGAAGATCGACGCGGCCACGGCCAAGGCGCTGGCGGGCCACCGGGGCAACCTGCGACTCGACGGGCTCACGACCCTCACGCCCGACGTGGCAAAAGTGCTCGCGGAGCACCGCGGCGGCGAGCTCTCGCTCGACGGACTCGGGGAGCTCCCCGATGCCCTGGCCCCGATCCTGGCCGGGCGGCCGGGCCGGCTCTCGCTCGACGGCCTGAAGAGCCTCTCGCCGGCGGCGGCGCAGGCGCTGGCCGCGCACGAGGGAGACTGGCTGTTTCTCGACGGCGTGACCACGCTGTCGAACGAGGCCGCCGACGAGGTGGCGAAGCATCGCGGCGTGGTGTCGCTCCTCGGCCTGCCGGCGTCGGACGTCGCGGTGCGGCTGCGGCGGGCCAACCCGCGGATCGCGCTGGCCGATGCCGTTCGCGCGGGGGCGGAGCCGGGCGTCAGGGCGGCGGCCGCGAAGCCCGAGTTCGTGGTCTCGTTCCTCGAGTCAACCTGCGGTCACTGCCACGACGCCGACACGAAGGAGGGGGATTTCGAACTCACGCGCACGAAGGAGGATGGCATCGCGGGCCGGGTCGCCTATGCCTCGGTCCTGGAGCGGCTCCGCGCGGGCGATATGCCGCCGGAATCGGAGGATCGTCCGTCCGCGGAGGATGTGGCCGGAGTGATCGCCTGGATCGAGGCCGAACTCGATTCCCCGCTGCCGGCCGGCGGCTCCGCCGACTACGCAGTGAAGGAGCGGCCGGTGGACGGCAACCGGCTCCCCCACGCGATCCTCTTCGGCGGGCCGCGGCAGCCGAGCGTTCCCCCGCCGCCGCGGCTCTGGCGGCTGTCGCCGGCGGCCTACTCCCGGTGGCTCGCCAGCGATCTCCGGCTCGAGCACGGGCAGCAGCCGTTCAGCCTGATCCAGGAGCCGGGCATCAGGGACTTCTCCGCCCTCTACGCGCCCGACGAGGCGGCCACCGGGCTGCTCCTCGCCAATGCCGAGCAGGTGGTGGCCACGCAGTGCCAGGCCGCCGGCAACGGGCCGTTCGCGCCCCTCGTCAAAGCCGACGTGCGGCCGAGCGCGGAGGAGCTCGAGAAGGCGATCCGCCATCAGTTCCAGACCGCCCTCCACCGGCAGCCGACCGACCCGGAGCTCGCGTCGCTCCGCGGCTTGTACGACGAGGTGGCCGGCGAGGGCGACCTGCTGCTGGCGGGGCAGACCGTCCTCATGGCCCCGCTGGTCGTGCCCGATGCGGTGATGCGGTTCGAGATCGGGACGGGGCCGGAGGTGCGCCCCGGCGTGCACATGCTCCAGCCGCGCGAGGCCGCGGTGGCGCTCAGCCTGGCGCTCTCCACCCGGCGGCAGGCGAGCCTGATCGCCGCGGCGGACGAGGGCAAGCTCGGCAGCCGCAAGGACGTGGCCGAGGTGGTGCGTCGCTGCCTCGACGACCCGCAGACCGGCAAGTCGCGAGTGCTCGGCTTCTTCCGCGAATTCCTCGACTACCCCCGGGCGACCGACATCTTCAAGGATCCGCCCCCGAAGAGCCTGACGAGCCGCGGGATCGCGCATGATCCCGTCTGGTCCATCGCCAACGGCGACCTGCTCATCCTCCACATTCTCGCCCACGACAAGGATGTCCTCGGGGAACTGCTGACCACCCGCGACGCGCCGAGGGCCGGGGATTTCGTGTCGGCGGAGGAGTATCTGTGGGACGGTCCGGGGGGCAACAGCCGGCTGTTCCAAGACCTCTCGCCGATCCAGCTCGAAGAGCACTCGGGCCGACTGCCGCCCGATCGGATCGGCCTGCCGATGCACACGAGCTGGCTGCTCGCCTGGTCCACCAACTTCCACAACGACATCGTCCGGCGCGGCCGCTGGGTGCGGGAGCGGCTGCTGGGCGGCCGCGTGCCCGACCTGCCGATCAACGCGGCGGCCATGGTGCCCGAGGACCCGCACCACACGCTCCGCGAGCGGCAGATGGTCACCCGCGCCGAGGAATGCTGGAAGTGCCATGTGAAGATGGACGATCTCGGCCTGCCCTTCGAAGACACCAACCACTACGGCGTCTCGCGGACGGCCGAGGAGGTGGTGGACCTGGAGGCGATGGAGAAGAGCGGCGACAAAAACGCCAAGATTTATCGCGACGCGCCGCTCGACACGACCGGGCTCATCCGCTTCAGCGGCGAGCCGACGCTCGACGGGCCGGTCCGCAACGCCCCCGAGATGCTCCGCCGGCTGGCGGCCTCGGAACGCGTGCGGCAGGTCTTCGTCCGGCACGCGTTCCGCTACTTCCTGGGCCGCAACGAAACGCCCGGCGACGCGCTCACGCTGCAGGAGGCCGACAAGGCCTACGTCGAGAGCGGCGGCAGCTTCAAGGCGCTGCTCACGTCGCTGCTCTCGTCAGAGTCGTTCCTCTACCGGTCGGCCCCGGCGGCGAACACGGAGGCGAAGGAGCCGGCCCCCAAGGCGGCCGCGAAGGAGCCGGCGGCGGTGAAGCCGGCCGCCGATGCGGCGGCTGCCAAGGCCCCGGCGAAGAAGTCGGCGTCTGCGAAGCCGTCGGCGGCGAAGCGAGCGGCGCCGCGGAAGGCGGCCGCGAGCGCGGCGAACTGACGCGGCTCGCGGTCACGGGGGGGCGACGAGGGGCGCGTCCACCGCGGTGCGGCGGCTTCCGCCCGGCTCGCGCATGAGTTGCTGGAGCAGGCCGAGGTGCCCGGCATAGACGCCGCGCGGCGAGGTGCCGTGCCGGACGCAGATCCAGGCCGCCTTGCCGACGATCTCCCCCATCATCCCGCAGGTTCGCATCACGCGAACCGGCCCGATCGCCTCCCGCGACACGCTGATGTCGCGGCCCGCCATGAAGAGATTGGCGATGTTGCGACTGTAGAGGCAGCGGTAGGGAGCCCAGTAGGGTCCCCGGTAGGCATGCTCCTTCCCTTCCGTGGCCCGTGCGATGAAGGCCTCCCCGCCGAGCCCGGCGGAAAACTCGGGATGCGGCGCGTGGATGTCGATGTGCCAGGTGTTGGGAAACGCCGGGTCGGGCCAGGTGGTGCCCTTGCGGAAGTCGTCGGCCTGGAGCACGACGTCGCCGAGCAGGCGGCGCGATTCCCGCTTGCCGGCGATGAAGGCGCTCCAGCCGAGCCGGTGGTTGGGATAGAGGCCGTCCACGTTCTTGAGCGTGTCCCACGCGCCGTACATCGCCCGGAGGTTGAGGTCCCGGATCCGCTCGATGTCCTTGATGGGATCCTGGTCGAAGCCGCTCTCCCAGAACCAGCCGCCCAGGTTGTCGAGCGGCGTGGTGGCCCACTGGCCCTGGGCGTCGCCGCGGCCGGGGAACGGCCTGTCGGTGAGGTCGAGCGCCCAGGGCAGCTTCGGAAAGGGGGCGGCCACGCTCCCCGCCTCGGCCTGCACCGCGAGCGCGTCGCGATCCTTGCATTCGCACTCGAGCACCTGCTTCCTGTCGGCCTGGTCGAGCACGTTCCAGAGGTTGCTCGCCCCCATGGTGCCTGCGGTGGAGATGTCGTAGTCGGCGCCGGCGAGAAACCCGACGGTGCCGTCGCCGGTGCAGTCGGCGAACAGCCGGCCGCGGATCCGCGTGCGGCGGGCGGTGCGGACGTGCTGCGCGGTGACGGAGACGATCGCCGCATCGCGGGCCTCGACCGCGTTGACGCGATGCTCGACGAGGAGCGTGATCCGCGGCTCGGCCTTCACGACCCGCAGCTTGCGGGCGTCGTCGTAGACGGCCCCGCCCTTGGCGTTGCCGGCCCCCGCCGCGCCGCGGGGCGGGCAGATCTCCTCGACGATGTCGCCCACGTGCGGAAACGGCTCCTGCCGGGTGTGTCCCTCGGGCCAGACCCGCACCTCGCTGCTGCCGTTGCCGCCGAGCACCGGGCGATCCTGGAGCAGCGCGACCGCGAGCCCCTGCCGCGCCGCCGACACCGCGGCCGCGGTGCCGGCCACGCCGCCACCCACCACGACGAGGTCGAACGTGCCGGCGTCGTCGGGCGTTTCGGGGAGGCCGAGCAGCCGGCGGCGCCATGCGTCCAGCGCCGGCTCCGCGTTCGGCGGCTCGGCCGCGGCGTCCCGCGCGAAGAGGATGGCGTCGCAGCGGCCTTCGAAGCCGGTGGCGTCGTGGAGCGCGACGGTCGCCTCGCGGCCGACGTGCACCGCGCCGCCGGGCTGCCAGTGCCAGGCCTCGCCCGTGGTGCCGAAGGTCGCGTCGAGCGGCCGCCCATCGACGAGCACCTGAAACCGGCCCGGCGCGCCGGGCTTCCCCCAGGCGGCGACCCAGTCGCGGGTGCGCACCCAGACGTGGTAGCGGCCCGGTTCGGGAAACGCCACGCGGGTGACGGCGTCCTTCACGGGCACCCCGAGGCCGTGGGCCAGCAGGTAGGGCGACCCCATCTGGTCCATCGACTGCTGATCGACGTCCCAGCCGCCGGTGTCGGCGAACTGCTCCGCCTCCACGAGCACCTCCGGGCCGGCGGCCGCGAGGTGCGGCCCGGTGCCGAGCGCCGCCAGCGCGGCCACGGCCCTGATCGCGGCGGATCGCACGGCGGCCATCGCGGGCCTCTCTCGAAAAGCCGGAGGATTCGTCGCTACTTGGCGGGCGCCGCGCGCACGCACCGGAACCCGTACGAAAACGCCTTCTCCCGAACCGTCTCGGGCATCACCGAGCCCCAGCGGTCGGAGACCCGCAGCGTGCCCCGGTGGTCGGCCCACCAGGCATAGGAGCCGCCGCGACGCCGGAAGCCCTTGAAGTCGGTCAAGTCCCAGCCGGCGGGCTGGTCGAGGATCCGCTTGTCGGGTTGGGCTTGGGCGAGCGTGCCGTCGCCGTGCGTGCCCGCGAAGCGGCGGCCCACGTCGCTGCCCACCGTCACCGTCATCTCGGCGGCGTTGCCCGTGAGCTCCATGATGCCCCAGTACGACGCCCCCGACTCGACACGGCCGCTCGTCGGCGTCGCGAAGATCTCGACCCGCAGCGGGCCGTTGATCGGGTGGAGGGCGTAGCTGCCGCGCTCCTGCGAGACCGTGCCCCACCAGACGGCGTTGCCGCGGGTGGCGTCGGGCCCCTCGTCGCCCTGCCACGTCACCCGCTCGTCCGCCTGACCGGCGTTTTCGAGCACGTAGCCGGACCGCGGCTCGGGGCGGTTGGTGCCCGCGAGGCCCGTCGTCCGCCAGGCGTATTCATCCGCCACGGGCGCGAGCGGCCCGCGGCAGGCCTTTTCGTATTCCAGTTCGGTGATCGGCCGCAGCCCGGCCCAACCGGCGTAGGCCACGTAGTCGGTGAAGAGGAGGTTGATGCAGGCGACGTGGGGATTTTCGGTCTCGAGCACCGGCGGCTTCGCGGGCTTGCCGTCGGCCTCGGGCACGCCGGGCTCCTTGATCTTGATGCGGCAGCCCCGCGAGGCCTCGTTGACCAGCAGCGAGCCGGCGGGGGCGTCGGGCCGGCCCGGGTCGTTCCATTCCGGCGCGAGCAGGTGCACGAGCTGGCCGTAGCTCAGGGAGTTGAGGAAGGCCACGTAGTCGCCCTGCGTGATCTCGTGACGCATGCAGTAGAAGGGGGCGAAGCCCTTGGGAAACTCCTTCTTCAGGAGATGCGAACCGCGGCTCGTGTAATCCTCGCTGCGAAACATCCCGAAGCCCTCGCGGTTGCCGAGGTTCTTCGGATCGACGCCGCCGACGGTGATCGCCTCCTCGCTCTCGACGCGGAAGGGCGCGGTGGTGTCGCCGGCGGAGAATTGCCCCGCCACGTCGGCCGTGGAGCCGTCGCCCGCCCAGAAGGCCCCCTGCGGCACGTAGACCATCTTCACGGCGAAGACCCGCACCTCGACCTTCGTGGGATCGTCCACGCCGTCGGCCTGGGCGAGCCAGCGGAGCCTGACGCCCTTCCAGTCAACCGGCCCGGCCCCGGCGGCGGCGCGGTGCAGAAACGCGCCGACCCCGCTCGTGCCGTCCTGGCTGGGGCCGACCGCGAGCGTCGCGCCCGTGGGGGCGGCATGATCGGCGGCGGTGGGGGAGAGGGTGGCGTGCGACCAGAAGCCGGCGCCGGGCTTGCGAAACTTCACGAACACCCACGCGGCGTCCCAGTTCTCGAGGTCCACGGCTGCCGTGCCCCCCATCTCCTCGGCGGTGGCCTTCCAGGCCGCCCGCCACGAGTGGTCCCAGGCCGCATCGAAGGCGACGCCGGCCTGTCCGGCGGCGGGGCCCGCGGTGACGCGCGTGTTGTCGATCCGCACGGGGTCGGCCTTGCCGGTGCCGCGAAACCGCGCCTCGGCGTCGCCGGCCGCCGCGGCGGCGGGCACGCAGGCGAGGCAGGCTGCCAGGCAGGCCGCACGGAGGCATCCGCCGCCCGTCGAGGTGGAGACAAAGTCCTTCATGGATGGTTCCTTCGTGGGGTGTCGTGCGAACCGGGACTGGTTACTTGCCGACTCCGGCCGGGGCCGACCGTACCGCCCGCCAGCGGTGGTAGGGCCGCCGCTCGGGATCGACGTGGTCGGCGTAGTAGCGGTCGGACAGCCGCGTCCGCGGCAGGTCGCGAAAGCCCACCTCGCCTTGCGGGTCGTAGTTGGGCTCCCCTTCCAGTTTCGTCTCGGGCACGTCGAGCCGGTGCCAGAAGCCGTAGAAGCAGCAGCGGAATCCGGCGCCCACGGCATCTTCCTGCGGCCAGTCGGCCGGGAGGTCGGTGGTGCCGAGCCCGTGCGTGCCGCGGAAGCCGCGGCCCTTGGCGTTGGCGACCGTGACGGCCCGCTCGGCCTGCGTGCTCTTGTAGGCGAACCAGTCGGCGTGGGTGCGGGGGTCGCCGGCGACGCCGTTGGCGAAGCCGTCGAGTTTCCAATGGGAGGGGCCGACCTCGTCGGGCCGCGGGTCGCGCGGGCCCCGCACCGCCTTTTCCATCTCGAGTTCGCTGATGGGCCGCAGGCCGGCCCACGCGGCGTAGGCCGCGCCGTCGCCCCAGGAGAGGCCGCTGCCCGCCTGGCGGAAGGCCTGGTTGGACCACTTCACGCGGAGCCAGGGCTCGTAGGTCACGTTGGGCGGTTCGCCCGAGCGGATCGCGATCCGATCGAAGAATCGCTTCTCCGCTTCGGCGGGGGGCAGCATGTTGAGAAACGTCGTGTATTGCGGCGAGGAGATCCGCTTCTTCATGGCGTAAAACGCGGCGTAGCCGTTGGGAAACGTCGCGGGAATCTCGCCCCCGTCTTCGGGCTGGGCGGCCTTCCAGGCCCAGAGCCGGCCCGGCTGTCGGCCGGTGGGGATCGCCCCGGCCGAGGTGACGCGGAAAGGCTTCACGTTCTCGACGCCGTCGGAATATTCGTAGAGCCCGTTGAGTTCGAGGCCGCCGGATCCGAGGGCATAGGGACCTTCGTCCACATACACCATCTCGATCGCGAGCGGCGTCACCTTCGTCTCGCTCGTCACCTTCCCGAGCCCCTTGCTGGCGGCGAGGTCGAGGATGGCGGTCACACCCTTGGCGGTCACCGGGCCTTTCCCTTCCTCGGCCCGCCGCACGAACATCCCGACGAATCCGTCGGGGCCTTCGGGCACGATGAAGTCGAGCCGCGTGCCGTCCTTCTCCTGGGTGTAGCCGGTGGGATTGAGCACCTTGTCGGCGGCGAGTCGCACTGGCTGCCAGCCGCCGCCGGCCGCGGGCGGCGCCTTGAAGAAGATCCAGACGGCGTCGTGGTTGGTCTGGTCGCGCCACGAGTCGTTCCAGGCGAGGTCGAACCGGATGGTCGCGGTCGCCGCGTCGCGGGGGGTGACCACGACGTTGTCGATGGTGACGGTGTCTTCACCGATCGGTGTTTCCGCGTGTCCGCGGGCCGCGAGGAGCAGGCCGCAGAGGATCGCCCCGGCAGCCGCGGCGAATCGTCGGGCGTGCGTCGAACAAGCCATGGGATCAGGTCTCCAGTGGTGCCAGAGCAATGGCAGGCGGGTGTGCAGCAGGAGCAGACCGGGCCCCATTAGACCAGCCGTGCGGAAAACGGCCAGTGCCGTCGGGCGATGCTCTTCGCGGCCCGGTGCTCGGATCTGAGGCGGCCAAAAAAACAATCGCGGGCGGACTGAGGGGGTCAGTCCGCCCGCGACGAGGACATCGTAGGATCGATCAGGCGGATCAGGCAGCCGTCTTCTTCCGCCGCCGGACGTAAGCCAGAGCCGCACCACCGACACCCATACCAGCCAGGGCCAACGCACCCGGCTCCGGCACCGCAGCACGGAGTTGCACGGCGTTGATCGGAGTCTGATAAACGCCGTTGGTGCCCCAGAAGACGCTACCCATGGTGATCTTCTGCGTGGTCGCATCAGCCGTGAACGAACCGGTCACAAACTGCCCGGCGCTCGTGGTCTGGTTGTTGGCCGAGTTCAACGTCACCGTTGCTCCCGCCGCACCCGTGCCAGACGAGTAGAAAACAGGGCGGGTGTTCGCATCCGAGTTATAGGTCCGCTGCGCAAACAGCTGAACGAGGTAGGTCGTACCCACGGTCAGATTGTCGAACGTCAGCGTCGCGAAGAAGCCCGGGTCGCCCGCCTGCTGGCTAAAACCGTTGTTCAAAAGCTGTCCATAGGCAAACGAGTTGTTAATGAAATTCTGCTCGTTGGAGTACGTGGCTCTCGGCTGATTGTTGCCAACAACCGTCAAGCCGGTGCCACCACTGGTGCCCGACACCGTGTTGCCCCACGACACACCCGTGGCCTGCTGCAAAGACGAAAACGTCACCGTATCGCCGCCCGCGTTGACCTTCACCGCCCGATCGCCCGTGGACAAATTGGTGGACTGAAAGGCCCAGGCACCAGCAAAAGTGCCTACCGTGCTCACGTCCGTCGTGTAGCCCGAGGCCGAGCCCAGGTTGACGTACGACGTGTCCGTGGCGGAACCCCACGTGATGTTGGCGGCCGACACGGCCGAGCCACTGACCAACGCGACCGCCAGCAGGCTGGCTGCTGACAACGCGATGAATCGCGAAAACGTTTTCATGTGCTCAATCCCCCCTAAGAGAAGAAAAAAAGTACTTGTGATCCTGGATCCCTGACCGATGTGACCCACGCACCGACCCGATTCAGATGTGCATCAAGGATGAGCGTCTTGTTGATCGAGCCAAGGAGATTAAATCAGAGCCGGGGGCCCGAGTCAAGCATCGCGCAGGAGTTTGATCTTGCGATTTTGCAAGGATTGCCGGGCGGCGGAAAAAGCCTTGTTTTTAACGCTTTTTTCGCTGATTCCGACGGCCGCCGGGCCGTGTATACAATGCGCGCAAGGGCCTTGTCGGGCGGGCCTCCGAGCCGGGCCTGCGACTCGGGGCCCCGGCCGCCCCCGCGGGGTGGCCCGCGCCCTCCCATCGAGGGGGCCAAAGGCGGCTAACGCGGCGCGGCCGTCCCGGCCTGGCCCATCAGGTAGGCGAGCAGGTGGGGCAGATTGGCTTCGCCCACCTGCTCCGCGATGTTTGCGGGCATCGGCGAGAGGCGGGCCACCGTCGTCTCCTCGATCTCGGCCTTCGCCACGCGAACCTCCTTGCCCGTGGCATCGGCGAAGACCACGTCGCCGCCATCCTCGCGGAGCTTGAGGCCGGAGACCACGCGGCCCGCGGCCGTCGTCACCGTCGTCATCCGAAACGCCTCGTCCACGTTGCGACTCGGATCGAGGATGTCTTCCAGCAGCCGCGCGGCGCCGCGCTGGCCGATGCCGTCGAGCTGCGGCCCCACGAGGCCGCCCGTGCCGCCAAACTTGTGACAGGCCGCGCAGTTCTTCGCGAACACCGCGGCGCCCGTCTCGGCCGATCCATGCGGCGCGGACGAGCCGCCGGTCAACGACGCGATCACCTGCTTGATCCGCTCGTCCGCCGCGGGCAGGCTGCTCGTCAACTCCTTGACCTTCGCATCGAAGTCGGGAGGACCCGAGCCCCGCGCCCGATTCAGCACCGCACCATCCTGCAGCACCGCGGCCGACACCTTCCCCGCCCCCACCAGCTCGAGCAGCAGCGCCGTGCCCTCGCTCCGAATCGTGAGCGCGTGGGCCAAATCCCGCTGCACGCCCGCCGGCGCGACGACGATCGCCCGCGCGATCGCCGCGCGGGCCTGCGGCGGCTCCACGCCGCCAAGAATCCACGCACAGGCCCCCCGCACGCCCGCCGGCTCCGCCGCGTCGGCCACCACCGCCCCGAGCTCCTCGATGCAGCGATCGGGCGCGAGCGTGAGCAGCGCGTTGGCCGCCGCCTCGCGCACCCCGGCCGGACGACTCCCGTCGCGGACCGCCCGCACGATGCCGTCGGCCAGCGCAGCGAGGCGAAACTTCTGCGCCACCGTGACCGCCGTGACCACGGCCGCATCGTCCACACGCGGCTCGACCCCGTCGGCAAGCACCGCCTCCGCACACGCCGCCGCCCAGCGGCCCAGCGCGCTATCCACGGCAAACGGCCGCCGCGCCCGCTGCCACCCGTCGAGCATCGCCTGCAACAGCCCGGCCTCCCGGCCGAGGTCGCCGCCGCAGGACGCCCGGGCATGCTCCACCGCCTCATCCACCTGCGCGACCTCGCACCCCTGCGCCACGCGGCCGCAGGCTCCCCGCACGACCTCGGGCGGATACGTTCCCGCCCGCACGAGCCCAAACGCCCACCAGGCCGCCGCCCCGCCGGGCACCGCCGCCGCCACCTCGACCAGCCTCGACCGGTCGGCATCCTCCACCGCCACCGCCACGAGCTCCTCCGGCGTCGCCGCCGCAAGGTGGTTGCGAACCGCGATCCGCGCGGCGTGGACGAGCTGCGGGTCGGCCCCGTCCGTCTCCCGCCAGACCGCCAGCAGGGCCGGCAGCCCGGCCGCGGCCGGATGCGCCCCGAGCGCCTCGACGGCCGCCCGCCGCACGAACGGATCGGGATCGGCCAGCCGCCCGCGCACGATCTCCGCGCGGTTGCTGTTCCAGTCGGGCAACGCGTCGAGCGCCTGCACGAGATGCACCCGCACGAGCCGCGCGGGATCGGCCGCCGCCGCGGCCACCGCCGCGTCGTCGAGCCCGCCGAGCAGCGCCAGCGCCCGCACCGCCCGGGCCCGACGCAGCTCCGACGGATCGGGCCTGCGCAGGAGCGCCACGATCTCCGCGTCGCCGCGGCCCCGCTCCACCACCTGCTCGAACGCCAGCTGCCGGACGGTCTCGTTGCGGTCGGCCAGCCGGGCCACGAGCGCGGCGGCCGGCAGCGCCGTGAGATCGACGGCCGGCGCCGCGGCGGCCGCGGCGCCATTCCAGACCACCCGCCAGATTCGGCCCCGCTCGCGGTCGCGCCGCGGATGCTTCAGGTCGACCTCGTAGTGGCCGATGATGCAGTTGTAGAAGTCGGCGATGTAGAGCGCCCCGTCGGCGCCGATGTGCATGTCCACCGGCCGGAACCACAAGTCGTCGCAGGCGAGAAACTCCTCCGGCTTCTGCACCCAGGGAGACGAGCCCCGCCATTCGATCCGGTCGCGGTGGACGAGATTGTTGACGACGTTGCCCACGAACACGGAGCCCTGATAGTCGGCGGGCATGCGGTCGGTGTCGACCACGGCCACGGCCGCGATGCCGGTGGACCCGTGATCGTCGCCGGTCGTCTCCGGGGCGAGCCCCAGCCCGTCGTTGTAATCGCGATTCGGGGGCGCAAACACGCTCAGGTAGCGGCCTCCCCGCAGGAGCAGGTTGAGCGGCTTCGAGTGGCAGTCGGCGTTGAATCGGTTGCCCAGCGCGTCAAAGCACATCCCGAAGGGATTGACCTGGCCCCACGTCACGTGTTCGATCGCGGAACCGTCGGGCCGAAAGCGATACCCGTTGCCCGAATCGAGTTCGAGCACGACCTCGCCCTCGCCCCGGAGCTTCACGCGCGAGCGGTTGCGAAAGCCGTGATTGGCGTAGACCCAGCCGTCGGCGCCGAGGCGAAACGAGTTTTGATTGCCGTGCGTGTCGGCGAAATCGAACGGGCCGTAGAGCACCTCGCGCCGGTCGGCCTTGCCGTCGTTGTCGGTGTCGGTGAGCTTCCAGATGTTCGGAATCGACCAGACGATCGCCGCCGTCTCCGCGTCGGGGCCGGTCGGCAGCGGCAGCACGCCGATGGGAATGTTGAGCTCGTCGGCGAAGCGGGTGGCCTTCCGCGCCTTCCCGTCGGCGTCGAAGTCCTCGAGAATCGTCAGGCCGTCCCGCGGCTTCTTGTCGGCCGGCACCGCCCACGGGTATTCGATCGAGTGGGTCACCCAGAGCCGTCCCCGGGCGTCGAACGCCATGTTCATCGGCTTCTGGATCAGCGGTTCGGCGGCCACGAGCTGGATCTCGAACCCGGGCGGCAGCCGAAACTTCCCGCGCTGCTCGTCCGGTGTCAGCGCTTCGGTCTCCACCACCGGGGGACTGGCCTGCGGGGCGGCCGCGGGCAGGCAGGCCACCACCGTCGCCACGGCGATCGCGCGAATCCATTCCGATCGCCGCCATCCGGCCGCGTCAGCGTGCATGACACACTCCTTGAGGTTCTTCAGCCCGTGCGGCCGAGGAAATAGTGAAACGAGTCGGCAAGCGCCAGCCAACTGGCCTCGATGACGTTTTCGCTCACGCCCACCGTGCCCCAGACGCTGTCGCCGTCGGTGCTCTCGATCGAGACGCGAACCTTGGCGGCGGTGCCTTCCTGGGCGTTGATCACCCGGACCTTGTAATCGAGGAGGTGCATCGCCCGCACCGCGGGATAGGCGTCGGCGAGGGCCTTTCGGACCGCGGCGTCGAGCGCGTTGACGGGCCCGTCCCCCTCGGCCACCTCGTGCCGCTGCACTCCGCCCACGAGCAGTTTGACCGTCGCCTCGGTGCGGACATCGCCACCGCCGCCGTCCCGGCTCTCGACGGCGACGTTGTAGGCCTGCTTCTCGAAGGCCGGCTTGAACGTGCCCGCACAGCGGTCCACCAGCAGGTCGAACGACGCCCCGGCCGCCTCGAACTGCCAGCCCTCGTTCTCGAGCCTGCAGACCTCGGCGAGCACGGCGTCGAGCAGGGCGCGGTCGCCCTTCACGTCGGGGCGACTGACGAGCGCGGCGATGTTGGATCGTCCCGACAACTCGCTCACGAGCACGCGGCGCGAGTTGCCCACCGCCTCGGGGGCGATGTGCTCGTACGACTCGGCGGCCTTGCTGACCGCGTGCACGTGCATGCCTCCCTTGTGGGCGAAGGCGCTCGTGCCGACGAACGGCTGGCTGGCCCGGTACGACATGTTCGCCGTCTCGTAGACGAACCGCGAGAGCTCGGTGAGATGGGCCGTGCCGGTGCCGCCGAGCACCTCGTGGCCCGGGATCTTGAGGGCGAGGTTCGCGATCACGGAGATCAGGTCGGCGTTGCCGCACCGCTCGCCCACGCCGTTGATGGTGCCCTGCACCTGCACGGCGCCGGCCGCGACGCCGGCGAGGGAGTTGGCCACGGCCAGGTCGCAGTCGTTGTGGCAGTGGATGCCGACGGTGGCCGTCGCGCCCGCCTCGGCGAGCGCCGCGATGGCGGCACGCACCTGCGCGACGATCTCGTCGGGGAGCGTGCCGCCGTTGGTATCGCAGAGGACGATCCGCGTCGCGCCGGCCCGCGCCGCGGCGAGGATGGTCTGCCGGGCGTAGTCGGCGTCGAGCTTCCAGCCGTCGAAGAAGTGCTCGGCGTCGTAAAACACCTCGCGGCCCGCCTGCACGAGATGGGCGACCGTGTCGGTGATCATGGCGAGGTTCTCCTCGCGCGACACGCCCAGCACCTCCGCCACATGGAAGGCCGACGTCTTGCCGACGATCGTCACGACCGGCGTGGCGGCATCGAGCAGCGCCTTCATGCCGGGGTCGGCGGCCGCGGTCATCCCGCGCCGGCGGGTCATGCCGAACGCGGCCACCCGCGAACGGGAGAGATGCAGGCCCCGAACCCGCTCGAAGAACTGCGCGTCCTTCGGATTGGAGAGCGGATAGCCCCCCTCGATGAAGTCCACGCCCGCCGCGTCCAGCCGCCGGGCGATGGCGAGCTTGTCTTCGAGGGAGAAGTTGACGCCCTCACCCTGGCTGCCGTCGCGAAGGGTGGTGTCGTAGATTTCGATCGCGCGCATGCGGAAAGAGCAGGGGAGGGACGGGGGTGGAAAGCCCGTTAACTATACCCACCACCGTCGTCCTCGTCCTCGGCTTCGTCTCCGAAGTCCTCGGCCGATTCGTCCGCCTCGTAATCGTCTTCGTAGTCGTCGTCCTCGTCCGCTTCCTCGACGGCGACGGGGCCGGGCGGCACGGCGGCGTGCGGCTGAATCTTCAGCTTTCGGGGGGCGGGATCGGGCGGCAGGGCCGGCGCCCCGGTGCGGGCGGCCCACTGCTCCATCGTCACGAGCACCTCGCGGGCCTGCGAGCCGGCGTATTGGCCGACGACCCCGTCCTCGGCCATGAAGTCGATGAGGCGGGCCCCGCGGCCGTAGCCCACGCCGAGCGCCCGCTGCAGGAGCGACACGCTGCCGCGGCCCTCCCGGATCACGACTTCCACCGCCGCCTCGTAGAGGTCGTCCTTGTCCTTGGGGCTGCCGCCGCCACCCTTCGGGGCGTCGCCCGTCGGAGCCGGCTGCAGATTGACCAGTTCCGCCGCATACTGCGGCTCGCTCGTGCCGATCGCCGCCATCACGCGATTGATCTCCTCGTCGCTCAGGAACGTGCCCTGGCCGCGGAGGATCTGGCTCGTGCCGGGGGAGAGGAAGAGCATGTCGCCGTTGCCGAGGAGGCGGTCGGCGCCGCACTCGTCCAGCACGACCCGGCTGTCGGTGCGGCTCGCCACCTGGAAGGCGATCCGCGCCGGCAGGTTGCTCTTGATGAGGCCGGTGATCACGTCGACCGTCGGCTTCTGGGTCGCGAGGATCAGGTGGATGCCGACGGCCCGGCTCTTCTGGGCGAGGCGGATGATGTGCTGCTCGATCTCCTTGCCGGCCGTCATCATCATGTCGGCGATCTCGTCGGCGATCATCACGATGAACGGCATCGTGGTGGGGATGGCCTGCGCCTCCTCCGGGCTCTCCGGCTTCAGGCGGCGGAGCAGCTCCTCGCGGCCGAGCTGGTTGTATTGGGTGAGGTGTCGCACGCCCACCTTCGCCAGCAGCGTGTAGCGTTCCTCCATCTTCTCCACGGCCCAGGCGAGGATCGCCTCGGCCTTCTTCATGTCGGTGACCACCGGGTGCATGAGGTGGGGGAGCGCCTTGTAGGGGGTGAGTTCGACCATCTTCGGGTCGATCATCAGCATCCGCACCTCGTCCGGCCGGCGCGTCATGAGCATCGACACGATGATCGAGTTCAAGCACACGCTCTTGCCGGTGCCGGTGCGGCCGGCGATGAGGAGGTGGGGCATGCTGGCCATGTCCACGACCATCGGGTTGCCGGCCACGTCCTTGCCGAGAAAGATCGGGATCTTCATCGTCCGGCTCTTGGACTGGGTCTCCTCGATCACTTCCCGCAGGCGGACCATCTGCCGGGTGGTGTTGGGCACCTCGACGCCGACGGAGTTCTTCCCCGGGATCGGCGCCACGATGCGCACGCTCGGCACCCGCAGCGCGATCGCCAGGTCGTCGGCCAGGTTGGCGATCTTCGCGAGCCGGAGCCCGGCCTCGAGTTCGATCTCGTACTGCGAGATCACCGGCCCGGTCTCGATCTCGACCACGCGAACATTGAAGCCGAAATCGGCGAACGTCTTCTCCAGCACGCGGGCCCGCTCGCGGACCTCCTGTTCCTGCTGGTCGAGTTCGAGGTGCTCGGTGGGCAGGAGCAGGTCGAGCGCGGGCAGCTCGTAGTCCGCCGCGGGATCGGGGGCCAGTTCCAGCTTCTCGGGGGCCTTGCGGCGACTGGCGAGCGACTTGATCGGCACGACCGAGCGGGCGGGCGCGGCGGCATCGGCCTCCTCGTCGTCCCCGTCGGCCTCGTCGGCGTCCGACTCGGAGACGAGGTCCTCGTCGTCGGGCGCGACCGGCGCGACCGGCGCGGGCTCGCGGCGGCGGACGCGGATCATGGGCTCGGCATCCTCGTCGTCCATGTCGTCCTCGTCCGCGGTCGTCCGCGTGCCGAAGGAGTTGGCCGCGCGGCCGCGGAGGCTCGCGAAGCCGCCGGTGGCGACCGCCCCCTCCGCGGTGGCCGGGTCGGCCGGGTCCGCCGCGCTGCGGCGGGCCGTCAACCGGGCCCCGACTCCTGAGAAGGCGGCGAGGATCGAGCCACCGATCGCCGTCGCTCCGGCAGCGGCCCGCAGCAGCACCGCGTCGCAGGCGAGGAAGAGACCGGCGCCCGTCAGGGCGGTGACGACGATCGCCGCGCCCGCCCGCGCGAGGTAGGCCTCGGCAAAGAACCGGCCGAGGGCGCCGGTCCGCCCGCCGGGGCCCCACAGCGGTCGATCGATCCAGTCCGGCAGGAACATCGCCAGCAGCGTGCAGGCCCCGGCCGTGGCCAGGGCGGCGCCGGCGGTGCGGAGCGGCAGGTCGGGCAACGGCCGCCGCCGCAGGAGCGCCCAGTCGAGGCCGAGCAGCAGGGAGACCACGAGCCATGCGCCGAGCCCGAAGCACTCATACAGGCCTGTCGCCACGGTGGAGCCCAACAAGCCGCAGGCATTCGTGGCCCGCGCGTGCGGCGGAAACATCCGCGCCGCGGGCGGGTCGGCGGGGTGGAACGTGGCCAGGGCGACGAGGAGGAACGCGCAGCAGGCCAGGAGCGCCAGCGCGGTCAGGTCGCGAACGCGGTCGCGGGGCGCCGCCTCCAGCCTCGGCGTCTCGCTGGGGGCAGCAACGGCGGCGCCGAAGCGGCCGGCACCGCGGACGGAGGGGGCAAATGGTGGGGTGACGCTGCGGTCGGCGAAGGCCATCTGGGCGATCCTCGGGGAAACGTGCCTTTCAACTCTACAGGCCGGTTTCGGGCCGGGCGGCCGCGGCACGGGCGGCCCGCCGGCACGGCTCCTCCGGTCGTGCGGGCCGCACCGGCTACGAAAGAACTCCGGCCGCTCCTGCTAGGCTGGGGCCGCGCCGGGCGCCCCCGAGCCCGCGTTCCGGAGTCACCGATGCGACGACCATCCGCAGCCGACCGCCCGAGCCCGCCGTCGCCCGGCAGGCCACTGCGCCGTCAGGCGGGTCGGCAGGTGCTCGAGGTGGCGGTGATCGGCCTGCTGGCCGCGGGCGTGTATGGGGCGTGGGTCGCGGGATGGGCCGGGCCGCGGGTGGTCTGCCTGCTCGTGGTGGCGCTCGCACTGGCCAAGACGGCCTACTTCCTCGTGGAGAACCTCCAGCACATCCTGCTGGCGACGTCGCACGAGATTCCCTACCACCGCTTTCTCGCGCTCATGGGGGTGAATATGGCGCAGATCACGCTGTCGTTCGCGCTCGACTTCTGGCTGCTGGAATCGGCGGAGCAGGGGAGTTTCAGCGCGTTCGCCGACGGGCTCTCTCCGGGCCGCATCTTCTTCGACTGCTTCTTCTACAGCGTGCTCAATTTTTCCTTCTTCGGCTTCGGCGAGATCCTGCCGCAGACGATCCCGGCGAAGCTCGTGACGCTTCTGGAGGTGATCCTCGCGTTCTTCACGGTGATCTTCCTGCTCTCCGACTTCATCAGCCTCAAGGATTCCCTCCGCGGCGGCCGCGGTCGCGAATCGGGGTCCTGAGTCGCCTCGACGTGGTGAACGGGCAACGGAGGGCGGCGAGCGTCGTGGCTGCCGCGAGCGTGCCCGCGGTGCCGCAGGCGGGGCACCGGGGCGTCGAGGCCCGGCATCGGGGGCGGGGCCGTGTTGACTCGCCGGCCGGCTCCCACACAATCGACCGGGCCTGGCATCCTCATCTCCGAGTCGCCCCGTGCCGCCCCACTCCGATCTTCCCGCGTTCGCGCACCCGGTCGTCGATGGCACTCCGCCGCGCGGTCGGCTCGTGCTGCATGGCGGTGGCGGCGTCGATCCGGAGTTGCGTCCGCGGCTGATCGACATGGTGGGCGGGCCGACGGCGCGGATCCTGGTGGTGCCGCATGCGTCGTCCGTCCCGGAAAACTGGCACGGCATCGTGGAAGCGTGGCGGAAGGCCGGCGGCCGGGCGGTCGAGCTGCTCGATCTGGCGAGCCCGGGGCAGGCGCTGCAGCAGATCGAGCAGGCGGATTTGGTGTGGCTGAGTGCTGGCGATCAGTCGCGGCTGGTGGCGACCCTCGCGGCCACGCCGGTGGCGGGGGCGTTGCACCGTCGGTATCACGCGGGGCTCGTCGTGGGTGGGATCAGCGCCGGACTGGCGGCGATCTCGGCGGTGATGATCACGGGCGAGCCGGCGGACGAGGTCACAGGTGCCACTCGTGTGGCGCCGGGCTTGGGGCTTTGGCCGGGGGTGATCCTCGACCAGCATGTGCTCGCGCGGCAGAGGCTGGGGCGGCTGGAGCGGGCGGTGGCAGACCACCCGGAGCTCGTGGGCATCGGGGTGGACGAGGGAACGTCGATCATGGTGGACGAGGGCCGCCACATCGTGGTGGAGGGCGAGTCGGCGGCCGTGCTGGTGCAGTCGCGCGCCGGCCGAGTGGAAACCCTCCCCCTCGTCGCCGGCACAACCCACACCCTCGCCAACAAAGGCTTGGCATAATCCCGGGCCTTTCCCCGGAAAAGGACAGGCTCCGATGCTTCGCAACCCGCCTCTCGGTTGGGCAGACGAGGTGGCTCATGCCCACAAGGAAATCGTGCCCTCAGCGAAGGTCGTCAATGGAAACTATGATCCGCCGTTCGCAACAACGCTCGACGACCTGGGTAACCCGTCTGTCGTCCACAGCGCAACTCACATTCCTATTATCTGGTAGGCGAGGCAACAGCGATGCAACATGATCTGGATAGGGCGCGACTCGTCGCCGCCGAACTGGCTGGCAGTGGTGAGCCGGTCCTCACGAAAGCCATTTTGGAAGCGGGTCTGGCGGAAACGGTGGTGGCCGAACTTGTCGATCTTCACACGCCGGAATCAGGCCAGCGGGAAGAGGGCGTCGATAAGGTAATGGTGATGCTTGAGCACTTCGCATCCCGTTATCCCTACGAGGGCTGCCTGCTGATGGTCGCACTCTACCCGCTCGCGGGTCATTTGTACCTTCATCAAGAATGCGAAGCTGTTGAGGCATACATCTACCATCTTCACCCCGCAGGCTTGGAAACTCAATTAAGAGGCTTTGCCGTTGACCCGTCCACTCGTCCTGAAATGCGGAAGATGTACCTGCAGTGGGCCGACTGCATTGCCGAGTCTGCGGCAAAGAACCAGCCGGACCAAAACTGAAACCGGACGCAGTGCCGGCGGTCCGGCCCAGGCTCCAACGCCTCGGTGACAACCTGGGACGCGCGGCAGGCGGCCTCCGTGCCACCCGCGACGT
>JBEIQP010000159.1:0-5247 GCA_040376455.1 Planctomycetaceae bacterium | reverse complement strand
GCGGCCGCACGGCACCGGCCCGACCGGCCGACGCCGAGGGACGCAACCGTCCGGCGACCATCATCGGCGGCGCCCGCGCCAACGCGCCGGCACGGCCCGGGTATGGATCGGGCATCCCCGCGGGAAGCCTCAACGCGGGCCGCGCGCGGCCCCGCCCGGCAGGGCCGCAGGCCACGACGGGAGGCGGACTGCTTCCCGTGCCCCGGCGGCCCGCCCCCACGCTCCCCACCGTGCCGCCGCCGCGGGTGACGGTCGATGACATGGGCCCCTACTGATCGTCCCCATCACCGCGGCGCGGATGCGGCCCCGCGATGGGCCGCCGCCGAGCCCGCCCGATTCCCACAGGAACGTGACCGCATGGACGCCGTCTTCTGTTCGCCGCTGCGGTACGTGCAGGGGGCCGGAGCGACCGCGCGGCTGGGAAGCGAGATGCTCGCGGTCGGCCTCGAGGGGCCCGCGCTCGTCGTCGCCGGCAATGCCGCCATCGGACGGCTGGCCCCGACCTGGGCCCGGTCGCTGGCCGCGGTCGGCTGCCCGCATCGCGTGCGGCTGTTTGGCGGCGAGTCGAGCAGGCGGGAGATCGAGGCGATCGCCGCGGAGGCCCGGAGCCTCGGGGCCCGCGTGATCGTGGCCGCCGGGGGAGGCAAGGTGCTCGACGCGGCGCGGGCCGCGGCCGCCGCGCTGCGGATCGCCTTCGTCTCCTGCCCCACGGTCTGCTCGACCGACGCGCCCACCAGCGCGCTCTCCGTGCTCTACCACGACGCCGGACCGCAGCGCGGCGAAGTCGAGGCCTACGAGATCCACCGGCGCTCGCCCGACCTCGTGCTCGTCGATACACAGGTGATCGCCGAGAGCCCGCCGCGGTTTTTTGCCGCAGGTATCGGCGACGCGATGAGCACCTTCTACGAGGCGCGGGCGGCGATGTCTGCCGGCAGCCCCAACATGCGCGGCGGCCGCGCCACGCTTGCGGCCTTCGAACTGGCGCGGCTCTGCCGCGACATCGTGTTCGCCCACGGGGAAGAGGCGCTGGCGGAGTGCCGCGCACGACGGGTGGGCGACGCGCTCGAGAAGGTGGTCGAGGCGAGCACGCTCCTCTCGGGGCTCGGCTTCGAATCGGCGGGGCTGGCGGCGGCCCACGCCATCCACAACGGCCTCTCGGCGGTGCCGGAGACCCACGACCGGCTGCATGGCGAGAAGGTCGCCTTCGGCACGCTCGCGCACCTGGCGCTCGAGGTGATCCCCTCCGACGTCGATCCGCACTCGCTCGTGGGGGCGGACATGCGCGGCCTGCGGGACCGGCTTGCGGAGCCGGTGCGGGTGGCGGGGTTTTTCGTGCGGCTGGGGCTGCCGGTCACCCTCGCCGAACTGGGCGTGGCCCATGCCGACGGCTCGCTGCCCCTGCCCGCCATGCTGCGGATCGCCGAGCGGGCGACCGCGCCGGGCGAGACGATCCACAACATGCCTTTCCGGGTGGAGCCCCCGCGGGTCGTGGCCGCGCTCTGGCTCGCCGAGTTCGTGGGCCAGATCGCGCGGAAGGCCGCGGCCGGCACGCTGACAGCCGCGGAACTCCTCGGCGGCGCCGCCGGCTGACCCGGCGGCACGGTGGCCGCGGCGACCGGCCCGTCCCAGGAGAGGAAGGCCCCGTCGGGCAGTGGTAGAATGCCCGACCATTCACGGGAGACACACGTCCGGGAGATGTCATGATGGTCGCCGTTCGTCCGATTCATTCTGCTCGCGTCGCTTTCCTGCAGGCGGCTCGCTTCGTGGTCGCGGTGGCGCTGGCAGCGGCTCTGCCCGCATCGCTTCGGGCCGATGAACTCCCGGCCGCGCCGGCGGTGGACGAATCGGATCCGGTGATCGTGTCGGGTGTTGCCGACCGCTTTGGAACGCTCCGCGCCGCGATCGCGCAGGCCAGGGAAAAGAGCGGCCGCCGATACCGGGTGATCGTCGTGGACGCGGCAGGTGGCGCGGAGGGCGCCGGCGGTCTGCTCGATCAGGTTCTTTCCCGCTGGGCCGAGGCGTCGGAAACCGACGACGGCGAGCCCCGGCGGACGGGATTCGATCCGGCCAACGACGTCACGATCCTGCTCGACACGAACGACCGCCTGCTCGCGATGCGGGTGCCGTCGGGATTGCAGGTGGGCAGCGGGCTCGACCGGGAGACGATCGAGCAGGAACTGATCAGCAAGGCGTTCGTGCCGCGTGCGAAGGACGGGCTCTACGACGAGGGGCTCGCCGATCTGGTGAACGCCACCGAGTCGTGGGTGACGCAGAAGCAGCAGGCCGAAGTGGCGCGGATCGAGGCGGCCCGCACGTTCCGCACCAAGACGCTGCCGCTCGGCCTGGCGAGCCTCGCCGGGGCGGGCCTGCTCGGCGGCCTGCTGCTGCAGTATGGCCGGCACCAGCGCCGGATGCGGGAGGCGCGGGAGAAGCTCGCCGCCTTCAAGAGCGACGTCGTGTCGCTCTCCGACCTGCTCGACGGCCAGCAGGAGCGGCACCGGATGCTGCCGCACACCGATCCGGACTTCAAGACGCCGATGGAGGGAATGACGCGATCGGCGTACGACAACGTGCAGTCGGCGATTCGCCGCTATCGCGAGCGGTGGCTCTCGCTGATGGATGTCTGGGAGAAGGCGGAGGCGCGGATCGGCTCCGAGTGGCCGCTCGGCACGGCGGCGGCGGACGAAGCGATCCGGCTGCTCGACTCCGCCGAGGCGCGGCCGCCCCTGGCCGACGTGGCCGGCGAGTGCCGGGCCCCGCTCGACGCGCTCGAGCAGGCCCACGAGAAGGCCCGCGAACTCGTCACCGAACTCGACGGCGGCCTCGCCGCCGCCAACGACCGGCTTTCCGCGGTGGCGCGGCGCGGGCGGTCGAACGCGCCCTATCAGGCCGTGATGGCCGACCTGGCCCGGGCCCGCGAACTCGCCGGGCTCGACGTGGAACGCGATCCGATCGCGGCCCGCGGCCGGCTCGAGGAGGCCGACGCGGCGCTCGAGCGGCTGACGAAGCGGCTCGACGCGCTCGAAGCGGTCGATGACAGGCGGCAGAAGGCGGCGGCGCATGCCGACGAGATCGCCGGCCGGATCGGGGCGCTGCGGGCCGAAGGCTGGCTGCTGGCCGAACCGGGGGCGGTGCCCGACGAGCGGATCGAGTCGGCCCGCAAGGCCTGCGGGCTCGCAACGCAGCTCCTCGACGCCGGCGAGAGCGACGCGGCGCTCGTCCACGTGGAGCAGGCGGAGAAGGCCAACGGCGAGGCGCTCGCGCTCCTCGAGAGCATCGTCGCGGCGCGGACGAAGGTGGAGGACATGCTGCCTGGCTGCGTGGCGCGGCTGGAAGCCCTGGCCTCGCGGCGTGGCGACGTGCTGCGCGGGCTCGAGCACCTGGCGACGTCGTACGCCGAAAGTTCCTGGTCCGACGTCGCCGACAACGTGATCAAGGCCGACGAGGGGCTGGGCCGCGTGCGGACGCTCATCGACGAGGCGCGGGCCGCGGCCGATCACGGTCGCCAGCATTATTTCCGGGCCGTGGCGCTCCTCGAGGAGACGGTGCGGCAGGAGGACTGGATCGAAGCCTGCCAGGTGGCGGTGGGCGACCGGAGGGCGGAGCTCGACGAGCTGCTCGCGGCGCTGCCGCCGCGGCGCGACACCGTGCGAGGCCGAGTCGGGTCGCTCGAACAACGGCTCCACCGGCAGCGCACCGACCGCGTGCGGGCCAACGAGCGGTGCCGCGAGGCGGGCCGCATCCTGGAGGTGGCCGACGGCGGCCTGACGGCCGCGCGGCCCGATCTGCGGCAGGTGAAGCAGCTCGTCGAGGCGGCGGACGAGACCGCCGCGCGGGCCGAGCAACTGGCCGACGACGACGAGCGTCTCGCGCGGCAGGCGGCGGACGATCTCGAAGAGACCGACGCCCTGGTTCGCCGGGTGGCGGCCTGGTATGCGGAGGGCGTGCAGGCGGACGTGCACGGGGCGGCGGCCACGCTGGAGACGGCCAACTCGCTGCTCTCGCGGATGCAGTACGAGGAATCGATCAAGGCTTCGGCGGAGGCCTCGCGGGCCGCCCGCGCCGCCTATGCGGCCGCCACGGCCGAGGCCGACCGCCGGCGCCGACGCCGGCAGCAGGAAATCCAGCGCCGGCAGATGGAAGAGTCGTTCGCGCGGATGTCGCGCGGGGCCGGCCCGTGGGTGATTCAGCTTCCCGGCGGCTCGTTCACCGGTCCCGATCCGTGGCGCACCCTGCAAGGCGGCGGTGCCAGGCCGATGTCGGGTGGCGGCTCGCACACGGCCAGCGGCGGCTGGTCTCGCGACATCGCCCAGGTCGGCTGGTGACGTCGGCGCCGCGGACGGTCAGCGGATCACGACCGGCTCGACGTCGAGCCGACCGATCGCGGTGTCGGGCCGCGAAGCGGTCGCCGGCGGCTGTTCGAGCGAACGCTCCATCTCCTCCACGCGGTTGCGGACGGCAACGGGCATCCGGCTGCGGCCTTCCGGCGTGTCGATCGCGTCGTTGAACACGACCCGGCCGACGCTGTCGGTGACCACGAGCCGCGTTTCGTCGCCGTTGGTGAGGCGGATCTGGTAGTCGGCGTCGTGACGCAGGAGCGTCTCGTGGGAGACCCGGGTGAGCCGCCCGGGCGCCGCGGTTTCCGGCGCCCGCTGCGACACGGCGGCCGGCCGCGTCGCGGTCGCCGTCCGCTGCTGGACGAGCGCGAGCGTGGAGGCGGCAGGACGCAGTCCGGCGGCCAGCTCGCGCCGTGCCGGCGGCGCGGCGGCATCCAACGGGATCGTCACCTTGCGTCCGCCGCGGAGCACGATGCAGTGCATCGGTGCGTCGGCGGGGGCCGATTCGAGCAGGGCGTTCAACTGCTCGGGAAGCAGCAACAGTTGATCGTCGAGCATCACGAGCACGTCGTGCTGCTTGAAGCCGGCCTTCGCGGCCCGCGATTCGGGCGTGATGTCATCGACCACGAGGCCGGCGCCCCGGGTGAGCGCGAGCTGCTGCCGCAGCACCGCGGAGGCCCGCGTCAGCCGCATGCCGAGTTCGGTGGAGGTCTGCGGGGCGGCGACGATCTCGCCGACGGGCTGGAGGTGCGACCGGCGCGTCGGCTTCGCCGGTGCGGCGGCGGTGGCCGCGTCGGGCCGCGCCGGCGGATCCCCCGCGTGGGCCGGGGCCGCGGCGACCGCGAGCGCGGCGCTGACGAAGGAACGCAGAACGAGGGCCCGGCCCGGAGCAGTCGGAATCATGGCGGGG
>JBEIQP010000145.1:0-6105 GCA_040376455.1 Planctomycetaceae bacterium | reverse complement strand
CCGGCGACCGGCCGGGGCATGGCCGTGGCCGGTCGCGCCGCTGCGCCGGATGGGGTCGCGCGGCGGGTCGGCCAGGCGCCCGCGCTGCGATCGGGATGCACGCGGCCCGCCGCCGGTCGCTCGAGCCCCGGGGGCCGTCGCGATCCACGCATGCTCCGGCTGCGCATCGGCCACCGGCCGGGGCTCGAACACAGCGGCCCTGCCGAGCCTGCCCGCGAGACGTTCGAGCAGCATCCCCACCTCCGCGGCCGCCGACTCCTCGGTGTCGCAGCGGCCTTGACCGGCCTGAACGGAGCCGCCCGCCCCACCCTCGACGGCGAAGAGCGAACGCTGCCGGCAGGCGACCGCCCCGGCCGCCACGACCTCCACCGCGATGCCCTCGATGGCACCGGGCAGACGAATCCGGTCCAGCCGCAGACGCACGAGTTCGAGCAGATGGCGGATCGACGCGCTCGGCCGAAACAATCCCACATCGACCACGGTCGGCGCGGCGGTCGCCAGCGGCGCACTCGCGGCATGCTCGAGCCGCACCTGCAACGCAAGCACGCCCTCGCCCCGTGTCGCCAGCGGCGCGACGCACGCCGTCAGCAGCCTTTCCAACACGCCGCCGCTCCGCCCCGCGGGCGATGCATCGATCGTGCCGACGAGCACGTCGGTCGTCGTCACCGGGAAATCGAACGTCTGGGAGGCCTGGGGCAACTCCGCCCCACGGGGTGCTTCCAGCGGCTCGGCGAGCGTGCCCGAGAACTGTGCGCGCCGCTGCGCCAGCAGGGGCGGAAACCGGGACGACAGATTCTTCGCCGACAGCCGCAGCACGCCGCCGATCGAATCGATGCCCACCTCGCGGAGCAGGCCGATCGTGGTGGCATCGAGCCGCAATGCCGTTGCCGCCAGCCCGGCCAGCACCGCCTCCGAGCCGTCTTTCAATCGCTGGGCGCCTGGCGGCACGACGGCCCAGCGCCGCTTCCGCGGGGCGTGCGGCCACTGTTCCCGCCCCGCCGCTGGCGCCGCGCCGCCGCCCTGTCTGCCCATGCCGGCAGGAGAGGCCAGCAGATCGGTGTGGCGCGCGGCCGCCCAGGAGGCGCCAGGCGTGTCGGCGATGGCAGCCCGCGCATGCAAGCCACGGGCTGCGAGCGTCCAAACGGCGGTGCGGACGAGCGGTGTCTCGCCGCCGAAGAAATCGGCCGTGCCCGTCACATCCAGATGGATGCACTCCGGCACCGCTCCTCCCGCCGCCGCCGCGCTCTCCACGCCCACCGTCGGCGAGAACCGGCGGCACCATCGGGCCAGCTGTTCGAGCGCGACCGCATCCGCCGCCGGATCGTCGTGATCGATCTCGGCCACATGACAGGCCCGGGAGCCGTGGGTCAGCGCCAACACCGCCATTGCCTCGGCCAGCGACATGCCTTCGGGAATCGAGGCACGCCCCGGCCGATCCCTGGATCGACTGCCGTCGCGCGGCGGCTCCGCCCACGCCCACGACACCACCGTCATCACGCCCCGCCGCTCCCGCCTGCAGACGAACACCGGCACCTTTCGCAGCTCCGGCCGCTCGACCAGGCGCCGCTGCACGGGCCACCGTGGCAGCCAGATCGTCATGATGCGCGGCATGACGCACCTCCCGCGAAGACTCCCGGCGCACGACAGCGGCCCGCGATCGCCGGCGGGCGCTCGGCCCGCACCGCCGCTTCGTCGCCACGCACCAGATCGATCGCAACCTCGGCCGACCGCTCCGCGCCAGGATCGCCGCCCGACCACGCGCCACCGGCCAGCGTGAGCCGGAGACGACGTTCGAGCAACGTGCCGCCCGGAAGCGACGAAACGGCGATCCTCGCCTCCGACCACGAAGGCTCCCGACACGCCGATTCAGGCCGCACGAAGAGACCGACCGCGCCGCTCGACCGCGCCGCCAATTGCCAGCGGCGCATGGCAATCGTCCACTGATGAAGCGCGGGCTGCCGACGCGACGGCTGCGGCATGCGTTCGCCGCTCCACTGCGGCCGCGCCGCCACCGTCCGCGGCCAAGCCAGCACCGCTGCCACGCCCGGGCAGCGGAGCGCCTGATCGATCGCCCAGATCTCGTCGTCATCGCGCGAAGGCCGGGCGACCGCCAACCGCGTCTGCCCCAGCCACGGCATCACCGCCGGCGGGTGAAACCACCCCGAGCGATCGACCACCACGACCGTCTTCAGCGACGAACGGATTGCAGCCAACTTGCAGGCCACCGCAAACGCGAGCGTCGCGGCCCCGGCTGCATCGTCCCCCGCCAGCCACTCGAGCAGGCTGCCGCGCCGCACGCCGCCGGCCGGCAGGAGGCCGTCGAGTCGGCGAAACCCGCTCGGCACAACTTCCCGGGCCTGCTGCTGCCCCTGCAACAGCCCGGCATGCATCAGGCCACCGCCCACGTGCCCCCATTCCGCCGCCCCAAAGGTCACCATCGCAAGGCCTCCTGTTCGCCTCTCGCCATTGAATGTACGCCCGTACACTATCCGGCGGCAACGTGCCTGTCAACCATCGGCCACCGGCCCGGTATGCTCGGGGCATGACCCGAAGCCTCCTCGCCGCCGCGTTGTTCGTTCTTCCCGTCCTGCTCCCCCTGGCCCCGCCCGCCGCGATCGGCCGCGCCGCAGAGCCGGCCGCGATTCCGGCCGACTTTGCCACCTTTCAGCGCGACGTCTCGCCGCACATCACCCCCCGCCGGCCCATCGATCCGAAGCGCTACCGGCAGATCGAACCCGCGCTCCATCACCTCGCCCTGCAGCACGCCGAGCGGCTCGCCGCCATGAGCGCCGCCGACCGCGCCGCCGCCCTCGGCGCCCTCGGCGACTTCATCGACACCGCGCGCGACGCCGCCGCCGATCGGCCCGTCCTCGCGCCGGATCGCACGGTCATCGGCTTGCTCGATCCCGACCGCGGCCTCGACCCCAAGGAGATCACCGCGATCGCCGCCGCCTACGGCTGCACGCCGACCGTCTTCAAGAAGGACGCCGACGACGAGACGATCGCGGGCGTGGCCACGGCGTTCCTGGCCGCCGTTCGCGACGCCGCCGCGGCGGAGCAGCCCGCGACGATCGTCGTGCTCGGCCACGGCCTGCCGACGGAAATCCAGAGCTATTCGATCCGCTTCGAACGGCTCGCCGACGCGCTCGTGGAGGGTGCCGCGCGCCGGTCGTCTCCCCGGGCGTCAGCCGTCCCGACCGACGACGGGGCGGGGCGGACGGTCGATTTCGGCCACCTCGTGCTCATCTGCGACGACTGCTTCAGCGCCGACTTCATCATCCACCTCTACGGCGCGATCGAAGACACCTGCCGCGACCGGGGGCTCGCGGTCGCCGCGCTTCCTGCCTGCATCGCCGGCACCAACCGCGACCGCGTGGGCTTCGTGGACGTCTCGGCGACCTTCGTGCCGCACTTCTGGAAGGACGTCATCGAGCTCTACTTCATCCGCCGGCCGCGTCCCAAGCAGGTCACGCTTCGCAACTTCTTCGAGAACGTCGATCACATGATGTATGGCTACGGTCGGGCGCCGATCGTGGAGGGCACGGAGGTGAAGGGCTGGCGGATGATCGATCCGGCGCTCGTCCAGGATCCGGTCACCTTCGTGCCGCTCGACCGAGAGGCGCTGGCCGCGCTCCGTGCCATCCTCGGCCTCCCGGCCGAGGCCCCGCTTCCCGGCTGGCTCGACATCGGCTGACCCCCAATTCCGGCAAGCCGCCCCGCCTGCCCGGCCTGTCCAGCTTCGGGCTCTGGCACCGCCCGCGACCGGTCGCTATCGTCTGCCGCCCCACATGCGAAAGGGAGTGCCTCCTATGGATCGGCGTGGCTTTCTTCTCGACGTGCTTCGCCTCCTGCCGGCGGTGGCCGGCGCGGGACTGGCATCCGGCTGTCGCAGTTCGCAATTCGCACGGATCGTCCAGCCGGGCGACGCGCTCATGGTCGGCAGCCATCAGGCGGGACAGGAGACCTTCTGCCCGCTCGTCCAGGAGGCGGTCGCCAAACTCCTCGCGCGGCACGTGGCGTCGCCCGTCGTTCAGGCGTCGTTCGAGCAGGGGGAAACCCTGCCGCCGCCCGTGAAGCGGATCTGCTTCGTCGCCGTCGAGAACAAGAGCGCCGAGGAGATCGGCGACTTCAAGGAGCGGATCTACGAGATCATCGACCAGCGGATCCTCGAGTCGGAGGTGTTCGAGTCGATCAACCGCCGATTCATCGACGCCGGCCTGCGCGACAGCCGCCTGCGGCCCGATCAACTGATGGTGCCCGAGAACCGGCGCGCCTTCGCCGCGCTCATGGAGCAGCAGGGGCAGCCGGTCGATTACCTGCTCTACGCCACGGTCACCTCCGGCACGACCCGCGAGAACCGGGACTACCAGCGCGACTACCTGCTCACGCTCGAACTCGTGGACGTGCGAACCGGAACCTACGACAAGCAAGCGGCGTCGATCAGCAAGGGCTACCACCACAGCCGCCTGAGCCGCTGGAAGGCGACGAATCCGTTCGGCCGCTAGCTATCCGTGGAAAAAGTCATCCCTGCCCTTTTCCCACTTGATCGACCGCAGGAAACGCCGAGGGTTTCCTGGGTCGATGGCCTTCGCATCCTGCTCGAGCAGGCTTGTTCCACAGTCTGCTAGCTGTCCGCGGGAACAGTCGCCCATGCCCTTTTCCCGCTTGATCGACCGTCTGATCGCGATCGTCCTGCTTTCCGTCGCCGTCACGGGCTGCGTCTCCCACGCGCAGCGGGTCCGCGACGCCCGCGCGGCGTTTCACCGGGGCGATCTGGCGGAGGCCGACCGGTTGATCGCGCGGGAGCTCGACCGCCAGGACGGCGCTGCGGACGTCCTCACCCTCGATCGGGCCATGGTGGCGCTGGCCGACGGTCGGCCGGCCGATGCCGAGCGGCTCCTGCGCGGCGCCCGCGACCGCCTCGACCATCTGGAGCAGGACGACGCCGCCGAGACCGCCTGGACCTGGCTTTCCGACGACACGTCGAAGGCCTATGCCGGCGAGGACCACGAGAAGGTGCTCGTCCGTGCGATGCTCGCGATCGCCAACCTGGTGCAGGACGGCGACGACGCCGAGGCCTACAGCCTGCAGGTGACCGAGAAGCAGCGGGAGCTCGTGGAGCGGAGCCTGCGTGCGGACGGCACCAACCCGAAGGCGGCCTACCAGCAGGTGGCGCTGGCCCCGTATCTCCGCGGCATCCTCCGCGAGGCCACCCACCGCGACTACGACGACGCCGCCCGGCACTTCGCCACGGTGGTCAACTGGCAGCCCGGGTTTCAGACCGCGCAGGCCCATCACGCGCGGGCCACCGGCGGCCTCCACTCCCAACGCGGTCACGGCGTCGTCCACGTCTTCGCCCTCGTCGGCCGCGGCCCGTTCAAGGCCGAGGTGGTGGAGATGCCATCGAGCCTGTCGGTGATGATCGCGGGCGACCTGCTCTCGAACGGCCTGGGCCGGTCGCTGCCCCCCACGCTCGCGCCGATCACGGTGCCCCGGATCGTGACGCTGCCGGCCCACGTCGGCTCGGTGCAGATCGCCGCGGGAGGCCATCCGGCGGCCCGAACCGAGACGATCACGAACGTCTCCGACATGGCGATCCGCCAGCAGGAGGCGGTGCTGCCGGAGACGGTCGGCCGGGCGGTGGCCCGCCGATCGCTCAAGAAGGGGACGATCTTCGGGATGAAGCAGGGGCTGGGCCTGGCCGACGGGAGCCTGCCGGCCTTCGCCATGGACGCGGCCGGGGTGGCCTGGGAGGCGAGCGAGAAGGCCGACACGCGGTGCTGGAGCCTGCTGCCCGACACAATCCAGGTGGCGCGATTGGAGCTTCCCGCGGGCCCGCACACAGTCACGTTTCAACCGCTCGACCATGCCGGCCGGCCGGCGGGCAGGGCGGTCGCCCGGCGCGTGACCGTGGCCGACGGTCACAACACCTACGCGGTCGTCGCCGTGCCCGAATCGGACATCGTGGGAACGCCTCTCACGAGCGGGCCCTGATCGCCTTCCGCCGCTGCGGGATCGCGTGCGGGGCTGCCCGTGCCTCGAGAGCCGGGCTTGGCGGCAAGCGGAGCCAGGGATGGCGAAGCGCAGCCGGCTCGCAGTGAGCGG
>JBEIQP010000024.1:0-29040 GCA_040376455.1 Planctomycetaceae bacterium | reverse complement strand
GGCGGCCCGCTCCCGCCCCGAGCGGCTTCCGCCGCCGAGCCACCCGCTCGCCCACGCCGCGACCACCGCCAGCAGGCCGGCCGCAAGACCGGCACCGATCCACCAGCGACGAGGCAGCCGGCGTCGGGCGGCGGCCGCGGGGGAGAGCGGCCCCGACCGCTTGCCGCCGCGCGGGTCGAAGCCCGCCGGTGCCGGTTCCGGCGACGCGGCATCCCGCAGCACGAGGATCGGGAGCGACTCGTCGTCGTCGGGTTCCGGTTCGGGAGGGATCGGCTCGCGAGGTGCCGGCTCGCGGGTCACCGGCTCCACGGGCGGCTCGGGAGCCGGCGGCTCGTTCACGAGCGGGATGCCGCAGAAGGCCGCCAACGCGTCGGCGGCGTCACCGGCCGTGGGGTAGCGGATTTCGGGATCGTGCGCCGTCATCGAGGCGACGATCGCCGCGAGATCGGCCGGCACCGCCGGGGGCCCGAGCCGGGCCGGCCCGACGGTGGACGCCTGCCGGAGGGTGGCCTGCGGCTCCCCCTGCCAGCACGGCGGCACGCCGGTGAGCAGCGCGTGCAGAATGCAGCCCAACGCATAGACATCCGACCGCGGGTCGCAGCCGGCGTCGAGCATCATCAACTCGGGCGCGATGAACGACGCCCTGCGGCCGAGCCGGGCGATCTCCTGATCGTCGGCCACGGGGGGCCGCGGGGGCGTGCGGTGCGGGTCGCCCACGAGCGGAAACTGCAGGAGCCGCACGCGTCCCGTCCGGTGCGCCGCTCCGGGCGCCGGCGGTTCGCGGAGCAGGGAGTCGAGGGAGAGGCCGGCGTGAACCGCATCGCGCGCATGGAGATCGCCGACGGCGCGGGCGATCCGCCCCGCCAGGGCCGCCGCCTCGTGCGGCGGCAGCGGCCCGAGCCGCTCGAGCTCGGCGGCGAGCGGCTCGCCGCGCACCGGCTCGCAGACGATGAACCGTCGCCCTTCCGCCTGCTGCAGCGCCCAGGTGCGTGACAGCATCGGATCGACGGCCTGATGGGCGGACGTCATCCGGCGGACGATCCCGGTCCACACGTCGAGCCGCTTGCAGAGTTTGGGGTGGAGCAGGAACAGGGTCACCGTGCGGCCCGACGGTTCGTGCCGGGCGGTGAAGAGCAGGCCCTCTCCCTCGCACTCATGCCGGTCGAGGAGCCGGTAGTCGCCGAGCAGGAACGGCCCGAGGTCGCCGCCGGCGAGCCGCTTCGCCTGCCACGCCGTCAGCGTGCCGCGGTTCACGAGCCACTGCGCGATTCCCTTCGTGCCCCCGCCGGTCGCGGCGGCGGCATGGGCCTGGCGGAGCGATGCGAGCGAACCCTGATCGACGAGCCCGCTGCGGGCGACGAGGGTCCAGAACGCTTCGGGGTCGGGGGTGGGCATCGGCGGGTAACCTGCTCGACCTGATCGTAGCGTGTCGCGCGGAAATCCGCCGCGCGGCGTCAGACGACGCCGCCGAGGACGGCGGCCCGCCCCACGCGGCCGACGCCCAGCATGTAGGCCGCGGTCCGGAGCGTGACGCGCCGCGAGGTCGAGAGTTGCCAGACCTGCTCGAACGACTCGCCCAAGATGCGATCGAGTTCCTGGCGGACGCGGTTGATGCCCCACTGGTAGTGCTGGCGATTCTGCACCCACTCGAACCAGCTGGCGGTGACGCCGCCGGCGTTCACCAGGATGTCCGGCGCCACCACGATCCCCCGCTCGTCGAAGATCGCGTCGGCTTCGGGCTCGACCGGCGCATTGGCCGCCTCGACGATGATCGGCGCCCGGACGGCCGCCGCGTTGGCCTGCGTGAGCACGCCGCCGAGTGCCGCCGGGATGAGCACGTCGCACTCGAGCGCGAGCAGTTCGGCATTCGACAGCGCGTCGCCGCCGGTGAAGCCGTCCAGCTTTCCGCCGTGGCTCTGCGCGTGCCGCAGCAGCTCCAGCACGTCGAGCCCCTCGGCGCGGTGAAACCCGCCCGCGGCGTCGCTCACCGCCACGATCCGGCACTCGGCGTCGCGGAGGAACTTCGCCGTGTGCGAGCCGACGTTGCCGAACCCCTGGATCGCGACCCGCGTGCCGGGGATCGGCCGCCCCAGGCGGCTGAGGAGCTTCAACGTCAGGCTGCCCACGCCGCGTCCGGTCGCCTCGTCGCGGCCAGGGATGCCGTGATACTCCACCGGCTTGCCGGTGACGCAGGCCGGCGAGAACCCGTGGTACTTGCCGTACTGGTTCATGATCCACGCCATCATGTCGGCCGTCGTGCCCATGTCCGGGGCGGGGATGTCCACGTCGGGGCCGAAGAGATCGTGGATCGCATCGACGAACCGGCGCGTGACCCGCTCCAGCTCACGCTGCGAGAACCGCGCGGGGTCGATCGCCACGCCTCCCTTCGCCCCGCCGTAGGGGATGTTCACCACGGCGGTCTTCCAGGTCATGAGGGCCGCGAGGGCCCGAACCTCGTCGAGATCGACCTGGGGGTGGTAGCGCAGTCCGCCCTTCATCGGGCCCCGGGCGTCGTTGTGCTGCACGCGGTAGCCGATGAAGGTCGCCACCTCCCCCGAATCCCGCTCGATCGGGATCTGCACCTGCACCTCGCGCTTGGCCGTCAGCAGCAGCCGGCGCATGTTGTCGGAGAGGTCGAGCTGGTCGGCCGCCCGATCGAAGTAGATGCGGGTCGCTTCGCTGGCGCGCATGGAATCCCTCGCGGCGTCCGTGGGGTCAAGGGGATGGTCGGGTCGAGGATGGCCGATACCAGTCGCCCCGCAGCCAATCGGCCAGCAGCCCGATCTGCTCCGCCGACAGCAGCTTCTCGAAGGCCGGCATGCGGTCGTTCCGGTCGCCGTAGAACCGCTCGTGTGCCGGGTTGGCGATGATCCCCGCGAGCCACTCGCGGCCGCCCCAGCCCGTGAGGTCGGGCGCCGTGCCGAGGCCGGTGCCGTTGTCGCGGAAGTTGTGGCAACTGCCGCACCGCTCGTCGCTCGCGATCAGGGCCCTGCCCTGCTCGATCTGCTGCGGCGTGGCGCTCGCATCGGCCAGCCCCGCTTCGGCCGCGAGCGCGACGGCCACGGCCTCGATCTCCGCCGGCTTCCACTTCTCCGGATCGGCCATCTCGTCGCGGACGTACTGCACCATGTCGCCGTCCTTGTGCGCCGTGTTGCCGAAGTATTCCGGCCCCGCGACCCGCTTCGGGTCGAGCAGGCCGCGGACCCAGGCCGCGGTGCCGAAGCCGTGCAGGTTGGCGGCCGACGTGCCGGCCAGCGCGTCGGCGGCGCCGGCAGCCTGTGGATCGACGTGGGCGTGGCAGCTGGCGCAGTCTTTTCCTTCGAGCAGCCCGAAGAGCCGCGGGCCCCGGGTCTGCGGGTCGCGGCGGACGAGATCGAGCGCGCCCGTCGGCGGGATGCGCTCCGGCCGGCCGGCGAGTTGCACGGCGCGGGCGGCCTCGACCTCGGCCTGCCGCGACGCGGCCAGAAACGCCGCCGAGTTGCGGTAGGCCTCGAGCTTCGCGAGCTTCCGCCGCATCGTCGCGATCTTCGCCGGGTCGCCCCCGAGCGCCGCGGCGATCTTCCCCGGATCGCCCCCCGTCTCGGCGTGGAGCGTGGCCGCGTCGGCGAGCGAGGCCTTGTCGATCCACAGCGAGCAGTAGTCCTCGTTGAGGGCCAGCGCCGTCAACAGGCCCGCCCCCGCGACGATCCCCAGCGTAAAGGCGACGTTGAACCGGTGGCCGAGATTCCAGCGGCCGATGATCGGCATCAGGAACATCACCCCCATGATCAGCCCCGGCACGACGATCGCGCCCAGGAACTCGCCGGTCGCCCCCCAGCCCTCGAACACCTTCAGGAACTGGAACAGAAACAGGAAATACCACTCGGGCCGGGCCGCGGCGTAGGACTCGGACGGATCGGCGGGGGCGCCCAATTCGGCCCCCAGATCGCCCCACTCGACCTGGCCCCCGGCGAGCATCGTGCGCACCGCCGGCACGAGGATCACGCCCAGGACCACCGCCATCACGGCGAGCATCGCCACCGCGTCCTTCAGGACCTGGTCGGGCCAGAACATCGCGTCCGGCTTGCGGAGGGGCTGCTTCGCGTGCAGCCCGTGCTTGCGGAACAGGGCCAGGTGCAGCACGAGCAACAGCACGAGCGTGGCCGGGAGGAAGCCGGCGTGCAGCGCGAAGAAACGCGTCAGCGTGTGATGGCCGTAGTCCGGTCCGCCCACGACGAGCTGCTGGAGCGAGGGCCCGACGAAGGGCACGATGCCGGCGAGGTTCGTGGCCACGATCGTGGCCCAGTAGCCCTTCTGGTCCCACGGCAGGAGGTAGCCCGTCAGCGCCATCCCGAGCACGAGCATCATCAGCACGAGGCCCAGCCAGAAGTTCACCTCGCGGGGCGCGCGGTAGGCCCCGTCGATCACCACCTGCAGCAGGTGGAGCGCCAGCAGCACCACCATCATCTGGGCCATCACGTGGTGGATGCCGCGGAGCAGCCAGCCGCCGGTCATCTGGTGCTGGATGAAATACACGCTCTCCCAGGCGGTCTGGGCACTCGGCGCGTAGTTGGCCCAGAGGAAGAGCCCGGTGATCACCTGGGTCAGGAACGCGAAGACCAGCGTGCTGCCCCAGACATAGCGCCAGCGCGCGCCGCCCGGCACCCGCTCGAAGAGCGCCTCGTGGACGAGCGCCCGATATCCGGTCCGGTCGTCGAAAAAATCGGCCAGGCGACCGAGCGGCCCCTTGCCCGTCGAACGACCGGAAGAGCTGCTCATGACTGGGCCACCTTCGCCGCGACGCCGGCCCGAAACTTCTGCCAGTGCACGGCCACCGCGCCGTCCTTCCCCACCTGGCATTCCAGTTCGTCCATCGCCCGCGGGCTCGGGCTCGGGGGCACGATGGCGCCGGAGAACGTGAACTGGCTGTTGTGGCACGGGCAGCGGAAGCAGCCGCCGCCCGGGGCCATATCGACGGAGCAGCCGGCGTGCGGGCAGGTGGCGGAGAGCGCCTGCACGGCTCCGGAGCCCTGCTCGCGCCGCAGCCAGACCGCGCCGATCGGCTCGGCCGCATGGCCGGTCCAGGCATCCTTCCGTTCCGCGATCACCGCGAACCGCCGCGGCACGCCGTCGTCCGGGATGGCGGCGAGTTCGGTCACCGGGATGAGCCGCGAGCCCGCGCCGCGCCGCCGCAGCGGATCGAGAAACGCCCACACGCCCGCGCCGACCGGCACGAGCACGGCCAGTCCGCCGCAGGTGACGGCCAGCACCTTCGCGAGGAATCCACGCCTGCCGGGCTGCTCGTGATGGGCCACCGAATGCTCCTCTGGTTCAGGCCGATGCCCGGCTCGCCAGCCAGGCCTCGTTCACCGCCGCCACGATCCGCTCCTTCGCGGCGTCGAACGGCCCCTCGACGATCGTGCCCGCCGCCGCCTTGTGGCCGCCGCCGCCGAACCGGGCGGCCAGCGCGTTGCAGTCGACGGGGCCGCGGCTCCGGAAGCTGATCTTGATCCGGCCGTCGGGCTGCTCGATGAGGATCACGGCCAGTTCGGTCCCCTTCACCGCCAGCGTGAGGTTGATCAGGTCCTCGGTGTCGCTCGGCTGGGCCTTCACCTCGCGGATGTCGCTCTGCCGGACGACCGACGTGATCACCTTGCCGTCGTGCGACGTGGCGGCGCCGGCGAGCGTGCGGCCCACGAGGTGCAGCCGCGCGAGCGTGTCCTGCTCGAAGAGTTCGCGGTAGATCGCCGGGGGGCTCGCGCCCGCATCGACGAGCCGGGCCGCGATCCGGAAGGTCTCGCCCGAGGTCGAGGGAAAGCGGAAGCCGCCGGTGTCGGTCGAGAGGCCGGCGTAGAGCGGCGTGGCGATCCGCTCGGTGAGGGGCACGCGCAGCCGCAGGCCGATCTCGGAGACGATCCGGGCCGTCGCCTCGGCCGACGTGTCCTTGAACCAGCGGTCGGACAGGTCGTCCTGGCTGACGTGGTGGTCGATCACGAGCACGCGGTCGCGCATCCCCTTCGCCACGTCCCCCATCGCGCCGAGCTGCGCCCAGGCGCTCGTGTCGAGCACGATGAACAGGTCGCGGTCGGCCAGGTCGGCCGGCTTCACGCCCTCCGCCAGCGACTCCACCTTGCCGTCGGGGTCGATCCACTTGAGGGTGGCGGGCGTGGCCTGGGCGTTGACGATCCGCACGTGCTTGCCCAGCGCCTCCAGGATTCCCGCCAGCCCGAGCTCGCTGCCGAGGGCGTCGCAGTCGGGCCGCACGTGGCTCGTGAGCACCACCCGCTGGCACGACGTGAGAATCTCCAGCAGGCTCGCCCAATCAAGTCGCATGATCGCTCCGTGCAGGTGGTGGGGGGGCATCGGGGAACGTGCCGCCGGCGATCCGCGCGGCGGCATCGACGTCGGTTCGCATGCGGGCCGTGAGTTCCTCGACCGAGTCGAAGCGGCGAGTGTCGCGCAGTCGGTCGAGGAAGTCAACGTCGAGCCGGCGCCCGTAGAGGTCGCCCGCGAAGCCGATGAGGTGCGCCTCGACCGAGATCGCCGTCTCGCCGAACGACGCGTTGGGGCCGATGTGGACGGCGGCGGGGTGCCACTGGCCCGCGGCGGATCCCGCCACGGCGGCGCGGGCGGCATACACGCCCGCCGCCGGCAGGAGGGTGGCGATCTCCGCGAGGTTCGCCGTCGGAAAGCCGAGCCCCGCCCCGCGCCGCGCCCCCGCGACGACCGTGCCCGAGAGGCGGAAGGGGGCGGTGAGCAGCCGGTTGACCGCGCGCATGTCGCCCGCGGCCACGAGTTCCCGGAGCCGCGAGCTCGACACCGGCACGCCCCCGTCGATCACCGGGGCGACGACGTCGAGCGCGATCCCGTCGGCGGCGCAGAGGGCCGCCAGCAGCCGCACGTCGCCCGCGCGACGGGCGCCGAAATGAAAGTCGTGCCCCTCCACGAGCGCGGCGGCGCGGAGCCTCCCGCGGAGGATCTCGCGGTAGAAGACCTCCGCCTCGAGGGCCACGAGCGCGCGATCGACCGGTTGCACGAGCACGGCGTCGAGGCCGAGCGCCAGCAGCAGTTCGGCCCGCCGCGCGGGGGTCGTCAGCGGCGCGGGAGCGGCCTCGGGCCGCACGATCCGCGCCGGATGCGGATCGAACGTCATCGCCACCGCGGGCACGCCGAGCCGGTCCGCCGCCGCCCGCAGCCGGCGGGCGATCGCCGCGTGGCCCGCGTGCACGCCGTCGAAGTTGCCCACCGCGACGGCGTTGGGCCCGGCGGCCGGATTCCACAGCGGCTGCCGCGCGTGGACCAGGGGATCGGGAAGGGGTTGCGCTGAATCCATGGGGTGCGTCGGGGCCGCGGTGCCTGCGGTTCGGGCCGGTCGCCTGAGTGTATCGTACGGAAGGTATGATTTCGGACGCCCCCTCCGCCGGACGACGCATGGCCGAACTGACCGAAGAGAAGCAGATCTACCTCTCCGCCGAGATGGCGTGCCGGCTGGCCGCCATCGACATCGGCTCCAACAGCGTCCGCCTGCTGGTGGCCGAGGCGCTGCGCGGGGGCAATTACCGCATCCTCGACGAGGAGCGGGAGCCCACCCGGCTGGGACGGAGCGTGTCGTCGCAGGGGCAGCTCGACGACGAGTCGATGGACCGGACGATCGCCGCCCTCCGCACCTTCAAGGAGATCGCGTCGGGCTACCAGGTGTCGAGCCTGCGGACGATCGCCACCTGCGCGGTGCGCGAGTCGCGCAACGGCCCCGAGTTTTGCCGCCGCGTCCGCGAGCAGGTCGGGCTCGAGGTGGAGGTGATCTCCGGCGAGCGGGAGGCGCGGCTCGCGTTCGCCAGCGTCCAGCACGCCTTCGACCTCAACGGCAAGAATGTCATCGTGGCCGACATCGGCGGGGGCAGCACCGAGATCGTGTTCGCCACCGGCAACCTCATCGAGTCGATCTTCTCCACGCCGCTCGGCGCGGTTCGCCTCACCGAGCAGTTCGGGCTGGGAGAAGGCTCCGAGGGAGCCGATTTTCTCCGCGGCCTCGAGCGGCTGGAGGAGGAGATCGCCGGCACGCTCAAGAAGCGGACGACGCGGCCGCTCTTCGCGCCCCACTTTCTCGTGGGCTGCGGCGGCACCTTCACCACGCTCGCCGAACTGGTGATGGCCGCCAAGCGGCAGATCGACATCCCGGTGGCGGGCTACAAGATCTCGCAGGCGGAACTCCGCCACCTGCTCGACCGGCTGCGAAAGATGCCGCTGCGGGCGCGGCGCGGGATGGCGGGCATGACGCCCGACCGCGCCGACATCATCATCGCCGGCCTCTCCATCGTCGATGGGCTGTTGAAGCGGTTTCGCGTCAACACGTTGGTGATCCACACCCGCGGCGTTCGCGACGGCCTGGTTCGCGAGATGATCGACGAGGCGGCGCTCGGCGGCCATGCCGCCGACGACCCGACGCTGCGCGAGGAGGCGATCGAGCGGCTCGCCGCCGCCTGCTCCGGGGAACTCGAGCACGGCCGGAAGGTCGCCGCCCTCGCCGGGCGGATCTTCGAGCAACTGGCCGCGCCGCTCGACCTGCCGCCGGCGGACAAGCTGCTGCTCGAGTGCGCCGCGCGACTGCAGGACGTCGGCTACGTCATCAACTACGACCAGCACCACAAGCACAGCTACCATCTGATCCGCAACAGCCGGCTGCCCGGCGTCCGCGGCCACGATCTCGAACTGATCGCCAACGTGGCCCGCTATCACCGCGGCGCGCATCCCAAGCGGAAGCATGAGAATCTCTCCCGGCTCTCGTCCGAGGATCAGCAGCGGGTGCAGCGGATGGCGGCGATCCTCCGGCTCGCCGGCGGCCTCGACCGGAGCCGGTCGCAGCAGGTCCGGGACGTGGTCGCCCGTCTGGAGGACGGCCGCGTGACGATCGACGTGGTGGCGGATCTGGAGCCGCAGGTGGACATCTGGGGCGCGGAGCGGCGGACCGACCTCTTCGAGAAGGTGTTCGGGCTGCCGCTGGCGATCCGCTGGGCCGGCGCGGCGGAAGAGCCCGGCCGCGGCCGCCGCACGGCGCCGAAGGGCACGAAGGGCGGCAAGCCTCCCCGCGGCAAGCCGCCCGAGCGGACGTGAGCCGCCGGCAGCGTGGAGCGGCCCGGCCCGGCCTGCTCCCGGCGTGGTGCAACCGGCGCGACCGGTTTTTCGTGCGCCCCCATCGGGCCGCCGAAGCGGAGGCGGCATGGCGGTCGATACTCCCGGTATGAACCGCTGGCTCGTTCCCGTCATGCTCTGCGCCTGTCTCGCCGCGGCATCCCCCCTGCCCTGCGGCGCGGCGCAGCCAACCGGACGCCGGCACTGGTCGGGGCCGCGGGCGGCCTCGTCGGTCGGCACGCCGCAGCGGCAGGCGCCCTACGCTCCGGGCGCGTCTCCCTACGTGACGGGAGCCCGCCAGCGGCCGAAGTATTTCGTGCCCCCGACCAATCCCCGCACCCCCACCTGGAAGATGTACGGCACGCCGCCGGGGGTCGTCCCGGGCGACTGGCCCCGCTACGCGCCCCTCGGATTCGGCGGGTATCGCTTCCCGGCCGCCGGCAACCAAGCCTATCGTTGACCGGACGCACGGTCGCCCCGCCCCGGTACGCTGCACCGGGGCGCGGATGGGCCGGCGCCGTTTTCAGGGCTGGTGCGATGCCGGATGTGCTGCAGGTCACCGAATCGGGTCTCTACTGCCCGCAGGGCGACTTCTACGTCGATCCCTGGCGGCGGGTGCCGCGCGCGATCATCACCCACGCCCACGCCGACCACGCCCGGTCGGGCTCCGACCGCTACCTCTGCGCCGCGCCCGGCAAGACCGTGCTCCGCACGCGGATCGGCGCGGCGGCGCCGATCGACACGCTGCGCTACGGCGAATCGATCTCGATCAACGGGGTGACGGTGTCGCTCCATCCGGCCGGCCACGTGCTCGGCGCGGCGCAGGTGCGGATCGCCCACGGCGGCGTCACGTGGGTCGTCACCGGCGACTATAAACTGCAGCCCGATCCCACCTGCGAATCGTTTCAGCCGGTCGAGTGCGACGTGTTCATCACCGAGTCCACGTTCGGCCTGCCGGTCTACCGCTGGCAGGATCCGGCGGTCATCGCCGCCGAGATCAACGACTGGTGGCGGGCGAACCGGGATGCGGGCCGCACGAGCGTGATCCTCGCCTACGCGCTCGGCAAGGCGCAGCGGCTGGCGGCGATGGTCGATCCGTCGATCGGCCCGATCGTCGCGCACGGCGCCGTGATGAAGATGGTGGAAGCCTACCGGGCCAGCGGCGTGCGCCTGCCCTCGATCGACCGCGTGCCGCCCCGGGCCCGCCGGGTGGGCGGCGGGCGGGCGCTCGTGATCGCGCCGCCGAGCGTGCTCGGCGGATCGTGGCTGAAGATCTTCGGCGAATCGAGCGTGGCGATGGCGTCGGGCTGGATGCTCCTGCGGGGCGTGCGGCGGCGGCGGGGCTTCGACAAGGGCTTCGTCGTCTCCGACCATGCCGATTTCCCAGGCCTGCTCGCCGCGGTCGAGGCCTCGCGGGCCCGCCGCGTGCTCGTGACCCACGGCTTCACCGACGCGTTTGCCCGGTTGCTGCGCGAGCGCGGCCTCGAGGCCGACGTCCTGCCGACGCGGTTCACCGGGGAAGCGCCGCCGGACGCGGCGCCCGAGGTCGAGGATGACGAGGCGGAGGCGGAGCCGCTGGTCGCGGGGGACGGAACCGGCGCGGCGACGACGGTGACGGACGAATGAAGCGGTTTACCGAACTCTACTGGCGGCTCGACGCCACGACCAAGACGACTGAGAAGGTCGAGGCGCTGCGCGAGTATTTCGCGGCGGCCCCGCCCGACGATGCGGCCTGCGCGCTGGCCGTGCTCTCGGGCGCGCGGCAGTTGCGGGCGGTATCGACCGGGCAGCTGCGGGAATGGGCCGCGGCGGAGACGGGGCTGCCGCGCTGGCTCGTCGAGGAGTGTTACGCGCACGTGGGCGACCTGGCGGAGACCCTCGCCCTCGTCCTGCCCGACGCCCCCCTGCCGGTCGCCGCCGCCGGCCCCGGGCTCGCTGCGATCGTCCGGGAGACGATCCACGCCCTGCGGCACGAGCCGGAGGAACGCAAGCGCGAGGTGGTGACGAGCGTCTGGCGCCGGCTGGGGGCCCGCGAACGGATCGTGTGGCACAAACTGCTCACGGGCGGCTGTCGCGTGGGCGTCTCGCGGACGCTCGTGGCGCGGGCGCTCGCCGAACTGGCCGGCGTCGATCCGGCGGTGATGGCGCACCGGCTGATGGGCGTCGGCGCCGCCGATGCGGCGGCATTCGCCCGGCTCCTCGACCGCGAGCCGACCGAGGCCGACAGCCGGCGGCCCTATCCCTTTTTCCTGGCCTCGGCCCTCGACCGCACCGCGCCCGACGAGGTGGCGGCCGATCTGGGGGCGGTCGGCGGATGGCAGGCGGAGTGGAAGTGGGACGGGATGCGGGCGCAGCTCGTCCGCCGCGGCGCCGACACCACGCTCTGGAGCCGCGGCGAGGAGCCGGCGAACGAGGCGTTTCCGGAGGTGGTGCGGGCCGGCCTGACGCTGCCGCCCGGCACGGTGCTCGACGGCGAACTGCTCGCCGTCCGCGACCGCCGCCTGCTCGGGTTCGCCGCGCTCTCGAAGCGGAGCGGCCGCCGGCGCGTGACGAAGAACGTGCTCGCCGAGATTCCCTGCGCGTTCGTGGCGTACGACCTCCTGGAGGCGGACGGCGAGGATCTGCGGGAGCGGCCCCTCGCCGACCGGCGCCGGCGGCTCGAATCGCTCGTGCCGCATTGCTTCGCGGAACTGTTGTCGGGCGCCGCGGGCGCCGCCGCCGGCGACCGCGTCTTCCTCTCGCCGCTCGTGACGGGCGATTCGTGGGCGTCGCTCGCCGCGTTGCGGGCCGGGTCGCGGGCCCGCGGCGTGGAGGGGCTGATGCTCAAGCGGCTCGCCAGCCCCTACGGCGTGGGCCGCACGCGGGGCGATTGGTGGAAGTGGAAGATCGAGCCCCTGGAGATCGACGCGGTGCTCCTCTACGCGCAGGCGGGGCACGGCCGCCGCGCGGGCCTGCACAGCGACTACACCCTCGGCGTGTGGCACGAGGGGCGGCTGGTGACGATCGCCAAGGCCTACTCGGGGCTGTCGGATGCGGAGATCGTCGAGGTCGATCGGGTGGTGCGGGCGACCACGCTCGAAAAACATGGGCCGGTCCGGGTCTGCAGGCCCACGCTCGTGTTTCAACTCGCCTTCGAGGGCGTGGCGCATTCCACGCGCCACAAGTCGGGCGTGGCGGTCCGCTTCCCGCGGATCGTCCGCTGGCGGCGGGACAAGGAGCCCGCCGACGCGGGCCGGCTCGCCGATCTCGAACGGATGATCGCCGCGACCGCGGCCGACCCGGCTCCGTGAGCGGCCGCGCGGCCGGCCGCCGGGAAACCTGCCCAGGTTGCCCGACCGGCACCGGCGCGGCGGCAAGGGCTTCGCATCTTCGGCCTCCTGCCGGGCCGCTTATGCGTCTGGAAACGATTCTCATCCCCCCTGCCGGATGTGCCGACAAACGGGAACGGGGGCGGGTCTTCCCGCCGTGACGATTGAACCGGACCATCTCGGGGGGACGGGCCCATGGCGGGCATCTGGAAGCGGATCGCGAGGGCGGGCGTCGTGTTCGCGGTGCTCGCGGGCATCGCCCGCGGCGCGGACGCGGAGACCTATACGGTCGCCGACGCGGTCTTCCTGCAACGCGACAACCAGTCCACCGACCAGGTGCTGGCCGCGAGCGCAGGCGCCGCGGTGATCACGACGGGCCAGCTCCAGTTCGAGACGCAGCCGGGCCTGCGGCTCTTCTCGGGCACCGTGGACGAGTGCGGTGCCGGCTGGGAGGCGGGCTACCTCGGCGTCTGGAACATGTCGGCCACGCGGGAAGCGGGCGGTCCCGACAACCTTCAGGTTCCCGACCCGCTCGCCCTGCTCATCGACGACTTCAACGAGCGGTCGTTGGCCCGCGCGACCTACGTCTCCACGCTCAACTCCGCCGAAGTCAACCTCTTCACGCGTTCGTACGCGGCCGGCTTCTGTCGCCACTCCGCCTACCCGTGGGAGCGGTGCGCCGGCTACCACCGCGGCACGTTCGACTGGCTCGCGGGATTCCGCTGGGCGGGCGTCGAGGAATCGGCCAGCCTCACGCTCTCCGGCGGCACGACGCCCGTGCCCAACGCCTATTCCCTGCGGAGCACGACGAACCTCTTCGGCCTCCAGGCGGGAGGTCGCGGTCGGATGGAGTGGGATCGGTGGGCGATCGAGGGCTGGGCGAAGGCGGCGCTCGCCGGGTCGGCCATGTCGCAGTCCCAGGCACCCATCGCCCGCGCGCTCGCCCCCGACGATCCGATCCGGCCCGCACACTCGGCCTCGGAGGGAGGCGTCGGTTTCATCGGCGACTTGAACGCCAGCCTCGTCTATCGTCTTAGCGACACCTGGGGCCTGCGGGCCGGCTACAACCTGATCTGGATCTCGGGTGTGGCGCTCGCCCCGAACCAGTTCGACTTCGGCGGACTGAGCACCAGCGGCAGCGAGCTCCACGGCGGCAGCGGGATGTTTCTCCACGGCGCGAACGCCGGGCTCGAGGCGCGGTGGTGAGCCGCGCGGCCCGCTACGTCGTGCCGAGCAGGGTGACGGAGAAGACGAGCGTGGCGTTGGGCCCGATCTTCGGCGGGCTGCCGGCCGCGCCGTAGCCGAGTTTCGCCGGAATGATGAGCTGCCGAGTGCCGCCCACCTGCATGCTCGACAAGCCTTCCGTCCAGCCCGCGATCACCCGGTCGAGCCGGAACTCGATGCCGTCGTTGCCGTCGAACCGCGTGCCGTCGAGCAGGCGGCCCTCGTAGTTGACGCGCACGCGGGCCGAGGTCGACGACGGCAGGGCGCCCGTGCCCACCACGAGATCGCGGTACTGGAGGCCGGAGGGGGTGGTCACGATGGCGGGGTCGGTCGCCGCCGGCGGGGCCGCGACCCGCAGCGGACCGGTGAAGCCCGCGACCGTGCCAGTGACCACGCCGGCGGTGGACACCGTCTTCAGGCCGCCGCCGCGCCATCCCTGCGTCGCATAGAGCCGATCGGTCCGGCCGTCGCCGTCGAGGTCGAGCGCCGCGGCGTAGGCCGCCGCCGAGCGGCCAATCGCCCCGAACGCCTCGTAGCGGCTCAGTCGCGGGTTGGTGGCCGGCCCGACGCGGCCGTCGTAGATCTCCGTGGCCGACCCGCCCCGCCGACCGGTCGAGACGATGATGTCGGGGATCGAATCCTCGTTCACGCGGGCCGCGGCCAGCGACACGCCGCCGAGCGCACCGGCCGTGAACGGGCGGATCGTATCGACCACCGTCGGCACGGCGGGCGAGAGATCGTAGATCCGCACCCGCGGCGCGAGGGTGGGGCCGTTGCCGACGAGCAGTTCCGCGCGGCCGTCCTGCTTGCCCGCATCGACAATGGCGCCGTTCGCGAAGGTGCCCATGTCGGCCGCCGCCACGCTCGCACCGCCGAGATAGGTCGCGGCGAACGGCCGGATCGTCCGCCAGGGCTGATCGGCGATCGGATCCGCGGCCGCCACCGAGCGGAAGATGCGAATCTCGCCGTCGCCCGTCGCCTTCGCGGCCACGAGGTCGGCCCGCCTGTCGCCGTCGAAGCGGCCCGCGGCGATGGTGAGTCCGCCACGCCAGTCCGCGCCGAAGGGCAGCGTCCGATACTCGGGCAGTTCCACGCCCTCCGTCGTGAAGACCCGCACCTCGCTCTGGCGGCCGCCGCCGGGCGCCAGCACGATCAACGGGCGGCCGTTGCCTTCGAGGTCGGCCATCACCGCCTGCACGCCGCCGCGGAAGCCCTGCTCGTAGCCGAAGAACTGGGTCCGCACGCCGCCGGTCTGCGGATCGACCACGCGGACCAGCGACGTGCTCGTCCACCCGGCATCCTCGGTGACGACGATCGACTTGGGAACGAAGCGGAGTTGCTGGCTGGAGGCGTTGTTCGCGGGGGTGGGGTCGCCGGCCAGCGAGACGCCGGCCGTGGACGTGATCGTGCCGGTCGCGTCGGCCGCGATCGTGCCGATGACGGTGAACGTTGCCGAGCCGCCCTTCGGCAGCGTGAGGGAGCCGCCCGGGTTGGCCGCCCCGATCGTCGGACCGGAGGCCCCCGCCGAATAGACGGCGGTCCACGTGGCCTGCGTGATCTGGCTCCCGAGCGTCGTCGTGAGCACGGCCCCCGACGCCGTCTCGGCGCCGAGGTTCTTCACCGTGACCGTGTAGGTCGTCTGCGTGCCCGGCATGTACCAGACGTGCGCGTCGGCGATCTCGACGCCGACGTCGGCCGCCATCAGGGCCCGGTGTTCGAGCGACTCCAGGCCACCGATGTCGAGCCCGAGCGTTTCCCAGCCGCCCAGCCGCACCCGCCGCCGCAGGCGGTTCCGGGCGTGGGAGCGGCGGAAAAAGGATCGTGCGCGAGGCATGGCGAAAACGCTCCAGGGGATGCAGGCTGTACGATGAAACCTATCCTGCGGTTCGGAAGGGGTCCATTTTCCGGCTCAAAAAGGGTTTTTCGCAGTGGAAATGGCCGAGGTGGCACTGGGGCGGTTGTCGGACTGGTTCGCCACCCGGGGATGGAGCCCATTTCCCTTCCAGGAGGAGGTCTGGCGGGCGATGGCCGCCGGGACGAGCGGCCTGTTGCACGCGCCCACCGGCACCGGCAAGACGCTCGCCGTCTGGCTCGGGGCGCTCGCCCGGGCGGCAGGTGCGGACGCGGCCCAGGGCGGAGCGGCCGGCGCCGGTGACGGCCGTGGTCCACGGGTCGTGTGGGTGACGCCGCTGCGGGCCTTGGCGGCCGACACGGCCCGGGCGCTCGAGGAGCCGCTTCGCGGGCTCGGCCCGATGGCCCGCGGCTGGACCGTGGGCATGCGGACCGGCGACACCTCGGCCGCCGACCGCCGCCGCCTGCGCGCGGCATGGCCCACGGCGCTCGTGACGACGCCCGAGTCGCTTTCGATCCTCCTCTCGCTCGACGACGCGCACGAGATCTTCGCCGCGCTCGACACGGTGATCGTCGATGAGTGGCACGAGCTGCTCTCCACCAAGCGCGGCGTGCAGGCGGAGCTGGCCCTCGCCCGGTTGCGGGCGCTGCGGCCGGCCCTCGTCTCGTGGGGGCTCTCGGCGACGCTCGCGAACCTCGATGACGCGGTCGCCGCGCTCGTCGGGCCGGACCGCGCGGCCGGGGCGCGGCTCGTCTCCGCGCGGGTGCCGCGGCGGCTCGAGATCGAAACGCTCATTCCGGAGCCGATGGAGCGGTTTCCCTGGGCCGGCCACATGGGGATGCGGCTGCTGCCGCAGGTGGTCGCGGCGATCGACCGCGCGGCGACCACGCTCGTCTTCACCAACACCCGCGCGCAGGCCGAGCGCTGGTTCGAGGCGATCGGGGCGGCACGGCCCGACTGGAAGCGGGCGCTCGCGCTGCATCACGGCTCCGTGGACGGCGCGGCGCGGGGCCGGGCCGAGCAGGGCCTGCGCCGCGGCAGCATGAAGTGCGTGGTCGCGACGTCGAGCCTCGATCTGGGCGTGGACTTCGGGCCGGTCGAGCAGGTGCTCCAGATCGGCAGCCCCAAGGGAATCGCCCGCCTGCTGCAACGCGCCGGCCGCAGCGGCCACGCGCCCGGCGCCGTCGGCCGGCTCGTCTGCGTGCCGACGCACGCGCTCGAGCTCATCGAGTGCGCCGCCGCGCGGGAGGCCGTGGGCCGGGGCGACGTCGAGTCCCGCAGGCCGCTCACGAACGCCCTCGACTGCCTCGCGCAGCACATCGTCACGGTCGCGTGCAGCGGCGGCTTCCGGGAGGAGGAGCTCCGGGCCGAGGTGCGGGGCACGCGGGCCTTCGCCCAGCTCGACGACGCGGCGTGGCGCTGGGCGATCGACTTCGCCGCCCGCGGCGGCCCGGCCCTGGCCGCCTATCCCGACTACGCGCGGATCACGCAGCGCTTCGGCCGCTGGTACGTCGCCAGCAAGGCGATCGCGCGGCGGCATCGGATGTCGATCGGCACGATTGCGGCCGACGCCGCCGTGGAGGTGAAGTGGCTGCGCGGCGGCCGGCTCGGCACGGTCGAGGAAACGTTCATCGCGCGGCTCAATGAGGGGGACCGCTTTCGCTTCGCGGGCCGCGCCCTCGCGCTCTTTCGCTTCGACGGCCGCGTGGCCTGGGTTAAGCGGGCCCGCGGCGCGGCGTTCCTGCAGGTGCCGCGGTGGAACGGCGGCCGGATGCCCCTCTCCACGCTCTTGTCGTCGGCCGTGCTCGATCTGGTGCGCACCGCCGGATCGGCCGGCGGCGGCGCGGCCCGTGAGGTGCGGGCGGTCCTGCCGCTCCTCCAGGTGCAGGCACGGTGGAGCCGGCTGCCCGATCGCGACACGCTGCTCGTCGAGCGTTGGCGGGGCCGCGACGGCCATCATGCCTTCGTGTTTCCGTTCGAGGGCCGGCTCGTCCACGAAGGGCTCGCGGCGCTCGTGGCCTGGCGGATCGCCAACCGGAAGCCGAGCACGCTGGCGCTGGCGGCCACCGACTGGGGGTTCGAACTGTCGGGCCGCGACGCGCTCGCCGCCGATGCGGCCGGCTGGCGGCGGCTCCTCTCCCCCGCCGATCTGCTCGAGGATCTGCTCGCCTGCCTGAACGCCACCGAGATGGCACGCCGCCACTTCCGGGAGATCGCCCGGGTGGCGGGCCTCGTGTCGGCCGGACGCCGGACCGACCGCCAGACGCAGACCTCGGCCGGCCTGATCTTCGACGTGCTCGCGGAGCACGACGCCGACAACATGCTGCTCGAGCAGGCCCGCCGGGAGGTGCTCGAGCAGCAGTTCGAATTCCGGAGGCTTCGCGCCGCGCTCGACGCGATCGCCGTGAAGGAGATCCGGGTCGTGGAGACGGAGCGGCTCTCGCCGCTGGCCTTTCCGATCTGGGCCGAGCAGATCCAATCGCGGCTCACGACGCAGGGGTGGCTGGAGCGGATCGCCGCCATGGCGGGGGAACTGGAGCGGGAGGCTGGCGGTGGGTGAGGCATCCGGCGACGATGGGGCGGACGCAGCGGGGAGGAACGTGCTAATGCGGATCGAAACGGCGACCGACGGGCGGCAGGCGGAGGCGGACATCGTCCTCCTCCCGGGCCGGGCGGCCTGGCTTCCGGCGACGCGCACCCTGCTCGTGGCCGACCTGCATCTCGGCAAGGCGGCGACGTTTCGCCGCGCCGGCATTCCGGTGCCCGAGGGGTCGGCGCAGCGCGACGTGGCGCGGCTCACACGGCTCGTCGCCGAGACCGGCGCGGCCCGCCTCCTCATCCTCGGCGACCTGTTTCACGCGCGGACCGGTTGCACGGTCGAGGTGTTCGCCGAATTCGCCGCGGCGCGGGCGGCGTTCGCCGACACGGCGGTGATCCTCGTGGTGGGCAACCACGACCGCGCGATCGGCACGCTCCCCGCCGGCCTCGGCATCGATTCCTGCATGCGGTCGCTCGACGAGCCGCCGTTTCACTTCGTCCACGAACCATCGACCGGGCTGGCCGAGCCCGACCGCGAGGCCTTCACGGTGGCGGGCCACATCCATCCGACGCTCGCGATCCGGTCCCCCAGCGGCGACCGGATCGCCGACCGGTGCTTCGTGGCCGAGGAGTCGCTCCTGGTGCTTCCGGCGTTTGGCTCGTTCACGGGCGGTCACCGCGTGACGCCCGTCGAGGGCACGCGGTTCTGGATCGCGCGGGACGACGGCGTCGTCGATGTCACGCGGCTCGCTGTCCTGGCGGCGCGGACGGGCCGCGACTGACACGGCTCCCAGAGCCGTCAGCCCGCGGCGGCGCGGAAGCCGACGTGGAGACGGTCGAGCAGATCGCGGGCCGTCATCGAGACCTCGCCGAGGTCGGCGGCGGCGGCATCTCCCGCGCGGCCGTGGACCCAGACGGCGAGCCGGGCCGCGTCGAAGGGATCGAGGCCCTGCGCGAGCAGGGCCGCCGTGACGCCGGCGAGCACGTCGCCGGTGCCGGCCGTCGCCATGCCGGGATTGCCCGTGTCGTTGCGGGCGTGGCGGCGGGCATCGACCACGAGCGTGCCGGCGCCCTTGAGCACGACGACCGCGTCGATCTCCGCCGCCTTCGCCGCGGCGGCCCGCTCCAGCGGGCCGCGGTCGGCGGCCGCCGGCGCCCCGGGATCGTGGCCGAGTAGGCGCAGCATCTCTCCCGCGTGGGGCGTGATGATCCGCGGGCCGGCATGGCGACGGAGGTCGGCGGGGGGAACCTGCGCGAGCGCCCAGAGCGCGTCCGCGTCAAACACGGCCGGCTGCGGCAGGTCGTGCCACAGCCGCGCGACGATCGCGGCCACCGCGGGGGATCTCCCGATGCCCGGTCCCACCACCGCCGCGTCGGCGGCGACGATCCGCGCGGCGATGTCCGCGGCCGCCGCGGCGGAGAAGGTGCCGGCCGCCTCGCAGGCCAGGCCTCGCGTCATCACGCACGGATCGAATGCCGCCGCGACTCCGGCCACCGCCGTCGGCACGAGCAGTTCCACGAGGCCGGCGCCGCTGCGGAGGGCCGCCATCGCGGCGAGCGCCGGAGCCCCGGCCATGCCGGCGGCGCCCCCCGCGACGACGACGCGTCCGAAATCGCGCTTGCTCGTGTCGCGGCCCCGCGGCCCGAGCCGTGGCAGATCGACAGGCGGTGGGGGCGGGTGGTCAGGCATGGAAAGCCGCGCGGCCGGCGAACGGAACTCGTCCCCGACATCCTACCCGCCGCCGGCCGCTGGGTGCGGCTTCGCGTCCGTTTCCCGGAAGTTGTCGAGGATCACGGGCCGCACGAGATAGCCCGCGATGCCCGTTGCAAGCGCCCGCTGCTCATCCTCCTCCCGGTAGGCGTCGGAGACGAGGAAGATCGCCGACCGCACGAGGCGGCGGGAGTGCCGCGGAGGCCCTCCGGGCCGGATCGGGACGGAGCCGAACGGGCCGTGGTGGAGCAGCGGCACGAGCAACCCGAGCAGGTCGAATCCCGACATGTCGGGCAGCTCGGTCGAGACCAGCCAGACGGCCGTCGGGCAACGCCGCGCGAACCGGAGGGCGGCGCGACCCGACTCGCAGAAGTGCAGCACGAGGTCTGCGGACTGGGCGGCTTGCACGAAGTCGCCGTACCGTTCGTACACCTCGTCCGCGATCACGATCTGGCCGAGCCCTCCGGAGACGGCCCAGTGCGCCGTTGCTCCTCCGGAGGACTCCGCCGCGAATCGTGGAAGCAGTTCGTCTCCCATCGCAGGAACCTTTCGAGCGAAGTGTGCCCGTCAGCCCGCCAACGCCGAGCCGACGGCGCTGTACAGCGTGAGCTGCATGAGGAACGTGGACAGGAAGATCCCCAGCATGCCGCCGTGCCGTCGGATCCGGCGGTCGGTGCGGTTGCCGGAGCCAGTCCGCTGGCGACGGCCGAACATCCAGGCGGCCCCCGCCGATCCGATCGCCGCCAAGGCGACCGACGAGGGCTCGGGTGTCACGACGAACGAACTGTTGTGGTCGAGCACCATCCAGGCGACCTGGCTGTCGGCGTCCACGCCCCAACTCCCGAGCGTCATCGGCTTGCCGGCGGCGGCCCAGCTGCCGGCGTAGTTGACGAGGCGGTCGGTGGCGTTCTGCGAGTTTGCCTTCGAGGCATCCTCCCAGATGCCCGTGACCGGGTTCAGCCAGGCGACGTGGATGCTGTTCGTCCGAATCTCTTCCGCCTCGTCGAACCAGGCCGGGTTGGTCTGGTAGCTCATCTGGAGCACGTACTTTTCCCCCGGGGCGAACCCGGTCAATTCGAGCACGTCGCCGGCCAGCCCGAAGTAGAGGCCGTCCATGTCCAGCGGCGGCTGGGTCGGATTGCCGCCCGGTTCCGCCTTGAAGCTCTCGTTGAGCGTGCGGACGCGCCAGTCCATCACGATGGAGCGGGCCGAGCCGAGGTTCTGCGTGACGGTGGCCCACGTGTAGAGCGGTGCGCCGCCGCCGCTGCCGGAAACGGCCGTCACCTGGCTGCCGACGGCCGCGTCGAGGCTGGACGGGCTCTCAAGCTGAATCCCCAGCGAGGAATTGAACGTCATGGTCGCTGAGGAAGAGGCCGTGGCCGAGACGAGCGTGTCGGCCGCGGCCGGGATCGCCGCCAGCCCCAACACGGGGGGCAGCAGGGCGGCGAACAGGGACAGGTTGCGGAAAGAAGAACGGTGAAGCGCGTGCATGCGAAGATCCTTGTTGGACGTGGTATGGAGTGAGGAATGGGAGGCCGGGGACGCGGTGGCGATCCGGCCGAAACACCGGGTCGCGGTGTCACCGCAGCAGCAAGGTGGCGATGGCGATGGCGGCGGCGCCCACCCCGACCGGGAGCGTGGCCATGGCCCGCACCAAGGTCGGGGCCATGCCCGCCTCGCGACTGCGGCCGGATCGCATCTCGATCCGGTCTTCCACGTCCCGAAGCGTGATGGGCTGGCTGAGCGTCGCATCGGCACCGGCCGCGAGCCCTTCGTGCTCGACGGCCACGCTCGGGCCGCCGTCGGTCGCCGCGGCGATGAGGACCACCGGCGTCCGCCCATCCGCCTGCGAGGCGGGCTGTCTCGATCGCAAGAGCGCGACGAAGTCGTGGCCGGCCATGTCGTCGAGTTCCTCGCCGACGATCCAGGCATCGACCTGCCGCTTGGCCTGCAGCTCGAGGGCGGCTGCGGCGGTCGAGCGGAAGTGCAGGTGACAGCGGCCGAGTTTGGCGGCGGTCGCCAGCGGCTTGTAGGCATCGAACCGCGGATCGACGACCACGATGGTGGTCGCGGTCGATGGGTTCGTGGCGGTTGTCGCCGAAGAAACGGTGGAGATGCGATTCATGAAAAAACCCTCCGAGGACAAGAAGAGATGAGAGAAAAGACGAGTGGGCACGACACGAGAACAGAAAACCCCGGATGCCCCACGGCGGGCGGCGATCCGGAAATCGCGATTGCGGCCCCGGTTCACCGCACCAGCCAGACGCCGGCCGAGAGCATGAAACTCAGCGCGGTGCACGCGAACACGCGAAGCAAGGAAAGCAGAAACTGGGTCATGGTTGGCTCCTTTCGTTTCGATTGCTGACCGAAAATCCCGGTCGGAGAAACGGCGGTGCCATGCTTCGCTTTCGATCGCATCCGTTCCGGCACGCGCGACGGCATGCCGAACCGGAACACGACGCTGCGATGTTCCACCTTCCCCCCGACCCGGCACGAGAACATTGCAGTTCGCGTGCCGAATCGTGTCGGAGGTGATCCCGCCGTTTCAGGACGGCGAAGAAAAGCCAAAAAATCGGCTCGTTGCTCGGGTAAAAAATTTTTCGGACGCCGCCGACCAGACCGCACGCCGCCCTCCGGCCCGCGCGGTTGTCCGGCGCGTGGCGTGAATCGCTCCAGCGCGATGGTGCGAATCGCTCCACGGTTCTGGTGCGATTCGCGTCAGCGCCATGGTGCGAATCGCATCAGCGGCATGCGGCGCTGGTGCAGTTCGCACCGCCGGTCTCCGGGCCGGACCACGCCGAAAGCACGTCCGGCCGGGGCTGGTTCCGGCCCCGGCGGGAACGGCTCGCCATCGGCCGCGGATGGCCGTGGAAAGCGGGTCGGCAGTCTTTACCTTGACTGAATCGACGCGGACGGGCTACCTTCGCCGCGATTCGGCCGGGTTTCGGCCATGTCAGGAGACCAACCCACAGCCATGTGTGCCGCACAGAATCCGGGCGACCTGTTCGACGTCAAGAAGGTCCGCCGCCTGATCGAGCTCATGAAGGAGCACGATCTCTCGGAACTCGACCTCAAGCAGGCCGACAACCGCGTCCGCATCCGCCGTGGAGGCGAGGTGGTGGCCTATTCGGCCCCCGCCGTCGCCGTCCCGCAGCGGACCGCCGGCCCCGCCGCCGAGCCGGCCGCTCCCAAGGAGTCGGCCGCCGACGCCCGGATGCTGGTCATCAAGAGCCCGATGGTGGGCACCTTCTATCGGGCCTCCGGCCCGGATTCCGCTCCGTTCGTGAAGGTGGGCGACCGGATCGGTCCGGAAAAGACGGTCTGTATCGTCGAGGCGATGAAGGTGTTCAACGAGATTCCGGCCGGTGTTTCCGGCCAGGTGGTCGCGATCCTGGTCGAGAACGGGGCTCCGATCGAGTTCGGCCAGCCGCTGATCAAGGTTGATCCCGAGGCCTGACCCCCACCCATGTTCAAACGGATTCTGATAGCCAATCGTGGTGAGATCGCCCTGCGGGTGATCCGCGCCTGTCGCGAACTCGGCGTCGAGACGGTGGCGATCTTCAGCGAAGCCGACCGCGGAGCCCCGTATCTCGAACTGGCCGACGAGGCGATCTGCGTGGGGCCCGCCCGGGCGGCCGACAGTTATCTGCGGATCGATCGCGTGATCAGCGCGGCCGAGATCGGGAACGTGCAGGCCATCCACCCCGGCTACGGCTTTCTCTCGGAGAACGCCCACTTCGCCGAGGTCTGCCGCTCGTGCAACATCGGTTTCATCGGCCCGACGCCGGAGGCGATGGAGCGCGTGGGCGACAAGAATTCCGCCCGGTCGCTGGCCCGCGAGGCGGGGGTGCCGACGGTTCCGGGCAGCGACGGCCTGGTCGCCAACGAGCAGGACGCCGTGCGGATCGCGAAGGAGATCGGGTTTCCGGTGTTGCTCAAGGCCACGGCCGGTGGCGGCGGCAAGGGAATGCGGGTCGCGTCGAACGACCTGGCGCTGGCGAGCGCCTGGCAGCAGGCCTCCGCGGAGGCCCTGGCTGCGTTCGGCAATCCGGGCATCTACATCGAGCGGTACGTGGAGCGGCCGCGGCACGTGGAGATCCAGATCCTCGGCGACCAGCACGGCAACATCTTCCACCTCTGGGAACGCGACTGCTCGACCCAGCGGCGGCACCAGAAGTTGATCGAGGAGAGTCCGTCGCCCCGCCTGCCGCAGGCCACGCGGCAGAAGATGTGCGAGGCGGCCGTGCGGCTGGCGAAGGCCGCGGGCTACTATTCGGCCGGCACGGTCGAATTCATCGTCGATCAGCAGGACAACTTCTACTTCATCGAGGTCAACGCCCGGATCCAGGTGGAGCATCCGGTCAGCGAGATGGTGACGGGCATCGACCTCGTGAAGGCGCAGATTCGCGTCGCGGCCGGCGAGGCCCTCGGGCTGAAGCAGCAAGACATCGTGCCGCACGGGCATGCGATCGAGTGCCGGATCAACGCCGAGGACCCGGCGGCCAACTTCCGTCCCAATCCGGGCCGGATCGAGCGGATCATCGCCCCGGGCGGTTTCGGCGTGCGGTTCGACTCGCATGCGACCACCGGCTACCTCGTGCCCCCCCACTACGACTCGCTCGTCGGCAAGCTGATCGTGCACCAGCCGACGCGACGCGAGGCGATCGACACCATGATCCGGGCCCTGAAGGAGCTCCGTGTCGAGGGGATCAAGACCACGGTGCCCCTGCATCTCGAGATCCTGTCGAATACCGCCTTCCACGAGGCGCAGGTCGATACGACGTTCGTGGAACGGATGCTGGCCGGCTGAGATCGAGCCGCCGGCACCGTGTGGCCGGCGCGGTAAACCGTGCCTCGCGTAGCAACCAGGAGTCAAGCATGGCCGAGTCGTTGTCCCGTCCGCCGAAGGCGGCCCATCATTTTCGTCGCGTGGCGATCCTGTTCGCGGGCGGACCCGCCCCCGGCGCCAACGCGGTGATCTCGACCGCGGCCACGTCGTTCATGCGCGAGGGGACCGAGGTGCTCGGCATGAAGCACGGCTACTCGTCGCTCGCCGAATACTCGGCCGCGAAGCCGCTCGCCGAGGGCCGCGACTACATCCGCATCACGCCGGACTTCCTCAAGCGGACGCGGAGCGGCCAGGGCATCATGCTCGGCACCGCCCGGACCAATCCCGGCAAGCACATCTCGTCGCCGGCCCACCTCGACGATCCCGAGCGGTCGAAGCCGCTGCGGAGCGTCTACGAGGGGCTCCGCTCCCTCGGGGTCGAGGCGCTGATCTCGATCGGGGGCGACGACACGCTGAAGACGGCCAACAAGTTCAAGCTCTTCCAGGATCGCCTGCCCCCCGACAGCCCCCGGATCCCGGTGGTGCACCTGCCGAAGACGATCGACAACGACTACATGGGGATCGACTTCACGTTCGGCTACTTCACGGCGGTCGATACGCTCGGCGGCGAGATTCGCAACCTCCTCTACGATGCGGAGGCGAGCCGGGCCTATTTCCTCTGCGAGACGATGGGCCGCAGCGCGGGCTGGCTGTCCTACGGCGCGGCCATCGCCGGCGAGGCGAGCCTCGTGATCAGCGTCGAGGACATCCACGGCAAGTACCGCGGCGACGAGACCGTCACCGACGCGGCGGGCCAGACGAAGGTCAAGCCGGTGATGGACATCGACGAGGTGGTCGGACGGATCGTGAAGACGATGCGGGTCCGCGAGGAGCAGGAAGGCAAGCAGTACGGCGTGATCGTGATGGCCGAGGGCCTCGCCGAGTATCTTCCCGCCAAGGCCTTGGAGGGGATTCCGCGCGACGACCATGGCCACATCTCGATCTCCCACGTGCAGCTGGGCCGCATGTTCGCCAAGCTCGTCTCCGACGAGTTCAAGCGGCAGACCGGACGGTCGCGAAAGGTGGTGGGCCTGCAACTCGGCTATGAGGCCCGCTGCGCCAAGCCCCATGCCTTCGACGTGATGCTGGGCAGCCAGTTGGGCGTGGGCGGCTACCGGGCCCTGGCGGAGCGGGGGCTCAACGGCGTGATGGTGAGCGTGTCGGGGCAGCTCGACTTGAATTACGTGCCGTTCGAGGAACTGGTCGATCCCAACACGCTCGTCACGGTCGTCCGCTACGTGGAGCGCGGCAGCGACTTCCACAGCCTCGCCCGCTTCCTCGAGACCTACGTCAACGAATGACGCCGCTGCGGTTGCGCCGGCGGAGCGACTACTTCGACGTGAGCGTGCCCTTCGTGCTCGGGATGCCAGGCTGACGCGGATCGGGCTCCACGGCGACGCGCAGGCCGCGGGCCGCGGCCTTGAAGACCGCCTCGGCGATATGGTGGCCGTTGCGGCCATGGTGCAGGATGGCGTGGAAGTTCATGCCCGCCGTGGCGGCCACGCTCTCCCAGAAGACCTCCACGAGTTGGGCGTCGAACGAGCCGATCGAGGGCACCGGGAAATCGACCGCGAACACGACGGCCGTGCGGCCGCCGAGATCGACGGCGACGGTCGCCAGCGCCTCGTCCATCGGGATGATCGCATGGCCGTAGCGCCGGATGCCGCGGCGTTCGCCCAGGCATTCCCCGAGCGCCGTCCCCAGGGCGCGGCCGACGTCCTCGACGGTGTGGTGGCCGTCCACGTGCAGGTCGCCCGTGCAGGCCACGGTGAGGTCGAACAGCGAGTGGCCGGCGAGCAGCGTCAGCATGTGGTCGAAGAAGCCGAGGCCGGTGCGGATCTCGGCCTTGCCGGTGCCGTCGAGGTCGATCGTGAGGCGGACGTCGGTTTCGGCGGTGGTGCGGGAGACGGTGGCGGCGCGTGGCATGGGAGGGGCTTCTCTGCTTCCGGGAAGGGCCAAGGTCAGATGGTGCTCATGCAGGCGAGGAAGGCGTCGATCTCGTCGTCCGTGCCGACGGTGATCCGCAGTCCGTCGCCCCAGCCGGCGTAATGCATGAAGCGCACGAGGATGCCGTTGGCCTTGAGGGCCTCGTAGACCGGCCGGTGCGGCCGTTCGGGATGGGTGCACCAGACGAAGTTGGCCTGACTGTCGACGGCGTTCCAGCCGAGCGACCGCATGGCGGCCGTGAGGCGGCTGCGCGTGGCGATGATCGTCGCCCGATTCGTCCGCAGCCATGCCTGATCGTCGATCGCGGCCGTGGCGGCGGCGATCGCGAGCGCGTCGCAATTGTAGGAGTCCTTCACCTTCCGCAGCTCGTCGATCACGTGCGGCTGCGCGACGGCGAAGCCGAACCGCAGGCCGGCGAGGGAGTACGACTTGCTGAACGAGCGGGTCACGATCACGCGATCGTTCTCCTTGACGAGATCGAGGCAGTTTGAGTCGGCGAAGTCGCCGTAGGCCTCGTCCACGACGACCGCGCAGGACAGCCGGTCGGCGAGTTCCCTGACGCGTGCGGGCGGCAGCATCGTGCCCGAGGGGCTGTTGGGATTGGCGACGACGGCCAGCTTCAGGTCCGGTCGCGGGGCGGCGAACGCGTCTCCGAGGGACCAGTCGCGGTCGTAGTGGAATTCCTCGCAGGCCGCGCCCTGGATGCCGGCGAGCGTGCGGTAGAGGATGTAGCTCGGATAAGGCATCCGCAGGCACTCCCCCGCCCCGACGAACGTGCGGACCAGGATCGTGAGCAGGTCATCGCTGCCGTTGCCGCACAGGATCCAGTCGGGATCGACGCCGAGCACCTCGGCGGCCCGCAGGCGAAACACCGTGGCGAGCGGGTCGGGATAGCGGGCGAGCGTCCTGCCGGCCGCGGTGGCGGCGATCGCGCGGGCCACCGCCGGCGACGGCGGGTAGGGATTCTCGTTGGTGTTGAGCTTGATCCACTTGCCCCCCTGCGGTTGTTCGCCGGGCACGTAGCCCTCGAGCGCCGCGATGTCGGCGCGAACGAGGCGGGCGGCGGCGGACGTGGAGGGCTTCGGGGTCATGGCGAATCGAGTCTACCTCACGCCTCCCTCGACGGCCGGGCAGCCGTCAGCACCGTTGCAATCGGCACGTCCGGCAGCCGCGGGCCGGTCCGCCTCTATACGCCGCGAACATCCACGCTGCGGCGGTGGGCGGTGAGGCCCTCCGTGTTGGCGAGGATGCGGATGTCGGCGGCGATCGCCGCGAGATCGGCCTGCGCGAGACGGATGACGCTCCCGCCGCGCAGGAACTCGTTGGCCGAGAGGCCGGCGGCGAACCGGGCCGTGCCTCCCGTGGGCAGCACGTGCGACGGGCCGGCGGCGTAGTCGCCCGCCGCCACCGGGCTGTAGGGACCGAGAAACGCCGCGCCGACGTGCCGGATGGCGGCGAGCGTCGCCTCGGGATTCCGCGTGTCGATCGAGAGGTGCTCCGGTGCGAGCTCGTTGGCAAGGGCGGCGGATTCGTCGTCGTTCCGGGTGATCACGATCGCGCCGAAGCGGGCCAGGCTGTCGCGGGTGAGGTCGCCCCGCTCCAGCACCGCCACACGGGTCTCGAGGGCCGTCGCGACCGCATCGGCGAGGGTGCGACTCGCCGTGAGCAGAATGGCCGACCCCGGGGAGTGCTCGGCCTGCGCGAGCATGTCGGCGGCGATGTACTCGGGCTGCGCGGCGTCATCCGCGACGATCACGATCTCGCTCGGGCCGGCGATCGAGTCGATCGACACGTCGCCGAAGACGTGCTCCTTCGCGAGCGCCACGAAGAGGTTGCCGGGGCCGACGATCTTGTCCACGCGCGGCATGCCCTCGACGCCGTAGGCCATCGCCGCCACGGCCTGGGCGCCGCCGGCGCGGACCACCGTGGTCACGCCCAGCTCGTGGCAGGTGGCGAGCACGTGCCTGTTTTCGGACCCGAAGGGCGTGGGCGGTGCCACCACCACGATCTCGCGGACGCCCGCCACGCGGGCGGGCACCACCGTCATCAGGAGCGTCGATGGATAGGCCGCGGCGCCGCCGGGCACGCAGACGCCCACGCGGTCGAGCGGCAGATACCGCTGCCGCAGCGTCCCGCCGCCCGGCAGCCGTACCTCCACGTCGCGGGCGAGCAATGCCCGCTGAAACCGTTCCACGTTGCCCTTGATCCGGCGCACCGCCTCGAGAAATTCCGGTTCGACCTCCCGATGAGCCGCGGCAAGCGCCGCGTCGGGGACGACGAGCGTGTCGCGGGTCACGGCGACGCCGTCGATCCGCCGGGTGTAGTCGAGCAGGGCCGCGATCCCCGTGCCGCGCACGTCGGCGCAGATGCGTTCCACGACCTGGCGGGGCGAGAGGGGCTCGCCGAAGACGTCGATCGTCCGCTGCCGGCCCGCCGGGCTGACGACGTCACCCTGCGAAACGAG
>JBEIQP010000142.1:0-6218 GCA_040376455.1 Planctomycetaceae bacterium | reverse complement strand
CGCCGGACGCTCGCTGCGGGCATCCTGCCCTTCACTCGCTCGATGCTTTCTCCGCTTCGCCGGGCACCGATCCGCCGCAGGCGGATTGGGCGTGGCTGCGCGGAGACAGCAACGCCGGCTCTCGGGCACGGGCAGCCCCTCGCTGCGTCCTCTTTCCGTAGCACAGGATTTCAACCTGTGTGCCTGCCCGGCTCCCATTCCATCCCGGAAGGGCGAGCCTGCCTCGCGGCGCATCCCGTCAGCCGTCGACGTCGAGTCCTCGAGCGAGCCGCACGCTGCGGACCTCGTCCATGACGTCATCGATGAGCGCGTGCTGCCCACGGATCGCCGGCAGTTGCGCCTGGAAGCAGGCCGCGATCGCCCCGGCCAGGCCGAGGCCGCCGACGAGATGCCATGTGACCCAATCACGGCTCCCCTTTCGACCGGCGGCGGGGTCGGCGGCGCCGCCAAGCGCCACGATGGCCACGATCGCGAGCATCCCGGCCATCGCGAACGGAAAGGCCGACCGCTTGAGCTTCGCGCTTCGCGTCACGAAAGCCTGGTCGAGTCCGTACACCTCGACCACCTCGCGGCACCAGCGGCCCGTGCCGATGAAGTAGGTGACTGTCAGGCTGTTGACGAGCACCACCACCAGGGCCGTGAGCACGCCGGTGAGGCGGTGCACGGTGCCCCAGCGGAGGATGGCCGGGTCGGTCACCCCGTGGAGATCGCCCAGCCAGAGGCCGAGACAGGCGGTCGCCGCCAGAAGCACCAGCGCAAACAGGGCGGCCCGTGTAAACACCTGCTCCATGGCTGCAGCGACTCCGAGGGCGGCTTCAGCAGGCGATCCTGAGCGGGTCGCCTGCGTTGCCGGCAATGGCGTTATAGGCTTGGGGGCACGAGCAACGCCATGACCCCTCCTTCGAGTACGACCGACCGGGCGGTTCCCGTGATCGCCATCACGTGCGGCGACCCTGCCGGCATCGGTCCAGAGGTCGCCTGCTTGGCGTGGGCGAATCCGGCGGCACACGCCCGCGCGGCCCTGCGGGTGGTCGCGGAGCCCGCGATGCTCGCGGCGGCGATCGCGGAGCGCCGCGGCATGCCGCCGCTGCGGATCGACACGGTGGCGGCTGCCGACCGCCGACCGTCCACTCCCGACACGCTCCTGGTGGTCGATCCCGGCGGCGCCCCGGCCGCTTCGACAGTTTTGCTCGGTGAGGTGTCAGCCGCCGGTGGCCGCGCCGCGGCCCGGGCCGTCGAGGCGGCATTCGCGGCGACCCGCACGGGTCAGGTGGCGGCCATCGTCACCGGGCCACTTCATAAGGAGGCGCTCCACGCTGCCGGCTACGACGTGCCCGGCCACACGGAACTCCTCGCCCGGGCCTGCGGGCTGCGCGACGATGCGGCCTCGATGATGCTCTGGCTACCGGCGGCGGATGGCGCCGGTCTCGGCGTCGTCCATGCCACGCTCCATGAATCGCTGCGGATGGCGCTGGCCCGGCTGTCGCCCGCCGCGATCGAGGCGGCCGGCACCCGACTCGCATCGCTGCTCGCTGCGCTCCTGGGCCGGCCACCGCGGATCGCAGTGGCGGCACTCAACCCGCACGCCGGCGAAGGTGGACTGTTCGGCGACGACGAGGCGGCGATCGTGGCGCCGGCCGTGGCGGCGCTCGCGTCCGCCGGCATCGCTGTCGCGGGGCCGCTGCCCGCCGACACGCTTTTTCTCCGGGCGAGCCAGGGAGAGTTCGACGGCGTGGTCGCCCTTTACCACGACCAAGGGCACATCCCGATCAAACTGCTCGGCATGCATCGGGCGGTCAACATCACGCTCGGCCTGCCGCTGGTGCGGACGAGCGTGGCCCACGGCACGGGATTCGACATCGTGGGCACTGGCCGCGCGGATCCCGCGAGCATGCTGGCGGCGATCGATGCCGCGGCGCGGCTGGTGGCAGCCGACTGGCCCGGCGCTACCGCATCAGCTGGAGCGAGTTCACCTCCCGCTCGGTGACGTCCATCAGCCCCGCGCTCGCGGGCTGGTAGAAGAACGCCGTGGGGTCGATAGGCCCGTCGATCTCCGCATCGTGGAAATCCATCACCCCGATCGGCTCGAGCGGTCTGTCGGCGACCGGCCGCGGCCCGGGGATGGCGAGCCACTCTATTCGCCTGGGCACGAGGTCGTTTCGGCCGATCGCGATCCGCACCTGCCACGGCATGCCGTCGGGCAGGTCGCAGGCCCGGATGCCGCCGTCCGCCGCGGCGCGATCCTTGAGCTGGGGGAGTATCAATGGCAGCGTGGCGGTGATCCATTCCCCTTCCACGAGCCACACCGGCTGGCCGTCCAGATCGACGGGCGTTGCCTTGGTGAACCGGAACCAGTGTCGCAGGAGGCGGATCACCCGCTGGAGACCACCAAGATAGGAGGCGCCATCGGCGGCATCGGGGGCGTTGAGTTCAGCCAGCTTGCTCCGCACCCGCCGCACGTCGACACGCTGGAGCGACACGGGCTCCTCGCCGTTGTGCCTGTGCGTCCAGCAGAACAGCCCATCGGAGACCTCCGTCAACTCGAAGGTTTCGGTGTCGCAGGTGAGCGTCGAGTCGAAGCGAAATCGCTGTTCCTCCCCCTGCCCTGACTGCACGTAGCGGCCCGTACCGACGAGCACCCGGTCGCCGACCCGTGCCTTCTGGCGAAACCTCACCGAGAACGATTGGGCGCGGATGATCACGGCCGCGGAACTGAGCACGATGCGCTCCGCCTGGACCGCCGCGTCCTCCGGTTCGCCCGCGCTGATCATCGCCGGCGTCGCGCCGCTGGTCGTCGACACGGCGGCACCGGGCTCCGCGGCGGGCGCCGGCTCCATCCGACGTTGGTAGACGCTCGTGGCACCGGGTTCGGCACCGCCTGAGCCTGCCCAGACGGCCACCATCGCCAGGGATGCGACGGCCCATGGCAGGCGACGGCGACTGGGGAGTTTGGCGAATGGGCTGATCGTCACGATCAGGGTGACTCTGTCGATTTTGCCAAAGAAACCACCGGCGGAGCGTCGAAACATCTCACGTGGATGGACCGATCGCGGCCATCCAACGACGCCTTCACGGGCGGCGAGTGTAGGGAAACCAGCCGAACCGGCCCATGCCGGATCGGGCGGCTTCCCGGCGCGGTCAAAGGGCCTGTTTCAGCCCGGAATTTCGGAGAGATAGCAATGCGAACGCGACGTCTGCAGGGATTCGTCGGCATGTCGCTGGCCGCCACGCTCACGGGCTGCACCATTCCGGCGAACTCGCCGTTCACCGGCCTCGCCCAGATCCGGCCGATCGCCACGCCGCACACCAACGTCCTGCCGCCGGCAGCGATGCTCCAGCACCCAGGTCCGGGTGTCGAGGGGCCCGGCCCCGGCATCATCACGCCGGCTTCCTACGAGGCCGCGCTCGAGGCGGCCGGCGCGGGTGGACCGGTCGGTGCCGGAGGCGCGGCTGGTCTTGGCGGCGTCTGCGCGATGGCCCCGACGTCGCAGATCGGCTTCGTCGGTCCCGACGGCATGCAGGTCCGCTGGGACATCTCGGCCAGCGGTGGCTTCGATTCGGAGCCGCTTGTGGCACCGGGCCGATACGACTTCTCGCAGGGGGCGATCTACCGGCTCAAGGTGACCGACATCCCTGGTCGTGAGGGTATCGAACTCTATCCGTCGCTCGAAGTCGCGCCGGTCACGCCCCGCACAGCGGCCTATCTCGCGCACAACGCGGTGCCGTTCCAACTCACCGAAGAAGATCTCGACCAGGTGACGAGCGGCAACTTCGTCACCAAGGTTGTCTACCTCCCTGATGCCGAGTATCAGGAACTCGCTGTGGCCGGCGTGGAGACGCTCGTCAGCACCCGGCTCGATCCGGGCTGCGATCCCGTCGTCGAGGCCGATCGCCGCGGCTCGATCCTGGCGATCATCCGCATCGGCAACAAGGATCTCGAGTCGCCGGGCAACAGTGGCGCCGTCGTCGCTGGTGGACTGGCCGGAGCCGGCACGGCCACGCCCGCCGGGCTCGCCGCACCGCTTGGCATGCCCTGCGGCGGTGATCCGTCGCAGATGCCCCCCGCCTTTCTTGCCGGCATGACCGCGCCGCAATACGGCATGCCCCACGTGGGTACGCCGATCGGCCTGCCCGGTCCCGCGCACATTCCGCTCGGCGTGCCGGCGGGCCTGCAGCGGCACTCGATCACCAACCACACCAAGATGCATATCCCGCCGCCGTCGCGGTCGGTCGGCCTGCACGTGCAGGAATATCCCGGCCTGAGCTATCCGAAGCCCGCTCGGCACGCCTACGTGCTCGAACGGCACGACGTGCCCCACCTTCACCTCAAGCAGCCCCACGAGGACCGCACGAGGTGGGTGAACAACGGCGGGGCGGATCCAGATTCGATCGAAGCCGGTGCCCGGATGCTTGGGCACGGCAAAGCCGGCGACGCTCCGTGTCCGCCGGAGCCGATGGAGTGATGATTAGGAACCGACTTTTCCGTACAGGGACCGTGCTGCGGCTTGCCCGCGGGCTGCTGGCGACCGCCGTCTTCGTCTCGGCATCTTGGATGGGCTCCACCCACCAGGCTGCTGCGGCGAACGCGGTGGGCACATTCGCCAACACCTCACACCCGGGAGCGATTGGCGCCCCAGGGCGGCCGCAGCCCGGTCCCTGTCCGGAAACGGTTCTTTCTGACCGGGTGCAACCGGTCGAGATTCGCGGCCCCGAAGGGCTCTTGCTCGCGGTCGAGACAGCCGAAGGCTGGTCGCCGCTTCGGCAGGGGCCGCTGCGGATCGGGCTCGTTGTCGGGCAGCCGTACCGCCTGCGGGTTGGCGGCATCCCGGGCCGCGAGGGTGAGGAACTGTTTCCCTCCATCCGCGTGCTGGCGAAACTCGCCGCGCCCGCGGGAATGGCCTGGAGATTTCCGGTGGAGTTGGTCATCGACCGCGACGACCTCGAGACGGCCGCGAACGGGGCGCACGTCCGGCGCGTCGTCTATGCATCGTGCGAGTCGGAGCAGCCCGACCCGGTGCCGGCCGGCTGGTTTGACGTGAAGCCCGGCGACGACGCGCTCGAAGTGGCCAGCACGCTCGGCGATCCCGTGGTCGAGATGGTGCTCGGGAACAGACTGCCGCCTTCGGGGAGCGTGCCATGACGCGGCGGGCCTCGGGAGAGTGGCGTGGCGCTGCGGCGGCTCCGGCCGCCGTCCGGCTGCGCTGGCTGCGGATCGCTGCGATCGCCGTGGCTGCCGTGTCGCTCGCCTCGTGCCGCGGCATCCCGACGTCGGCGGTGCTCGGCACGGCTGCGGTCTCACACGCGATCGATCAGGTCGACTCCGCCGGGCCGGCGCTGCCCGGAGGCGAACTCGCCGATGTCGAGTCTGAAGTCATGGTGGCCTCTGCGGCGATGCCTGCCGACCATGCCGTGGCTGCGGAACCATGGCAGCGAGACGTGCAGCGGGTGTCGGAGGCGGGTGCCGTCCGCCGAGATGCCCGCGTCGTGAGGACCGGTCTCGAGGCGCCCTGCCCTCCCCTGCCCCGTCTTGGGCATGCCGGTTGCCGAGCCTGCGGCCCTCGTGGCGGATGCCCGACCGGCACGTGCGAGCCCGACTGCCCGCCAGCGGCGTGCGTGGTGTGCGAACCGCCGCCGCCGCCGATCGTGGGTCCCTACCTCGTCTGTGACGGCGGCGATCACCAGAGGCCTGCGATCGCCATCGGTCCCGACCGGCTCGGCCATCTCACGGCGGGCGACACGGTGGCCCGCTACCACGCCGCCGACGAGATGCCCGACTCCGACTGCGCCCGGCTCGTCACCTCCAACTGCGCCTGCGTGTTCGCGCCGCGGTTTGGCGCCGTCCGCGAGGTGACCCGTCCGCTCGAAGAAGCGAAGCCCGAAGGGCCGCGGGGCTATGCGGCCGACACCTCGGTGGAACTCGAGGAGCGGCGCGAGCCCGTGTGCGGTAAGGTGCAGACGGTCTCCCTCGAGGCGGCGAAGAAGTCGTTGCCCGGCATTGCGGTGCAGGATCGGCTCGGGCCGCTCGCGGTCGATCAGGGTGACATGCCGAACGAAGACGACGGCGTCGTGGGGCCGGTCGAGGACATCGCTGAACAGACGCCCGAACTCGAGCGGCAGCGGCAACGGCCGCTCGTGAAGGTCGGCTTCGATGTGCCGATCGCCTGGACGTGCATCAAGGCGGCCAACGTGCTCGTGGGCGAGCAGTCGGCCCAGGTGGT